>DCUC01000036.1:0-325 GCA_002329705.1 Caryophanales bacterium UBA1424
ACCATGATTTGCGAGATATTGCTGACGCGAGGACGCGGGAGTTTATTTTCGCGGGCGAGGATCTTTTCAATCGTCGATGTGCCTTCATCAAAAAGGACGCGGTCGCCCGGCAGCACTTCGCCGCTTTTATAGCGAACGGCACCGCGCGGCGATAAGTCATATGACTCGTCATCGGCGCTGGCGACAAATTTACCGCCATAGGCGGAGATGATGATTCCCTGCTTCATTTAAATCCAAAGATACGCGAGAGAAAACTCTTTTTCTCTTTGAAGTTGTTGCGGTTTTTCATGACATTTTCAATGTCATCCGCCATCGCCTGGGCGCT
>DCUC01000036.1:436-763 GCA_002329705.1 Caryophanales bacterium UBA1424
AGCTCAAAAAAGGTGATGCCCAGAGCATAGATATCGCTTAGAGGGGTAGGTTTTTTGCCCTGGCACAGCTCCGGAGCGAGATAGTGGACACTCCCCAGAATGTGCTCATCGGGATTGGCGTTGCTCATCTCTTCNNTTCGTGGCGATGCCAAAATCGCCGAGCTTAATCGTTCCGTCCGCCATGTAATAGACATTATGCGGTTTGATGTCGCGGTGAATAACACCGTGATTGTGAATGTAGATGGCCGCGCTTAATATCTGCAGCATGATCTCACAGGCTTCATAGGGCTGCATCTTTGTCAAAAACAGCAACTTCTCATGAAGGGT
>DCUC01000036.1:837-1526 GCA_002329705.1 Caryophanales bacterium UBA1424
CTCTTCTTTCATGATTTTGATGGCGACGACGCGCTTTGAAATGACGTCAGTCGCCTCGTAGACTTCGGACATGCCGCCGGTACCGAGGCGGCTTGTGATGCGATATCGATCATCGATTTTATCACCGATTTTGATCATTCTTGATGACCTCCCAGTAAGCGATGGCGATGTTGTCGGAGCCGCCATTATTGTTTGCGACTTTAATCAGTGTTTCAACCTTTTGTTCAGGCCGTTCTTCGGTCGTTAAAATCGCGTGCATTTCTTTTTCGCTGATGTTGTTATAAAGGCCGTCGCTGCANNAGCAGAATGGAAAAGCCAATGTAGGGCGCGGATGTGATATCCAGCGTCAGAGACGGGTATATTCCTAATGCGTTCATGAGCACATGGCGTTTGGGGTGGGTGGCGATTTCGTCTTTGCTGATTTTTCCGGTGCGATACAGGTAATCGACATAAGTCTGGTCGCTGGTCAGCCGCTTCATGCCTTCATGGCGAACCGAATAGGCGCGCGAATCGCCGATATTGGCAATGATGATATGATCTTCGAGAATTAAGGCCGCAACTAAAGTCGTGCCCATATCTTTATAGGCATCATTTGAAAAGGCGGCATCGTAAATCTCGTTGTTGGCCCGATGAATCTGACTGGAAAGCCATCTTCTGGCGAAAAACGGATGAATGAATTTTGGTTTGTT
>DCUC01000036.1:1572-1846 GCA_002329705.1 Caryophanales bacterium UBA1424
CGGCCGATATCGATGCGATAGGCGAAATTACCTTTGAATCTCATCATTTCTCCTTGGCCCGGAGCTGTCCGCAAGCGGCGTCGATATCCGCTCCAAACTCCTTGCGCACCGTCGAGGTGATGCCGCGTTTGCTCAGCTGATTTTGAAAAGCCTTGACGGCGATATCGTCGCTGCGGCGGAAACCTTTTTCATCGATGGCGTTATAGGGGATGAGGTTGACATAAGCTTCGATGCCGCGAATTAAATCCGACAATTCATCGGCATAGGCCACGGC
>DCUC01000036.1:1855-2386 GCA_002329705.1 Caryophanales bacterium UBA1424
TTGACCGCTTCGATAAGTTTATCCAAAGGATAAGCTTGATTAACTCGCATCAATTTACTGCGCAATGCATCATTGGATGCGTGGAGGGAAATAGCGAGGTTGACCTGCATGCCGACATCGGCGTACTCGTAGATGCGCGGAACGATGCCACAAGTCGAGACGGTGATGCGTCGCGCGCCGATGGCGAAGGCTTTCGGATGATTGGCGATTCTTACAAAATCCATGACATTTTCAAAATTGTCAAACGGCTCGCCCGTCCCCATCACGACAATGTGGGTCACGACTTCGCCTTTTCCTTCTTCGTTCAAGAGGGCGTTCATGACCAATATCTGNNGAGCAACCCATATTGCATCCGACTTGACTGGAGACGCACAGAGCGTTTCCGTAATTATAGCGAAGGAGCGCGGTCTCAATTTTGTGGCCGTCGCCTAATTCTAAAAGCAGCTTAATCGTGCCGTCTTCCGACTTTTGGGTTTTATAGATTTTCGGAACTTCAAAGTAGTACTCGCCCTTTAAGACTTCACGAAACGA
>DCUC01000036.1:2489-2725 GCA_002329705.1 Caryophanales bacterium UBA1424
GTGTCGAGGGGGTCAAAAGGAAATCTCTGCTTTTCTTCTAAAAGCGCAAAATCACGGTGCCGGTCAAGGAAATCCATAATCAGCGAGTGACCTTCTTTGCGATTGATGGTCGACACCAGATAAACGAGAATTCCGTCATCGCCGACAAAAGTCGCGCAGTTTTCCAGCGTTTCTTTTTGCTTGGCGACTAATTCGTCGATGCTTTCGCGTTTAAAATGCAACAGGTAATCGGGGTA
>DCUC01000036.1:2795-3813 GCA_002329705.1 Caryophanales bacterium UBA1424
AGTTGGTTATAGCGAATAATCTTCGAAATATCGAGGCGTTCATCGACATTAGGAACGCCGAGATTTAAACCGATGGTCTTTTGATATTTGAGGAAGAATTCACGAATTACGGAATTGTCTTCCGCCGAATACAAAAAGGCTTCGGTGACATTGTTCAGGCAGACTTTGTCCATCAGTTCCTTGTGGCCCATCTTTAATAGAAAGACATCAAAACTCTGAAAGAAAGTATTCTTGCGAATGGGNNGCTTTACCTTGGTAAATAACCATGTCGACAAGCGGGGCTTCGCGAAATTCGGGATTATCGTCAAGGACTTCTTTAGTTGAGGTGGCCAGCGTGTTGACCCGGCAGCTTTGCAACTGCGGTTTGTTGTTCTTTTTCAGCAGTTTATACGTCACGCCGCGACCGAAGTGCTTCTGCCACATTTTAACGAGCCATTCGGGAGTGTTAAAGCGAAGCGACAAGTATTCGTATGATTCAACGGGAATCGATTCGGGAATCAGTTCGCGCGGCGATTCCTGAAAAGCCAATAGCTTTTCGATGATGATCATCTGCTCTTCATTAAACGCCTGGCGAACATAATCAATCATCTCATCATGTTCGATGCGCTTTAAAAAAAGATTGTTGGCCAAAGAGGCATAAAGGAGGCATTTCTGCTCATCGGTGTAGTCGGTTCCGAGGTCGCTTACGATGCGCTGAAAGAGGTAGTGATGACGAAGCTCGCAGCCGACGATGGCGGAGACGAGGCTGGAATGCTCTTTATCTTCGGGGTGATCTTTAAACGCCTGTCGCAAGGCATGCTGAAATTCGACATCCTGATAGAGGATTTGATTCAGAACATTCTTGACGATTTCCAATGCTTTCATATTTCGTTCCCTAATACATAGTATAGTAATAGAAAATGGCGGTTACTACTATAAAAAACGACAAAATGTCGTTAAAAGTGAACTGATTTATTTGTTTCTGTCATCGAGTTCGGCAAAGATATTGCCGTCGTAAATGTCTTCTTCCTCATCTTCC
>DCUC01000015.1:0-2377 GCA_002329705.1 Caryophanales bacterium UBA1424
GATAATAATCGTCAAAACAGCGCGCGCTTGGGTATCTTTGGATTTAAGGGCTTCGATGCTGGCCTTTTCAATTTTTTCAATGAGCATATATTCTTCTTTCTAAGCAATGCTTAAACAGTTTCTTTTCGCAAGATGTCGCGGCTGAGGCGGAGAAATGAATAATAGACAGCGATGATTTCCAGACGACCGATAAACATGACCACCGCTAAAATCCACAGGACAGCCGGGTGTTGAGCGGCATGTGTAAGACCGACGCTTAGACCGGTGCCGGTCACAGCGCTTGCCACTTCAAAAAAGGCATCATCAAAACCGATGCCCAAAGGCAAAATCGTGATGGCGATTGTGCCGACAAAAAGCGCTAAAATGTATAAAACAACAAATGAAACTGATTCGCTGTAATGCTCTTCGGTCAGTTCTTTTTCTTCGCCATATCGTAGATAAAAACGGGGACGAATAATTCTTTTGGAAGAAATGCGGCTGAGGACCGAATAGTAGACGCCTTTTAAAGTGCTGGCGACGCGCAGTTGCTTGATGCCACCCGCCGTCGAGCCGAGGGCGCCACCGAACATCATCAAGACACTNNGTAATTGATGAAACCATGTAAAAAGTTCCGAGACGAATCGAATCAAAAATAGACAAATCGCCAATTGCTGAACTGTGTGTGAAATATACCGAGGTGATGAATAAGGGAATGAAGATGAGCAGCAGCAAGAGCATAAAGCGCACTTCGATATCGCGAAAAACCTTTTTAAACTTGCCTTGAATAAAAAGCAGATGAATGACGAAGTTTGTCGCGCCGGCCAGCATCAAAAAGATGGAAATAATCTCAATGGCTATCGCGTTTCCGCCGACTGTCAAGACGCCGCCCGGACTGGTCGAGAAGCCACCGGTGCCCACCGCCGTAATCGCGTGATTAAAGGCATCGAAAAAACTCATTCCGGCGATCATATAGGCGATGGTGCCAAGCACGATGAAACCTGAATAAATCGAGAGGATAAGCCGCGAGGATTTAGCGAGATTTGGTATTAATTTGTCGTTATGTCCTTCGGACGAGTAAAGGCGCATGCCATAACGATCGGAAAGAGCGCTAACCAAGACCAAAACAAGGCCGACAGCGCCAAAGAAAATTAACAGGCTTCGGTAAAGCGTGTAAACGTGATAACCATAGGTGTTTTGATCGACGCTAAAATCAAAAACAGTCAGACCCGTCGAAGTAAATCCGCTCGTCGATTCAAAGATGCTCTGCGTAAAGTTCATGTCGCCGCGTAACAAAAAAGGAATCGCGCCGATGGCGATTGCCAAAATCCAGATGAGGACGAGAAGAATGAAGTCCTGGTGCTTACCAAGGCGCGCTTTATCGCGGCCGCGCAAGAGCGCAATTGACAGAAGCAAACCGGCAGCAACGCTCGCGCCACCCACGACATAAAAATTAAAAGCGACACCCACCTCGTTTGGATAAAATGGCAAGACGAGGAGAGGGAGTAGGCAAATAATTCCAATGAGGATGAGAAAGATACCAACATAACCGAAAATCAAGCGATATCCTGCAGCAGTTTTTTTCATACTTATTTTTTATTCTGAATAAACTTGACAATCTTTTCTTGTTCGCTCGGAGTCGAGATAATAAGCAATTTATCTTTTGGCTTAATGATTGTCGAGCCGTTAGGAATGATGACGTGAGGTTCGCGGTAAATACAACTTATCGTCGCGTTCTTAGGAAAATTAATATCCATAATCTTTTGATTAGAGATTCGATAATTTGCTCCGATGATAATTTCGGTGAGAACAATCTTGTCCTCTTCGATGGAAAGTGTCTGCAAAACATCCTCCAAAGATGAAGCGGTCTTAATCGAATTCGCTAAAAGATACGTTGACGAAATAACGCTGTCGATGCCGAGCTTTTTAAAAATATCGACGTTTTTCGGATTGGTGACCGTACAGATGCACTTTTTGACATTGAACTCTTTTTTGGCGAGCATACACGCGGCATAGTTGTCCGCATCTTTCTCGCCGAGAGCGATGAAAATATCAGCATTTTTTGTTCCGGCATCTTCTAAGACAAAACGTTTATACGGTTCGCCGACAAAGACGGCCACTTTATTGTTTTTAACGATATAATCAGCAAAGTTCTTATCGGAGTTTATTACAATTAAATCTTTCGTCTGATCTTTAAACATGTTGATGACGAAGTCGGCCTCGTGTTTGCCGTTGGCGATGACGATTTTCATTATAAATCCTCTCCCTTCATCAAATTAAACTTATTAATTGATAGTTCAAACGGATAGATGGCTTTGACTTTTAAACCGTTGAGAAGGGCACCGCGCTCGGGGTCATCGAGGCGAACATAGATACTTGGAACTTCATAGATGAGGCAAGC
>DCUC01000015.1:2507-2841 GCA_002329705.1 Caryophanales bacterium UBA1424
GCGGCAATGTTGGCGCCTAATCTTCCACAGCCGATAATCAACACTTTATTGCGCATATAGTTTGGACCTCGTGTTCACAGTCATTTTTTATGAACATAATGTATTATACAACCATCATCAAGTAAATAGAATGTAGGATTTATGATGAGGCATCGCCAATTTGCTCTTTCGTCTTTTTCTTTTAAAGAAAATAATATACAATATCTCCTTGTCTGATGATTGACTAAACTATGAAAAAATACCTGAAGTTAATTAAAGAAGCCCTCGAAGGAATTGAAAAGCTTTATATCTTCCATTTCTTTGTTTTGCTCGTCTCGGTCTTTTTCATGATTTT
>DCUC01000015.1:2853-9719 GCA_002329705.1 Caryophanales bacterium UBA1424
GATAACCCCAAAGCCGGCGCCTTAGAAATCTTTATCGCCAATATTTATGGCGGACCGCAATTTCTGAGCGAGAATCTGTGGTTTTTTGCTATCATCATCGTCACGATTGCTATCGCTGTCGCCCTCCTTGTTTTCTCGCGGATTTTTATTCGCTCTTACCTTGGTCCGCGCATCGCCCGCAATATGCAACTTAAACTTTTTAACCACATCGAACGCTTGCCGTATTCATTTATGAAGAAATCGCAAAGCGGAGATGTCATTCAAACCTGCACCCGCGATGAAGAAGTATTTCGCCGTTTCATGACGCGCGAAACTTATTCGATCGTCTACACCTTTTTTATCGTCGCTTTCTCTTTTTCCATCCTCTTTTCCATCAACTGGCAGCTCGCTCTCGTCTCGATGACGCTCATGCCCCTTCTTTTTATCTATTCCTTTTTTGTCATTAAGGAAGTGCGGGTCCGCTACCGGAAAACAGATGATTCCGAAGCTTTGCTCACTTCCAAAATCGAGGAAAATTTATCTTCTGTCCGCGTCGTCAAAGCCTACAACAATGAAGCCTATGAAATCGATAGTTTTGAAAAGCGGCTCACCGATTACCGCAAAAAGTACATTCACTGGCGCAAATTATCNNTCGCTCAGGCTTATAGCGGCGAGATCACGGTCGGCACGCTTGTCGTCGGCTTCACTTTTGTCAACATGATGGTGTGGCCGATTCGCGATGTGGCGACGATTCTTTCGAATGCCGCCCGGGCTGTCGCCTCGATGGATCGCCTGTTGATTATCCTCGGCGAGCCGCTCGAAGATATCGCTAGCGGCTCACGCCCGAAAATCAAAGGCGAGATTATTTTTGAAAACGTCGCTTTTAAGTTTGATGACGCCGATAAACCGGTGCTACAAAATGTTAATCTGAAAATCACAAAAGGCGCGACCGTCGCCGTCCTCGGCAAAACGGGAGCGGGCAAATCGACACTCGCCTACCTTCTGACCCGCCTTTATGATCCGACTTCCGGCCGCATTTTAATCGATGGCCAAGACATCACAGGCATCGCCCGTGCCCACATTCGCCAAAATGTGGCCACCGTCCTTCAGGAGCCATTTCTCTTTTCAAAGTCGATCATCAGCAATATCCGCATCGCCAATCCCAACGCCAGCGAAGAGGAAGTGTATAAAGCTGCGCGAATCGCCGATATTCACGACAATATCTTAACTTTTAAACAAGGCTATGAAACTCCGGTCGGAGAAAAAGGAGTCACGCTCTCCGGCGGTCAAAGACAGCGTTTGGCAATTGCCAGAACAATCATTAACAAGGCCCCGATTTTGATTTTTGATGATTCTTTGAGCGCGGTCGATACCGAGACCGATATCAATATTCGCACGGCCCTCAAGAAGCGCTCAGAAGAGACGACGACTTTTATTATCACGCACCGCATCGCGACGGCTAAAGATGCCGATTTAATCGTCGTCCTTGAAGACGGCACCATCAGCGAGCAAGGCACTCACGAACAACTAATTAAGAAGAAAGGCTTGTATCAGCGCGTTTACGAGATACAGACAAAGTTACAGTAAAATGGCTAATTTTGCATTTGAAGAAGAAAAAGCACCGAGCAAGTTTAATCTCGGCGTGTGGCGCAAAATGCTGCGTTATACTTTTCGCAATTGGTCGCTTTTAATCGTCCTCGCCCTTTCGATGCTTCTTACAACTTTTTACGACTCGAGTTTTATGCCGTTGATGAATGCCGCGGCCATCGCGGCGATTCCCGAGATTCCGCTCGGGCAAAGCGTCGCCGGCATGATTATCAATGTCGAACTTATATTCGGCATTCGTTTCACGCTTGATTTCGTCGGCTTTGCCCTTGTTTTCGGAGCCGGCATCCTGATTCGCTCANNTGCGGCGCGATGCTTTCCGCCGAGCCCAGGAACTAAGTTTCTCCTACTATGACCGCACACCTTCCGGATGGCTCATCGCCCGCATGCAAAATGATACATCAGCCATCAGCGACACCTTATCGTGGGGAGTCATTCGCATCGTTTGGATAACCTTTGAACTGCTTTTTACTTTAATTACGATGTTTTCGCGCGATGTCAGATTATCGCTCATCATCTTATCGATCGCACCATTATTGATGATTGTCGCGCCCATCTTTCAGCGCTTATTATTAAAGGCACAACGCAAAGCTCGAAGCGCTTATTCCAATTTTGTCCGCTGGCTTGTCGAATGCATCAACGGCGTCAAAACCATTAAAACACTCAACATTGAAGAAAAGATGTACGAAGAGGCTGATGATGTGACGATGAATATCTATGTCAAGCGGCGCAAGGCATTTAAAATTCATGCTTTCTTCATGCCGGTTATCAACATTTTATCAGCTGCCACCACCGCTCTCGTCATCCTGCTGGCCACCGCTAATTTTGGCTTGCTCGATGCAATGACGCCCGCCGGTGTTGCAACCCTCGTCTTATTTATTGGCTTTGTCTCACAAATTTATAATCCAATTCAGGAGTTTTCCGAAGTCGCCAACGAATTCATCGAGACGCAGGCCAAGGTCGAAAAAGTCATGTCGCTCATCGAGACCAAACCGGAAATCGTCGACACACCTGAAGTCGTTGCAAAATATGGCACTCTTTTTGATAACAAAAAAGAAAACTTTGAGCCACTGAACGGCGATCTCGTCTTTGAACACGTCAGTTTCTCATATGTTAAAGACACGGAAGTAATTCACGATTTAAATCTTCACATCAAGCAGGGAACTTCGCTAGCCATCGTCGGTGAGACGGGTTCCGGAAAGTCGACGACTGCTAATCTCCTCTGCCGTTTTTATGAACCGAGCTCGGGTCGCATTCTCGTCGATGGCATCGATTATAAAGAGCGTTCGGTCGGTTGGCTAAGAAGTAATATCGGCTATGTCCAGCAGACGCCGTTTGTCTTTCGCGCCTCCTTTTATGATAATGTCCGCTACGGTCGGCCTGAGGCCTCACTAGAGGAAGTAATCGAGGCGTGTAAGGTTGTCGGTGTCCACGATTTTATCATGGCGCAAAAAGATGGCTATCAAACCGAGCTCGATGACGGCGGAAGCCAGCTATCGGGCGGCCAGAAACAACTCATCTCCTTTGCCCGTGCCATCATCCGCAATCCCCGCCTTCTCATCCTTGACGAGGCGACATCAAGTATCGACACGGAAAGCGAAGGCGTCATTCAGTCGGCTATGAATAAAATTCTTCAAGGTCGGACGAGCATCATCATCGCTCACCGCCTCTCGACAATCGTCGACTGCGACCGCATTCTCGTGATGTCCGAAGGAAAGATTATTGAAGACGGCAGCCACTGCGAACTCATGAGTCGCAAAGGACACTATCATCATCTATATATGAATCAGTTCCGCGAGCTGAATCTCGAATCACAAATAGCGACTTACGAGGAACAAATCGAGAAAATGGATGTTAAATTATAAAAACAGGCCCCAAATCATCGGGAGCCTGTTTTTTATTATTCGTCGTCGTTTTGGACGTCCACATCAATCACTTGATCGCCCTCGGCTATCTTCTTAAGCGGGTTTTCATCGAGTAAGCTCTTTGCTGAATCAAAATCGCGAATAATTTTTTGCGAAGTGGTGTCAATTTTTTTAATGTCCTCAGTCAAAGCCAACACATGGGCGCGATGGATTTTCCAGCGATCGCTGAAGAGGCGAAACTGATTTTCGAGTTCGACGATCATCGCCAATCTTTCTTCGGCTTCATTTCGCCTTTGATAATCTTCTAAAACAAACTTTAAGATTTGGATAATGGTAATAATTAGGCTTGGCGAAGCGATAATGATTTTTTGTTTGCGGGCTTCCTCGACGACATCAGGAAATTCCTTGAAAATATCGAGAAAGACAGCTTCGGCAGGAACAAACATGACGGCATACGGAGCGGTTTTGCCGTCGATGATATATTTAGATACTTCCTTTATTCTCGTCTTAACATCGGTTTTAAATTTTTTGCGCGCTTCTTCGCGGGCTTCCGGAGTGATACTTTCATCAAGGAGGGGAAGGTAGTTTGAATAAGGAAACTTAGCGTCGATAGAAAGTGGCAGAATGCCGTGATCGGTCGCCAAGTCATAGACAAAATCAACGATTACATCACTTTTTTCTCCGCCTTCTTCTTTCGTTTGCTTGACTCCGAACTCCTTGCTCAGATTAACTTGGGTCCGATAGAACTTGCCGGCTGCATTCTCGCCAAAAACAGCCAGGAAAATGTTCTCTAAAACATCTTCTCCAAAGTTGCCGCGCGTTTTTTGATTGCTCAAAATATTATTGAATTTGGCAATCTCTTTGCGAAGATCTTCGATTTGGCGGGTCGAACTTTCAATCGCCGCCGTCTTAGCAATAAATTCTTGAATAGCCTTATCATTTTTTTCAAAGCCTTGTTCGAGTGATTTTGCCACCTGGTCTTTGAGTGTTTGAATCTGGTCGCTGATGCGCTTTTGCGTCTGAACATTTTGATCGTTGATGTTCTGATTGTTTTTGGTATTGACATCATTTATTTCGGCGAGGATTTTGGCTTTTAGTTCGTTGACATCTTTTGTCGTCTGGGCCATCAAATCTTTGATATTGCCAATATTTTGCTGTTTGACATCAGCGGATTCCTTATTGAAATTAGCTTGCAGTTCGACGAGCTTTGTCTTTGTTTCCGCTAAAAATGTATACAAATCTTTTTGATTTGTTTTTTGGGCATCGCCCATCCCGTTGGCGATGGCTTCTTTTAAAGTGTTAATTGCCAGGTTTTGTTTGGCGACTCCGTCATTAAAATCTTTAAGGGTGCTGACGCGGTGATCTTCAAGGAGCTTGCGGACTTCTTCGTTTGAGACACCGCCACCGCCATCGACACTTTTTCTTTTTTTCAAGATAATAATTAAGACGACACATACCAGAATTAATAAAACCGCTAAACAAGCGATGGCGATTGTCAATAAAGTATCTGACATTTGAAATCCTCCTTAGTTCTTACAATACATTATGATTATACAATAATTGACGCTGCTATCTGCAGGTTAAACGACATTAAAATAACGTTTCCTGATTGCGTGAGGAAATCAGCCATCTTATTGTCAGGAAAAACATAGTTTTCTTATTCTTTCCCTTTTGCTAAAATAGGCAAAGTGTAAAACGCCCAAAACTATCCAATATGAACATTAAAAAGAGAATAAAGAAGCACTTCATGATCAATGTCTTGAAATCGAGTTCGCGCAAGCATCCATTTTCGATAGAAGCCGCTGATTCATACGTTCTTAAAGATGGCGTTGGAGCAAATATGACCGACAGCCATTACTTCTCGGGCCACGCCAGTGAGGGGACAAGTTTTTTCTTTCGCCATGCCAAGCGCAGCGATCAGACGACCGAGATTTGGTTCTGCCTTAAAACGAGTGACGGAAAAGTCTTATGCAATAAAGAGGAACTATATCCTTCATCATCCTGTCCCGCCGATGTCAGATGCGCGATATCCGGTGAAGAAATGTCGTTTGCTTTTTATGGCCAAGCAGCTTATGCACACCGAGGCGACAATGATATCTTATCTTTGAATAAAAATGGCCTTAATATTCGGGCGAAAGCAACTTTTATCGCTTCGATGCCGCCATTTGATTTTTCGACGGGTCTGAATCCGGCTTTTGTCGCCGGAGCCCTAGCCGAGGAAAAATGGAACAAAACTTTTTGGCGAAATCTCAAGCAAAACCGCCAAGTCCATTATGAACAACCCGGAATCATTAAACTCGAGGCGACAATCGAGAATCAAACTTACACATATGTTCTGCCCGCCATGCGCGATCATTCCTATGGCTATCGCGACTGGAATTATATGAACCGCCACATCTGGCTGATGGTTCTTTTTGAGGATGGCGAAGTTCTCAATCTCAACATGGTTGATTATCCGCACATGCGAAATTTGATGACTGGATACATTAGTAGCACAGGTAATCATACCTCGCTTTGCTCCCTGACAAATTTAAAGAAGTTGGGACAAGATGGCATCGTCCCTCAGCAAATAGAAATAGAGATTCCCTTAATGGATAATCATGTTGCCACACTTATCGGAAATCGTGAGCTGGTTGCTGATTTCTCATTTGCTGACGGAAAATATCATATTTGCGAAGGAGTCGGAAATTATGCTATCGGCGAAAAAAAAGGACGGGGCATCCTTGAATTCGGTTATAACCGCGATACATCGCGATGGAAGTAAGGGGCAAAGATGAAAATAGCATGGCTTAACAATATACCTGAAGAAGATCTAAAAGAGGTTGGAGGCAAGGCCAAAGGCCTTTTTCTGCTCAATCAGCTCGGATTAAATGTCGCTCGCGGCTTTGTGGCTTATGACATATCGACGCCGGAAGATGAAACGACTCTTTATGAGTATTGGCGTGATTCTGGTTTAGGCGAGGTCGCGGTGCGGTCTTCGGCAACGCTTGAAGATGGCGTTGAATTATCCTCTGCCGGCCAATATGAAACATATACCTGCGTAACCGGCGAAGAGCAATTCAAAGCAGCTGTCAAAGGCTGTATTAAGAGTCTCAATCAAGTCAACGCTTCCAAATACCGCCAGTTTTTCAATCAGGGTCAAAGTTCGATGAATATCGTTATTCAGCAGATGGTCAAAGCAAAATCAGCCGGCGTCGTCTTCACCATCAATCCGACAACTCGGCACAACGATGTGCGCATTGAGGTAGTGGCTGGTCTCGGCGAAAATCTCGTCTCCGGAAAAACGCAGTCACAAATTATTTTAATCAATCGGGAAAAGCCATCTTTCGCCATCATTACCACCCTTCTCAGCAACGAAAATATTCGTCAGTTATTTCACGATGGCTTAAAAATCGAAGAGGCGATGAAGGTTCCGGC
>DCUC01000015.1:9820-15548 GCA_002329705.1 Caryophanales bacterium UBA1424
GGAGCTATCACGCCGCTTACAATTTCCACAGTCGTCTACGCCATCGATTACGGTCTCCGCAAAATGCTGACCGATGTCGGCGTCGTCAGAAATATTGAGGAAGTACCTGCGGAGTTGCTCATCAGCCATTATTATGGCCATCTCTTCTTTAACATGCGCTATCTCTACCGCATCACCAAGGCGGTGACGGGCGCCGCCAAAGAAAATATCGATGTCGGCATCTGTGGGCAAATACTTGATTACGAGCAACCGGATGATTTTAAAAGACTTAACGGCTTTATCCGCCTTCGTAATGGCCTTCGCTACGGCAAGTTCATGGCTGGCTATAAAAAGGCGATGAAAGACATCTCATCAATCGCCGAGCGCATCAAGTTCAGCGGCGAAACAATTGATGAATTATATGCTTCGATAACCGCGAATCTCGATCTTTTAAACAAAGCCTTGCTGGATCACTATGTCACTTCTGTCTATTCGGGAGCGATGAATAGCGCTCTATTTTATATTTTGGCCCGCGATGATGACAACCACGATGAAATCAAAGGTCGCATCGCTTCAGTCTTAGAAGACATCGAAGACATCGAAAGCGCCGACATCATCAAATCGCTCAGCGCTATCGCCGCCGCCATTATTCATGATGTTCAAGAAGCTGAGGATTTCGATGATAATGCTTTAAAAGCATATCTTAAAAAAGCCCCAGCTTCTGTCATCGAGCTAAAAGACAAATTCATGCAAAGACACGGCCACCGCTGCATTCGCGAATCCGAGCTTCGCTCACCGGGCTGGAAAGATGATGAGGATGGTTTTGTCTCACACCTGCTCACCATTATCAAATCAATGGCTAACTACAAACAAAAAGAGAAGAAAGACGGTCCCAACAATGTCGAAATCTTCTTATCTGATTATTATGGTTTAAAAAGGCTTGCTCTTCGCGCTTTTATCAACGGTTCCCGCAAGGGATGTCGCGTTCGTGAGTATTCTAAATCGAAGATGATTTTGGCCATCGATAAATTCAAAGACGGCTATCGCCGCCTAGCCGCTATGCTCGTCGAGCAGGGCGCTCTTCCGGAAGAAGACCTAATATATTTCTTAACACATCAGGAGCTGGGCGAAATGCTCAACACAAAAGATGCAAAATACGTTAAGAAAGCCTTTATTCGTAAACGTCTTCTGCCCGAGCAAGAACGGCTAAAATTTGCCCATGTCAATGTCGGCGCGCCAGAACCGATTTCGTCGACTTTGGATTATGCCAGCAAAGGGGCAACTCTTTCAGGGACACCGCTTTCACGCGGACAAGTCATCGGTCGAGCTCGCGTTGTTACCAATGCCGAGGATGCCAAAAAACTGCAAAAAGGCGAGATTATGGTCGCCGGCTATACCGATATCGGCTGGTCACCTTATTATGCGCTTATCGCCGGTCTCGTCACCGAAGTGGGCAGCGCTCTCTCACATGGTGCCGTCGTCGCCCGAGAGTATGCATTACCGCTCGTCTCTAACGTCAAGAACGCCACCGAAGTAATCCGCGATGGCGACCTCATCTCCATCGATGGCGCCCTCGGAACAGTTGTTATCGTCGATTCCTGAGAAGAGCTTAATAATTTAAAAAGTGGACCGAAATCCACTTTTTTGTTTGCGCAACCGTTAATTTTAGAAAAATTTAGCGCGGGCTTGATCTTTTGTTTCTTTACTAGCAGTAAAGGGAATGCGAGTTGAATAACCGGCTTTAGCGGCGACGATCATCTTAGTCGGCCAAGCAAAGATGTCTTGGTTCCATTTTAAGACGGTGTCGTTATAAACTTCGCGGGCCGCCGTAATCTCTCTTTGCAAGTAGCTGTTTTGCTGCATTGCATCGGCTAAAGCACGATGGGCTTTAAGATCCGGATAGGCTTCAAAGGCGACGCGGATGGTGCTCATCGCGGTGTCAAGTTGACCGGCGACTTCATTGCGGTTACCTTCGTTGGGGTTGGCGCCACCGCGGAAAGCGGCGACGGTCTTCATCACATCTTTATCGAGATCGACGGATTTTTCGACGATGCCGACGACGTTTTGCAGAATTTGAACCCTCTGTTCGAGATAATTATCAATCTGCGAAGCATTGTGCTGAATCTTCTGCTGCAGTTGCCGTAGATAATTGCGGGCGCTGATTTTCATGAAGAGGAAAACAAGGCCGGGAATAATGCCTAAAACCCAAAGAATGATTTCAAACACTAATGAGCCTGTTCCCACTTTCACGGGAATCTGCTTTTCGATTACGTTAACGTCTCTTCCTTCTTGATTGACTGGTCCAGTCATTTCGTCTAGTTCATTTGCCATTTTTAGATACCTCCATCTTTATATTATATATATACTTGGCTAAGTGTTATCTACTTTTTTTAATAATGTACGCTAAGAATAATCCGACGGTATAGACATCTTTATCATCGGCGAGCTTGCCTGAGCGCATCGACTCGATCGCTTTTTTGAACTTGTCGGCATACGTTTCTTCTTTTTCTTCGCCGACGGCATTGACATTGACATCCGTATCCTGCGAGACAGGGATGTATTCTACCCAATTGACTGGCACGTTGTGCGAGCGGCCGTCACCGCCCATCACCGGAATATAATCAGTGCGGTTTATTGTCTGATAACCATAAGCCGTGACGCGGATCGTATCGCAGAAGCCGCCGCTTTTGACGACCGAAGTCTTTAAGATATTGCGCGTCCCCGATAGTTTATGGGCAAATTCGGACTCGTTCATGGCGTTGACGACATGTTCGTGCTCATAGAAGCTCACATAGCTGTCATAGAGATCTTTGTAGATGTATTCATGGGGTTTGTGCTGCTGATAGAGAGGGATGGCGAGGATTGGGGCAAAAGTGAAGAATACCTGCTTAAAATAATTGTTGTGATAGTCGATGAATAACTTCCGGACAGCATCGTAATCATAGCCGCGAAAGAAACTCGGATTAGGATCGAGATTGGCGCCGTGCAGATGTTCGGGATAAATAATGTTAATCATCTTATGTTTGACAAAGTCAAAGTCATCGCCATATGCCACTTCTTTGTCCTTCATTAGCTGCAGGAGTTGCTTTTGGGCTAGAGGCGTAAAAAGGAGGCGAAACTGAACTTCATTGTTGCGGTTAGAAGCGCCGAACAAGACTTCGAATTCCGAGTTGCCCATGACGGTGTAATCGCCGCCTTTCTTGACGCTCTTTTCCGACATTTTATTTAATCTTTTGACTTCTTTATTGACTTTCTTTTCGATTTGTTTATCGTTTAATTCTTCGGCATCAGAATCCTGTCGCGAGAAAATTAAATCGGGTGCCGCTTCATTGCCGTAGACTAAATAAGGTTCCTGGTGATAGTAAGGGCACGGTTTAGTGACGCTGGCCCGGAGCGTCTGCGTGTGGTGATTGGTAACTAAACGACCATTGACATACGATGTCGTCGTGTAATGAATGACGAGTTCGCCATAATATGTTTTTGTCCCGAGATGATGGACGAGGTCGTTGGCGAGAAAAAAGGGATTGCCGATGATATCGCCGGATTGGACGTAAAGCGTCGAGCGATTGACATCATGGGCTTCGGAGAGACCGAATTTATTGACGAGATAATCGAGGCGTTTGCTGTCAAACATCTTGTCGAGATTAATAATCGGTACTGTTTTACGAAAAAGATAAACGCCCATACCCGGCGTGAATAAATCGTTTAGAGGGGTCATCTGCGTCCAAGCTTCTTTCATTAAATCCTCGATGATTTTGTCGATTTTGGACTTAATATCGCGCAATTCCTTAAGTTTTTTATTAATAATGACAACGATTAAAACGATAAAAAGGATTGGAAGAGCAAAGCCGAAGACAATCATTAAAATCGGGGCGAGTAAGCTTTGTACCCCTTGAACGAGCATGACGATACCGGCGATGGCGGCAACTAGTCCGGCGACGCTCAGGAAAATAAGAAAGCCGCGTAAAGCGCTTTGCTTGTTAATCTTTTTGACGATTTCGGTGCGCTCGACTTCGTGCTTTTTAATCTTCCGGTTCGTCTCGCGATTGGCTTCGATGTCGATCTGCGATTTCTCGACGAGACCATCAAAATATTCGGTCGTATTTTTGTTATACAAATCCTTGTAGACGTTTTTGTAGGCGAGGAGCGGCTCAAAAATGTTTTCGCCGTCGAAACCCGCAAATTCACTTGTGTTTTCCATAGATTAGTGCCCCTTATCAAGATATAAACAAGCCTAAAGGCGCTCGTTCTTTTTCATTGTAGCACAACCAAAAGAAGACGATTATTTTTTTAAGGAGTTAATTGGCATTTGTTTTCAATAGAAAAATCTATTGATTGTGGGCGAGGCGGTAAAAATATTCGCCAGCGGTCGAAAACTTGATCGGCAGATATTTGGTGTCCATATAAAACTGAAACACTTCGTAATTGTCATAAATTTGAATGTCGCCACCGATGTCGACGGGTAAATATTGGATGAGCTTTGTCGGAAAGTGATATTCGACTTGCTCGCCCTTATCCGTGCCGCGATATGTGTAGAGCTCACGATTGAGGCTGATGGTGCCGCGCCCCGTCTCTCCTAAGCCATTACCTTGAAAGCGGACGAGCCGCACTGGAGTCTCGAGAGAATAGTCTGGTGTATCGGAAATCAATTTCTCCAATTTCAGGCGCTGTCTTTCATAGTTTTGAAAAAGGCTCATTCCGTCGAGCAAACCATATTGGTCATAAGCCAATTCGCGATGGCATTTCGGGCAGACGAGTTTGTGCGTTTGACTGATGAGACCTTCGTGGCCGCATTCGGGGCACTGATAGATGAGATTCTCGAGATTGGCNNAACGGCATCATAGATGCTTTTTTCGTCCATCTGCTCCAGTTGTTCGGCCGTGAAAAGGTGGGCCATGGAAGTAAATACTTTGCCTTTAAAAACTTTGTTTGTCCATGGAGGAGCCATTAGAAAGGCGTTCTTATCATGGACGACATAGACATTAACCTTCGCTTTTTTTAAAAATTTGGCGATAGCGAAAGGCGATTTGAGACTCTTGCCGTGATAAGTGATTTGACCTTCGGGAAAAATGCCGATGATACCGCCTTTTTTTAGTATTTGCAAAGCGCTGGCAACGGCTTTTAAATCGCCTTGATATGAGCAGATAGGAATGGCGCGGGCCAGTTTTAAAAAAGGCCGGCGTTCCGGTTCATAAAACATCTTGGCGGCGGCCATATAGTTGATGCGATGGGGATAGACGGCGGCCGTCACATAGACATAGTCGCGAAAAGAAGCGTGATTGGAAAGAATGATGGCCGGCTTTTTAATCTTGATTTTATTGACGAGCCGATTGCCTTGAAAATATGCCGAAACCTTTAGAAGGCCGGCGAGGGGCAGCCACAAAAAAGGATTAGGGCGTTTCATATGTTATGAAAGTGACTCCGCACTTACTGGTTCGGTATCCAATGCAGTTATTTGTTCCTTGATTTTTTGCTGTTCTTTGGCATCAATGCGATAGAAAAGGGAGACGATGGAACCAATGCCTAGAAAGATCAGGGGAGTAAATGACATGATGAGTTGAATAGCCAATACTGCGCTATCAGGCTGAACCAAAATAAGTTGTCCGCCCGCTGGGCTTTCTTTGAAGCCGGCAAATCCTAAAATGAACATGGCCAAACCGAGGCCGAGCCCTTGAGAAATTTGATTGACTAAATTTGCGAACCCACTCATCTGACCTTCCACGCGTTTTGAAAACTTTATCTGCCCGGC
>DCUC01000015.1:15598-31159 GCA_002329705.1 Caryophanales bacterium UBA1424
ATATATGACGAATTCATTGACGTTCGGTCGAAGAAAAAGCAGACCAAGTGCCGAAATAATCCAAATTACGGCACCCAAGCGATATGTAAAAGCTTTGCTTTTAATCTTTATCATTTTTAAATAGAAAGGCAGGGCGACAATCTGCGTTGAAAACATCAGCGCAGCCGCAACCAAGCCGACATGATTGGGTCCGCTAGCGGCCATGATGTCTTGTGTTACGTAATAATTTATATAAAAAAAGAAAAGTCCGCTCATGATAGCCATAGCGATTTGCATTAGAAGCAACATTAAAAGGTACTGTCGAAAAGGCTTTAAAGACAAAGGTTCAAACAATGACTTGAAAGTTAGTTTTGTTTTGACGACCGGACTTATGATTTCTTCCTTGGCAAATAAGCCGCTTAGCAAAACGCTTATTCCGAAAAAGACGCCAAATGAGAGGCTCATGATCTGGTAACCGAGTCTTGCATCAGGAACCGAAGAAATTATCAGTCCCGGAATCGCCACACAGATAATTGACGAAAAGATGCTAAAGCCAAGTCGATATGAGTTAAAAGAAGCTCGTGTTTGATAATCCTTGGATATTTCGCTTGAAAGCGAATAATACGGAATCATTACCGATGATTGAACCGCAACGAAAATCAAATATGAAAAGATAATGGCGATAACGTTGAGAGCAGTACTAGAAAAATTAAATGGAAACCAAAGCAAAAACATGGCGATGACAATCAGAGGAGAGCAGACAATTAAATATATTCTTCTTTTCCCAAAGCGCGAATTTGTTTTGTCTGATAGCCAGCCGATGATGGGATCGATGACGGCATCAAAGACGCGGGCGATAATAATAATAAAACCCGCCCAAAAGGCGTCGACACTCAGAAAAGCCAAATAGCCAGTATAAAGAAAATTAATAATATTAAAAGAACCTCCGCCGAATAAATCGGCCGAGGCAAAAGCGATCTTTCGCAGAAAGTTATTCTTTTTCATAATTTCTCCATGTGGTTGATGCATCACTGTTTAAGCATTGTAGAAGAACAGATGGTTTTGGTGAAGAATGTTAATATTTTATCTCAATATATTAAACGCTGTCAGAAAAAGTATTACAAGCGTAAAAAGAGGCGCTGATTACGAAGAAAAAGTATTCTTTATTAAGATAGTGGCACCGTATAAAAAAGAATAATGAAAACAATGCCGATAAAGAAATAAGTACATGAAATAATGACCATTGCTACAGGAGCGGGTTTTCTTTTTGTTCGCATAACGGCTTTATATTCTTGATATGATTGTTTCATACTTTTTTTATAATTTGCATCGAAAGAAGCTCTAAACACACGTTTAAGACCATAAGTTATAATGTCAAAATATCCCTCTTTGGATATGTAAAGCATCAAGGCGGCCAATAAACCAAACATGCCAGCAAGAGAAAAGGCATCACCGAGAAGTCCGAAAGGATTATTGGCGCTTGGACGAGTCCCTGCGAAAAATACCCACACACCGATAATAATCGCGATTACAAGTAAAGAAACGCTATAGATGATGTAAGGAAAATACTTTGGTTTCTCTTCTTTCATTTTTTAATCTTTTAACTCTTGCTTATATTTTTCTAATTCAGCGTCATTAGCATAAATAAAGTGACCCGGCCTGATTTCATGCATTGCCGGTTTGCTAGAGCGATAATCATGAGCTTGCGAAGGATCATAATGAATTCTTTTCCGTTTTTTTTCATAAATGGGATCTGGTCGCGGAATCGCCGATAAAAGCGATTTCGTGTATGGGTGAAGGGGGTGAGTAAAGAGTTCATCGCTTGTTGTGAGTTCGACAATCTTTCCATAATACATAACGGCGATGCGGTCGCAGAAATATTTAACAACCGATAAATCATGGGCAATAAAAAGAATTGTTAATTCAAGTTGGTCTTTTAAATCATTGAGAATATTAATAACTTGTGCCTGAATCGAAACATCTAGAGCTGAAATTGGTTCATCAGCAATAATTAGTTCTGGTTCCATGATGATGGCGCGGGCAATACCAATTCTTTGTCGTTGACCACCGCTGAATTCATGCGGATAACGCGTTGAGTGTTCTGGGAGAAGACCAACTAAATCAAGAACCTGATTTACTTTTCTATTTATTAGGTCGTTATCCTTAATGCCGCGGATTCTTAAACCTTCAGCAATAATTTCCTTTACTGTCATGCGAGGATTAAGCGAGGCAATTGGATCTTGAAATATCATTTGCATTCTTGACATGATGCGATCTTTTCTGGCTAATTTAACTTGTTCACGAACTTCGGCTTTTAATTTCTTGTATTCTTCTTTTTCATCATCTGAAAGCTCGCGGTTTTCATACTTGGCGAGTTCAGGTTTCCATTTGTCGAGTGCAATTTTAGCCTGCGTCTGACCAAATACGCGATCGACATACTTCTGATCATATTTCGCTTTGCGAATAATCTCTCGTTGGTCGCTGATTATTTGCGCAGTTTCTTCATCAATTTTTTTTATTTTATCAACAGATTCCTTTTTGATTTCAGTTGTAACTTTTTGAAGTTGTTCTATTTCATTACGATTAAATTCTTCGTTGGCTTTTTCTAATGCTTCTTTTTCTTCTGCTTTAATGGTTTTAATGGCTTCGCGAGCTCGAATCAAGGCGTATTTAATTTCTTTTTCATTCCATCTTATACCAGCGGCAATTCGCGAACCTTTAAAGTAAATATTACCGGAAGTAATCCTGTAAAGTTTAATAATCGAACGACCAGTCGTGGTTTTGCCACAGCCAGATTCACCGACCAGTCCAAAAACCTCACCTTTGTATATCTCAAAAGAGATATCATGAACGGCTTTGTTATATTTCATCGGCCCTTTGCCAGGAAATTTGAAATATTGTTTAAGATGCGAAACCCTGAGGATAGGTTCACGATTTTCATTATCAGTCATTATTCAATCCTCCGTTTTTCTTTACATTTTTCTTATATTCGCGCAAATCTTCCATCCGCTGTAAAACAACTTTAGGAGGCACGGCCTTTGGGGCATCAGGATGCAGAAGCCATGTCGCAGCATAATGATTTTCACTGACTTGGAAGAAAGGCGGTTCTTGTTCGTAATCAAGCTTCAGCGCGTATTTATTTCGTGGTGCAAAAGCGTCGCCTTTGGGTGGAATAATCATATTAGGTGGAGTGCCAGGAATCGCCTCGAGACGCTCTCTTTTACTCAAATCAGGCATCGAGGATAGAAGTGCCCAAGTATATGGATGTTTAGAGTTATAAAATACTTCATTGACCCCTCCAAATTCGACAATCTTACCAGCATACATAACGGCGATATCATCGGCCATATTTGCAACGACACCAAGGTTATGAGTGATAAAAATGATTGAAAGATTGCGTTCCTTCTTAATTTTATTAATTAAGTCAAGTATTTGCGCTTGAATAGTGACATCAAGAGCCGTTGTTGGTTCATCACATATCAAAATATCGGGATTTGCCAATAAGGCAATAGCGATGACAATTCTTTGTCTCATACCGCCAGATAATTCAAAGGGGTATTGACGGAAACGACGATCGGCGTTAGGAATACCAACTTCCTCAAGAATTTCAATCGCTTTCTTTTTGGCGTCGCTACTTGGTAGACGGAACCGGCTATCATTTTGTTTTTGATTAAGAAAATCAAGAACATCATTACTATTTTTCGTAGCATCCAAAGTTCCGCGAGTGGCTAAGATGCTATTCAAATTTCCAATAAATTCTTGGAACAGTGCACGAATTTGATCGAAAATATCGCTAGGTAATAAAACAATTTCACTGCCAAATGAGCGAATCTTCAATTCGAGTTTTGATGTATCAACGCCTTTGAATTTCTTCTCGTCAATTTTAGCCTGAAGTTTTTCACCCTTGATAATGTTTGATTCGGCAATTGCTAATTTTTTTAATGACGCGCGAAGAGCGGCTTGAAAAATAAAGGCTAAATCATCTTTTTCTTCAGAGAGTGGATCGTCCGTGTCGGTTTTGATATTGGAGAGAGTAGCGATGTAGTCTTTAAAAACATCACGGTTGAATGTTTCAAATCCCTGAAGATATTTGTCCTGAGCGAGAGTAAGCTCGTCGACGATACGTCTAATGGATCGTAAATAATCGTTTTCCGTTTTGCTAACAACTTTTGGCAAGAAACTTAACAAGTACTGACGATCCTCTTCGCTTAAAAGGTTCATATCCTTATCAATAATTTTGAAAATTTGATCGATCCGCTTTATGTCGATTCCTTCAATTTTTAATAAGGCGTTGTGAAGATATCTAGAAATCGTTTTGAAAACATAGGCCGCGTTCTTGCGAACTGACTTATTCTTTAGAGTAAGCGCCTCAGTCATTTGTTTTCCGACACGCATGATAGGGTTAAGAGAGGACATCGGGTCTTGGAAAATCATTGAGATGCGGCTGCCACGAATGTTGGTAAATTGGCGATCAGTAAGTTTTACTAAATCGTGACCATCAAATAAAATGTGACCGTCTTCGACGATTTTATTGCCTGCCAAAAGGCCCATGATGGCTTTGGAAGTAACTGATTTTCCTGAACCGGATTCGCCAACAATGGCCAATGTCCGTCCTTTATAAAGGTTAAAACTAACACCACGCACGGCTTTAACTGTGCCATTATTAGTTTTGAAGGATATTCTTAAATCCTTGCATTCAAGAATTTTTTCTTGAGCATTAATCATTTTATTTTCCATGGTTATTCTTCAACTCCTCTCAAAGAAGGATTGAAAGCATCACGCAGTCCATTACCGAAGACGTTAAATGAAATCATTAGTAACGAGATAAAAATAGCTGGGAAGAAGATGACATGCGGAGCGTATTGTAAGGAGGTTTGGCCAGCATTAAGCATTGCGCCAATTGAAGTTATGTCTGAAGCGGTAAGATCAACGATTCCTAAATACGAGAGTATGGATTCCGAGAAAATTACAGAAGGAACCATTAAGATTGAACCGGTGATAATTGTACCGATTGCGTTAGGCAAAATGTGTCGGAAAATAATTCGACCATCTGATGCTCCAAGTGTTCTGGCTGCCAGGACATACTCTTGCCGTTTAAATCGATAAAATTGCATTCGCACTCGGGCAGCGGTACTGATCCACCCCGTCAAAACAAAAGCAAATAGCAAGGCCGGTATCGGTCCTATCTTGCCGGCAAAGTGAATTTGAAACAATGTTAACAAGATAATACTTGGTATTTCGATAAGAATATCGGCAATTCGTTCCATAATCAAATCAGCAGTTCCACCATAATATCCTTCAATCGCGCCATAAATGACACCAATTAAGATATTAATTAACGCAACTGAAAAACCTAAAGCAATTGATAGTCTGGCGCCGGAACCAAGTCGGGCAAAAATATCGCGCCCAAAGGAATCACTGCCAAACAAATAAAGCGGTTCTTTGCCATATTGAAAAACATAATACTGATCATAGTCTACCCGAAGTCGATAAACACTAGTTGATGTGACTTCCTCATAAATATACTCGCCCGTTATATCGTCGACTTTATAGATAGGAATAATATTCCCTTCATTATCAAAAATCGGAGTCATATCAGGTAGAAGTTGGTAATAATAGTTCGCCTCTTTATGCATTAATAATAATCGCGCGTTAGTCGTATAAGACGTGTCGAGCATCGGATAACGAATTTGTATTCCGTTGTCATTTTCATATTGAACGAGTTTTTGATAGGCACTAGCCTCGAGAGTCACATACAAAAAACCGCGTTTATACGTATCAAATCTATATTTATAGTATTTCATCAGTGTCGGGTTAGACTGTTCATATTCTTCAAAAACTTCAACAACCGCGCCATGAGAATTATCATAAACATATTCTTTAAAACTAGCATCCTTGACCTTTGTTCCGTCCCAGAAGCCAGTTCCTTCAAACATTTTATTTTTAGGCAGAAGATATTGATACTGAGTATACTGCTCATTAACCCCATATGAAGAAATAACCGGGGCAAAAACTGCAAAGGCAATTAAAAGCAAAAGAATAACGCCGGCGACGACAGAGCCTTTATTTTTTGTAAAACGCATGATTGCATCTTTAAAATAGCCAATCGGTTTAGTTTCGAATTTTTGATCAAAGCGTATATTTTCTTGGGAGACAAATTCGAATTTTTCTTTAGGAATACTATTATATTCATTTTTCATTCTGCTTTACCTCCTCCTATACGAATTCGTGGATCAACAATACCATAAGATAAGTCAACCATTAAAGCGGCGACTAGCCCAATCACAACGTAAAACATCGACACAAACATAAAGACGTCGTAATCAAGCTTTTGAATTGATGTTAGGTATAATTTGCCAACGCCAGGAACGGCGAAGATATTTTCAATAATAAGAGAGCCGCCAAGAATACTTATAAATTCTCCAACAATCATCGGGAAAATCGGAACCATTGAATTACGTAAAGCATGATTAATAGTCGCTTGCGTACGAGTTAAACCTTTAGCCCGAGCAAGAAGCATAAAATCTGAAGTTAATACTTCAGTGAGTTCCGCGCGAGTATAACGAGTAAAGCCCGCTATCGAGCCCACTGCTAATGAAAAAACAGGCAAAATTATTGATTTAATGGTATCCCATGAAAACCAACCAGATTCATCGGTAGCCGTCATAATCGCTGGTAACCATCCTAGTTTTGAATAAAAAATGTACTGTAATAGAAAGGCCGTAACAAAACTTGGGACCGAGATGGCGAGCATAACGCCAACCGAAATGATTTGATCTTCGATTTTATTTTTTCGAAGAGCGGCAAATATGCCAAGTCCAAGGCCAATAGGAATGCTTATTAGTATCGCAAATAAATTGACATACATCGTTGAAGGCAAACGATCAAATAGAACTTTTGATACCGGGGTCAACCATGATATTTGCATTGAAACACCCCAGTCAAATTTAGTAATTATATTCCAAAGAAATATACCATATTGAACTAATATTGGTTCGTTATAGCCATAAGCTTCACGTAAGATTAGAGCATAATCATTATCAGCTCCAGGTGCGCCTGCGACATGAAAAGGCAGAAGCCTGATAAGAATAAACAAAAACGTCATGATCACAAAGAGCGATAATACCATGAGATAAAGACGTTTTATGATGTATTTGCCCATATCGAATCGTCCTTTCTTTATAAAAGTACATAAAGTATATAATCTAATAATATTTTATTAAAGCAAAATAGTTAAGAAAACCATATTTAATAAAAATAGATGGGCATTTAATCGCTAGACTAAATGCCCATTTGTTAGAAATCGAATTTAGTAGTGCTTATTTGGTGTAGTCAAGAGTATTATTCTTGAGGTAGTTATCCCATTCGGCATCATCGTAATTAAAGGTCATGAAGCGAATGCCACCATAAGCGACGAGGTTGACATAGTCATTAGTTCCAAATTGAATCTTATATGAATATAAAGAAGCATTTGAATATGCATAGATGGAAGCAAATACCCATTTTTGAACGAGGGCAAGCTCCATTGCCGATAAAATATCTAAACGAGTTTCAAGATCGGCTTTGCTGGCAGAGTAATCGCCATTGCCATCATTAAGTTCATAGTTCCAATCAACCCAAGTGTTAGTTACGTCAGTGCCACCAACGTTAATTGTTAATCGCTCGTTTTCAGTATCGAAACCATATTCATATTTGAGATCAGGATCAGTGTAAACTTGCATGATTCCAAATGGATCCATCGTTGCACCGCCCCAGGTTGAAAAGCACATATCGGCTCCGCCATTCATCATACGGTCTGGATAGTCTTCGTCGACTTGTTTTTCAACCGAAATCTTACCTTCTAAAGGAGTTCCAACTGCCAATGCTTTTAATGCAGTGTCAAAGAAGCTTGCATAGTTGGTATAAATTGCATCTTCGCCAAAAACCCAGAAGGTTAACTTGACTTCGTCCCCTGAAACCAAATGGCCTGCTTTAGAACTGGCTATTTCTTCATTATAGGCTTCGATCAATAATGCCCGAGCTTTAGCAATATCATAGCCATTTTCATTGTCGCCAAAGACTTCATCAACTACACTTTGTCCTTGTTCGGTGTTACGGTATGCTACGCCAGTTTCGGGATCGGCGACGTAAAGTTCGTTAATCGGTACAACGTAAGGAATTGAACCGGAAGTTAACGATTGCGTGAAATCTTCACGATCGAGAGCCCATGAGAAGGCTTCGCGGAATTTGATGTTTGTTAAAATTGTTTTGTTTATACCAGCTTCTTGTCTGCTCGCTAGAGAATTCCAATCGGTTGAGAAAGTGATTTTGCGAGTATAGGATTCAGGTGTAAACAGTAGATTCGAAGAGTTTTTGTACTTGTTCATGTCCGAGGCTTGTAAACCGATGTCATCGATTTCGCCTTTTTCAAACATTTGTAAAGCAGTAGCGTGCTCCGGCACGATTGTAATACGGATAATATCCGTTTGGAATTGACCATTATGATTTCCGTCAGAATAGCCATACCAGTTATCGTTCTTTTCAAGAACAATTAACTTGTCGAGCTGATATTGAGAGAGTTTGTATGGTCCAAACGCCATGTAATTATTAAGGGCAGTACCATAGTTTGTCTTTGTTAAACCACTGACTTCTGATTTTCCGGCTTCGTAAAGGGATTCCTTGACTAACCAGTTACTTGAAAGGTTGTATTTCAAGTAGAATTCAGTAATTGGGGCAGCTAGATAAAGCGTGATTTGGTAGTCACCGCTTTTTACGAGACCAACAGCTCTTTCGGCACCATCAAAAGCAAATGCCGGAAATTCACATAATTTGAAGAAAATCTCATCGCTGAATTGTGGATAAGCAACTCCAAATAGGCTCTCGAATTCCGTCACGATTTCAATGATTGCCGCACTATTTTCGTCAGTCACTTCAATCATTGATGGATCGTCAACTGTCCCATAATCGCCAGATTCAAAGGCGGCAACACCGATTGGAAAATAATCGGCACCATACTCGAGGTAGTAATCAGCCATGCTTTCTGTATAACTTAAGAAAGCAAGTGTTTTGAACATCGAGAAATACGTTTTTCCGTCAATCGATTCACCATCATCCGACAAATTAAGATAAACTTGTTGACCGCCGTAGCGGTGATCACGGGCATTACCTAAAGTTAATGTACCGGCATAGAATGAATCAGCACGTCTGTTTAGAATGTCGGGACTAAGAAGCTGAGCCATGGAATAAACATAGTCATCTGCATTAATCACTTCGCCATCTGCCCACTTTGCAGCTTGGTTCAAGTTAATCTGCCATTTAAGACCAGCATCACCTTCGCCGACGCCATAACGGGTTCTTTCGGCTTCCGTTAAAGTGTCTGAGATGTCAACCGGTTCGCCAGCGGCCATTTCGGGAATGATATCGTAACCGATTTTTTCTTCATTAAGAACGAAATCGTAAAGGCCCATTTCCGTGTAACCGATAATGACAGCGTCCGTGTTGGTTTCCCATTCATGAGGGTTCCATGTTTTTGGAGAAGACACGTCAAACGTTGAATACGTATAACGATCAACTCCTTCGCCATTTCCATCACAGCCGACAACCAATGAAACGACAGCTAATGATAAAGCAGCGAGTTTAAGGATCTTTTTCATTTTTTTCCTCCTTTTCTTTAAAAGTTAAAATGATAGAGACATATTAACAAACCACACATAATCAAGCAACTACCCAAAAATGAAAGCGTTTTCCAACTAATTGACAAGTGGCTTTGCTACTTTTTTTGTACAACAAAGGGCTTTATTGGATAATAGAATGAAGATGTTGGTGGTTTATTTTTGCACAATTAAAAACATAATGCAAATTTTTTTTAATAAATTTATGCAAATATTAAGCCACAAATTATAGATATTTTATGGATACATACGCGCGATCGCTTAACGCGTACGCACAGACTATTTATTATTAATGTGATAAAAATACTCACCGACGATAGAAAATTTAATAGGCAGATACTTTGCATCCATATAAAACTGATACACTTCGTAGTTATCATAAATTTGAATATCGCCGCCAATATCAACCGGAAGATATTGGATTCCCTTCGTGGGAAAACGATATTCAACTTGTTCGCCATTGTCGGTGCCATTATAAATATATAATTCATGGTTGAGACTTATAACTCCGCGTCCGGTTTCTTTTAAACCCTTACCTTCATAGCGGACAAGCCTCACCGGCGTTTCGAGCGTATAACTTGGATTTTCGGAAATAGTATTTTCTAAGGCTATGCGCTGTCTTTCATAGTTATTAAAAACACTTTGCCCATCTAAAAGTCCGTATTGATCATAAACGAGTTCGCGATTACACTTTGGACAAATAAGTTTGTGTTTCTGGCTGATTAATCCTTCAAATCCACACTCAGGACATTGATAAATGAGATTTTCAAGATTACTAATATCATTCAAACGATAAATATGACGATGCTCATCATTATATGCCCCAGCATCAAAATTGAGACTTTGCTCGACAGCATCATAGATGTTTTGTTCGTCCATCTTTTGAAGCTGTTCCGGAGTAAAAAGATGGGCCATTGTCGTAAAAACTTTGCCTTTAAATACTTTATTTGTCCATGGCGGAGACATCAGAAAAGCGTTTTTATCATGAACAACATAAACATTCACTTTTGCTTTTTTTAAAAACTTGGCAATTGCAAAGGGCGATTTGAGGCTCTTACCATGATAAGTAACTTGTCCTTCGGGAAAAATACCGATAATTCCACCATTTTTCAAGATTTTTAGCGCACTAGCTACTGCTTTTATATCGCCTTGATAAGAGCAAATAGGAATAGCTCTTGCTAATTTTAAAAAAGGACGTCTTTTTGGTTCATAAAACATTTTCGCTGCCGCCATATAATTAATGCGGTGAGGATAAACGGCGGCTGTCACAAAAATATAATCGCTAAATGAGGCGTGATTTGACAAAATGATAGCGGGCTTTTCAATTTTAATTTTATTAATCAAGCGGTTTCCCTTAAGATAGGCTGAAATCTTTAAAATTCCGGCAAGTGGAAGCCATAAAAACGGATTTGGGCGTTTCATATATTATGAAAGCGACTCCGCGCTAAGGGCTTCAGCATCTTGAAAAGCAATTTGCTCTTTAATCTTTTGCTGTTCGTTGGCATCGATGTGATAAAAAAGCGAAATCAGAGAACCAAGACCTAATAGAATCAAAGGAGCGAGCGCCATGATAAGACGGATTGCCATGAGGGCGCTATCGGGTTGAGACACAAGTGGAGGCAAAGCCAAATTTTGTTCGATAAATCCGGCAAAACCTAAAATCACCATAACAAAAGAAAGACCAAGAGCTTGAGCAATTTGCGAGACAAAATTCGAAAAGCCACTCATTTGTCCTTCGATTCGTTTTTTAAACTGAATTTGTCCAGCATCAGCGACATCGCCGAACATTGTATGTGGAATGAGTCCTGGCGCGCTAATACCAAAACCCATAACGACGGCAAATATATAAATGACAATAGGATTTACGTTTGCCGGAACAAAAAAGACCGAGTGCCGCTATAATCCATATAAATGCCCCAAAGCGATAAGTAAAAGCTTTGCTATACTTTTTAATCATTTTTAAATATACAGGTAAAGCAACAATTTGTGTCAAAAACATCAACGCAGCGGCAATCATACCAACCATTGAACTTCCACCGCTTGCCGTCAAGTCTTTAACAATATAAAAATTAATATAGAAGAAGAAAAGACCGCTCATAACCGACATCGCGATTTGCATAAGTAAAACATAAGAAGATACTGGCGAAAAGGTTTTAACTTCAAAGGTTCGAAAAGGGCTTTAAAAGATAATTTTGTCTTGACGACAGGACTCTTGATTTCTTCTTTGGCAAAAAGACCACTTAGCAAAATGCTAATTCCAAAAAATAATCCAAAACTGAGACTCATAATCTGATAGCCGAGTCGTTGATCGCCAAAGGCGCCGACAATGATACCGGGAACAGTTACGCAAATAATTGAAGAGAAAATACTAAAACCGAGGCGATAGGAATTAAAGGAGGCCCGGTTTTGATAATCTCTTGATATTTCGCTAGAAAGAGAGAAATAGGGAATCATAATCGTTGACTGCACCGCCACAAAAATTAAATAGGCGAGCAGAACGGATATGATTTGTAAGGCCATATTTGAAAAATTGAATGGATAAAATAATAAAAACATTGCGACGACAATCAAAGGTGAACAAACAATCAGATATATTCTGCGTTTACCGAATTTAGATTGTGTCCGATCAGATATCCATCCAATAATTGGATCGATGATGGCGTCGAAAATTCTGGCCGTCAAGATAATGAAGCCACTCCAAAACGGATTGATGCCAACTACTAAAGCCAAAAACCTGGATATAGGAAGTTAATAATATTAAAAGAGCCTCCGCCGAAGAGATCGGCTGAAGCAAAAGCCAGCTTTCTAAGTAGGTTATTCTTTTTCATATTTTCTCCGTGATGATTTCTAGTTCGCTTTTAGTATTGTAGAAGAACAAATGCTTTTGGTGAAGAGTTTTTTGCGATTAGGTAATTTCCAAAGGTCGATGATGATAAAACACCTATTGATAAATACAATCCATTTTCGTGAGTATTTTCACTTTCCTCTACCGTTTCCACGCCTTCAGTCACAATTGTTATATTTGATAAATCAACGATATTCAATGATTAATTCATTCAGAGAAATATCGTATTTTTCTGTCTCGTTTTTCAAAAAACTCACAAAACGAGGACTAAGAAATGAAGAAGGCATCATAGTAATTGCTAATTTGGTTTCTTCCTATCCGAGTATTTTTCTTATATTTTTGAACTCTGTCAGGATGTGCTCAATAATATATTCATCAAGTATGTCAGTTAGTCTGGATTCCTTGGTTGTTTGCAAAAAGATGTTTGGAGGAATATAAACTCTGTTGTAATCACGCCACCGAGCGAGGAATTCAACATAAATTACTTTATTAGAAACCACATCATAAATGTATTGGAAAACAGCAGAGATTTCTTCGTTGACCATAGCAACTTTTAGTTTTTTGGCTAAATCAATATTGTTTTCTAACGCTGTCAACATTGAAGGCTTAGAAGCAATAGGAAGATGATTAAGTGAATTTTCGGCATATTTCATCGCCTACAATCGTGTCTTTTCAAAAATGAATGGAAAAATGTCATAGGAAAAACATAATTCGTTTTACATATAAATAGTTATAAGTGGAAATGAACTATTAAATTTTAAACTTTTATTTTCCTTTTTATCACACTAATGATTTGAAAGATAACGAAAAGAATTAAAACCGAAACACCAAGATATAAATACATGTAAGTACGATCAAACTGCATATTAAATAATTGCAAGTTAAAACCATAACTCATCTTTATTTGTTCAATGGTCTCAGGCGACATTGAGCCTTCTAACTTAGTTAGAATCGGACGCATCAAGACAGCGCGAAATAATCCGGTCGCATGTGAACCAGGAATTAGATTCGCAAAGTTTTGAATTGAAAGCGGCAAAATACTCACCGGCATATAAGCTCCAATAAGAAATCCGATTAAGGCACTGAAAACACCAGTGAAGGAAGCGGCCGCCGAAGTGTGATTAAAGAAGGCGGTCAGGCACATGACAAAGATAACTGCTGAAAGAGATGACAAAACCAAAATCCCAAGTAATTCAAACAAATTCGCGGCCGTAAAAGTTACTCCACTCGAAATAGCTAAAAAGACAAGGGCAATAATTAGAAAAATGAAACTTAGAAAAAGAGTGATTAAAAAGGCGCTTATAAAATAACTAAGTGTTAGGTTGACGAGTCGCACGGGCGAGGCCGTAAAATCGTCAACAATGCGCCGCTCTCGGTCGCTAATCGCGACAAACATGCTATTCAAAGAAATAGTTAGGGACGAAATTCCCAATATTCCCGATATCATCCATGCATTAGCAACCGTTGCGATATCAGCATTGCTAACTGTTTGGCCATCAGGAATAAAACCTTTAATTGTGTCAATTTGAAAGTTGCCCATAAACAAAATATAAATAACTAAAATTAAAACGGGTGCCATCATCGAAAAGACAAGCGTGGTTTTATTTTGAAAGAAAATAAGTATATTGCGTTTGGTCAAATGCCAAATGTTATACAAATAATCATCAAAAAATTTAAATACCCGGGTCTTTTTCATGGCTATCGTCAATCTTCTTTCCGGTCACGTTTAAAAAGACATGATCCATATTTCCCTTTAATACTTCGAAATCATCAAAAAATGGAGAGTGCTTTTCAATAATTTTTATTGCCCTTAATGGCTTGGGGATAGTGACTTCATATGCTCCGCTACGATAGGCAAAGTCTAGACTCTCTTCCGTAAGTATTTTATTTACTTCTTCGCTTTCATTTGTAATGATGCGTAGAATATCGCTAGTATAGCGACTTTTAAGTTCATCTGGGCTTCCGCTCGCGCTAATTATGCCTTCATCGATGATGACGACATGATCGGCCTTAACAACTTCTTCCATATAGTGTGTCGTTAAAAAAATGGTTAAATCCGTTTTCATTTTTAAGTCGTTTAAGGCCTCCCAAACCATAATGCGAGTGTTAGGATCAAGGCCGGTCGTCGGCTCATCTAAAAAGAGGATCTGGGGGTTGTGCAAAAGAGCGCGGGCAATATCGACCTTTCGCCTCTGCCCGCCTGACAATTTCCCGTATGGACGTTTGATGATACTCTGTAAATTAAGAATTTCGATCAATTTGCTGATTTTTGTCTCGGCTTCCTTGCGGCTCAGCGGATAAAGGCTGGCCCGTGAATAGAGATTTTGTAAAACGCTCAATTCGTTATCGAGAACGCTTTTTTGAAAGACGATACCGATTTTGTTTTTTATTTTATCGCCATCTTTATCGGTGTTAAGACCATCGATGTAAATTTCGCCGGCATCTTTTTTAATGATTGAACAAAGGATATTGATAGTCGTTGATTTGCCGGCGCCGTTGAGGCCGAGAAAAGCAAAAAATTCGCCGCGTTTGACGACGAAATCTATGCCGCGGACCGCTGCGACTTTTTTATAATTTTTGACGAGTCCTCTGACTTCGATAATATTATCTTTTTCCATCATTCATCTTCTTTAATTGCTTCTTAATTTTATAATAAAAATCATTTGCGACCAATTTCTCGAATAATCCGTAGATATGGCGGCCGAGGACCTTTCTTGAAAAAGCCGCGAAACGAAAACCTCGCTTTTGCTTTTTGCTGTGCCATGAACCGGCATAATGATGGACGCCGAGAGTCTTCTCAGTCCGCGTCTCCTTAAATGTGATGTAACTAATCGGATAGAAATATTCGCTCGGGAGCAGGGCGATATTGTCGGTAACCGAGAATTTGCCATCCATTTTTATTTTATAAAAATACCGAAGGATAGCGCTGACGGCATGCACCGAAAAAGGGTTGCTGTAAAAAGTGATTCCGTGCTCCTGGTCATAGCGATGGACAAGCTTTTCAAAAACTGGGTGCCCGGCTTTGCTTCCTAAGATGGCGGTTCCGACCCAGAACTTACTTTCGTAGCACATGAAGCAATCGTATTT
>DCUC01000015.1:31171-39273 GCA_002329705.1 Caryophanales bacterium UBA1424
CCGTATTCATAGAGGACGATGACGCGGATGATATCGGCGGCAAATGCCCAGTTATGAGCCTCGATGGCGTAATCGACCAAGGGATGGCGACCTTTAGCAAAATTCGTTTCATTCCACTCGATGATCTGAAAGTCAGGGCAGTATTTTTTCCAGCTTTCAAGGCATTTTAAAACGCTCGCCGGTTTGGGCTTGCCGCCCAGCCAAATATAATGGAGTATTTTTGGTATCATCGCGCTTGCCCTTCCCCCGAGAAACGAATCCGCCCAAAGCGGTGTTTTATTTATTATATCATCCGCGAAAAAAATGCCGAGAGCGAGTTGCTGATTTTATGATAAACATAAAGGCGATGCTGGAATGGTTTGAATTGAAGGTGAACACGAACTACAAAATAAAAAAAACACAACCTGCATTGTGTAATTTTCTTGTTGGTGACCCGTACGGGATTCGAANNGCATGCGTGAAAGGCATGTGAGTTAAGCCACTTCTCCAACGGGCCACATAAGTGGCGCCTACCATAGGACTCGAACCTATGACCGATCGGTTAACAGCCGATTGCTCTACCGACTGAGCTAGGTAGGCGTGTTATTCAAAAGAATAACGCAAGAAGTATATTACCAAAACGGCTTTGAATATGCAACGAAGATTTATTCAGTTCCGCACTTCTTGTGAATGGCGTTTACCAGATCACCAATCGTCTGCAAAGAGGTCATCTCTTCATCGGTGAATTTGATTTTGTACTCATCTTCTAACTCTAAGATGAGTTCGACCATATCAAGCGAATCTAAACCGTAGTCTTTGAGCGTCTTGCTTTCGTCAACGGCTTCAATGTTCAGTTTTTTCTTAAATTTTTCGAGAACGTTATTTACTTTGGCCATGATTTAATCCTCACTCCGTTGTATTATAGCAAAAAATAATCTTTTGTAAGAAGGAAATTACATTTAAGAAAAAGGGCATAACGCCCTTCGTGATGAGTTATTGAGAAATCGATTTTATAAAGGCTCTTCGACGGGAGCGAGGATTTGATCGGCGACGTGCGAAGTCGCGCCGTCAAAAGCCGTAATCAAGGCCGTGCTGACTCCCGCAAAAATCAAGACGACGAGCAAGATTCCGAGCAATTGTCCTTTAATTTCCGACATGGGTTCTCCTTTCTTTTAGTTGTAATATCCTATTACGACGCTTCGGCGAATGCTTATTTCTATCGGTTCGTCACTCATGGTAATCGGTTCATAAGACGTCGTAACAACATATATGTAAGTATCGCCGAAGCGCGGTGTGCAATTATTCGCACAATAAATTGTGGCATTGGCCTCGGCTTCGACAAATTCAGCGACTTCGGCCGTGATACCGCCCCTTTCGACAATGAGATGTCCAGCCGTCATCGCCACCGCATCAAGATTTGAATACAGGAGCTGAACATTTATTAAATCGCTGCCAAAAAGAAAGACATTAATAACAAAAAGAAAAGACAGGATAGTGCCGATGTTAGATCCCACCGATAATGTCTCCAATCATCGTGATGATGCCAAAAGTGATCATCATCGTGATTAAGCCGGCTCCGACAAGCGGCAGGGCATTCAGCGATTCAAGGCCTTTGCGAATCTTATTGACCTCGTCTTGATAATGCTGATCCGCTATTCGTCCGAAGACATTTTGAAATTGGATGAGGCGCATCTCATCATTTCCTTGGTCGACCATTTGATAGATGCTAATCATCGCTTGTTCGATGGCCAGTGAGTGAAAACGTTTGCCGAAGTTAATAAAGGGCATGACCGTTTTGTCTTCGTCGATCTGAGCGAGCAGAGTTTCGAGGTAGTCTTTAATCGTCGGTGAGGCAAAACTGACGAGGGCTTCAAGGGCGTTATATATGTTTAAACCATTGCGAATGTATATCTGGTAATAAGTGAACAGTTTGACAAATTCCTTCTGAAGATTAAAAAGAAACTGAGATTTCAAATTCGCATAGCGCATCTGCATATAAACGGCATATATCAAGAGAAACAGGGGAATAAGCAGAAAGAGGAGCGGTTTTCGCATGATAGCTATCATCGCAGCGAGCAACAGCGATGCAGTCAGCAAAATTACCAGCTGTTTACGGACCTCTTTTTTGTAGTCCAGATTCGCCGCCGAAATCGCTTTTTCAAATGGTTTCATGGTGGTTACCTTCGAGGATGGGCGAATTCATGAATTTATTGATGGCAAGATGAAGGGAGATGAGAAGGAGGATAAATAAGGAGGAAGTCATAGTTATGACTAACGCGGCATTCAAAAGTTGCTGATAAAACTGTCCCATACCAAACCGCATGAAGATGATGATGCCGAGGGTGATGGTCCACAAGACGACAAACTCAACAATTTTCCGATTTATAATCGCGGATACACCGATCATGGCTTCCTCCATTCGATTCACTTCCTGTATGAGAGTCTCGGCCATCGTTAAGATATCGCCTCCCTGCTCTTCAAATAATGTCAATATGTTTAAAAACATATAGTAGACATCAAAACGAAAATACTTATTGAGGTAGTCAATCTGTTCGCGAACCGCTAGATGTTCAATATGTTTAAGTTCCTCTTTAAAGGCTCCGCCCGCATTAATCGTCGCGTTTAAAAAAGCATCGGAATGAGAATTTCTTATGCTCATCGAAAGCAAATAGTTATTTATGAATTGCTGGCACTCATGGGCGCTGTTCATCATTTTGCCATGTCGCTGAATTTTACGTTTAACATATAAGATTCCGTATATCAAATAAATAACAGCGATTATTCCGGCGATGTATAAATTGCCGCTTGCAATATAGCCAAGCGCGCCTAAAAGCGATGAGATGAACACTGTAGCAATCACGATGCGCATCTATGAAGATTCTCCATGATTCGCTCGCCGTTTGGCGATGAGCGGATGAGTTGTAACGTATGGGCTGATGGTAATTGATATTTGATTGCATCGCCCTCCTTTTGATAAATCAAAACTGATGTTTTTGTCACGTGATCATATTCTAAAAACGAAGATAGAAAACGAGTTATGCGACCGTCTGCAGATGTTTCTTTTCGCAAATATATAAAATAGCGAAAATGCTCTTTAATATCGCTTTCGGCTTCGAGATAATTCGTCTCCCTGCCATTCATCAGGACCATTCGCACCATGCGGTTTATAATCGTCTCGGCGCTGCGGGCGTGAATTGTCGTCAGGACCGGATGGCCGGTCATCACCGAATTGAGAACATCGAGCATCTCATTTCCGCGGCTTTCGGCGATGACGAGCCAATCGGGATTGCTGCGAAGAGCGTTTCGAATCAGCTCCTGAAAGGAAGCGTGTTGAAGATAGGGGTTAACCTGCCAGCACGTCAAATCGATATTCTCGTTTGCCGAACTGTAAGTGAGTTCTTGAATATTATCAATCACCACCACTCTTTCATGCTTGCCGATGCGTGAAAGAAGATATTTCTGCAGCTCGGTTTTGCCCGTTCCCGTAATGCCTCCGATGACAAGCGACTGGTGGTTTCTAATCAAGATGTCGAGAATCTCGCCCGCCAGCATCGGCATAAACGAATCATCGACGGCAATACGGGTTTCATATGAGCCAATCCGCAAAGAGAAAGTGGGGGTTTTACAATCATTAACTCGCCCCAGAGCATAGTGAACGGCATTGAGGCGGTAACGACCGAAGCTCATGTCGAGGAGAGGCTCTGAATACGAGAACTGCTTTTCGCCTAAATTGGCGATTTGCCGCAAAAAATCGTGTACTTCCTGACTCTTTATGACGATCTCGCTTTTGCCTCTTCCATAGTCGTTGTGCTGATAATAAATGCTTCGCCCATTATAAGAAATATCGGTGATCGCCGCTTCTTTAATTAAAGGCGCCAAAAATGATTGTTCTAAAAAATCGATGAGTCGCTCATTATTTTCATTATTCATGGTTTTTAATTATGAAAGTCAGACTATTCTGATAATGATTATCGAGTATCAAAGGAACGCGGAGACCGATGACCACTCCATCATAACGATCTAATAGATAACTGCCCTCTTCATTTTGGTTAAAATAATAGTAGGCCAAGGAAAAACTCGGCACAAAGGATTGCAAATTGTCGACAAAATAATCTTTTACAGCATTTTCTAGATAGGATGTATCGTAGAAAGGCTTTTCTCCTTCGTTAAGGCCGATGATGGTGACAGCTTTTTCAATAATGCCGCTTGGTAGCAGCAGAAACGTGCGATTGATGGCGCTTATCTTTAATGAAAATGTGAAACCAGTCAAAAGTATTGACATGCTGATCACGCCAATCCAAATGTTGATCATGGCCGAGTCTCCTCCCAGTCGGTCAAAACACCTTCATCTTCAGTGGATGTGACGCCGATACAATATTGCGAATCGCGACAATCACCGATTAATTTGAGATGGGAATAATAGTAAAAATCATAGATAATATCGATTTCATTGTAGCCACAGCCATCGATGAGAAGTTTGAAGCGAACATCGTGTTCAGTATCATAATAATCTTTGGGAAAATAGAATTTTGATGTGGCGATAAAACCTTCTCTCATCTTCGGCGACATTAGCAAGGTGTCAGGATCAACATAGAGATTCTCGGCGAGACGTATATCATAATTATTAAGATCTCTGGCGACGATTTGAACGGGCAACTTTCGAAACCCCGAAGGCACGCTCTCCGGAAAAAGACGATAGAGATTTTCGCTTTCTTCAATCAGGAGCGATACTTTTGAATAAGTGAAAGCATTGCTCGAAAATATCGAAAGTCCCGAAAGGTCTAAATAATAATAGTAATCATCATCGACAATGCTTGAAAAGCCATTGAAAACAAACATATCGCGCTTTCGAGATAATACTCCGTCGCGAAGCTCATAGTAGTTATAAGGGGTGGTTAAACTGACTTGTTCTTCGCTCGGATAAAAAGGGCTCGGAAAGCGCAGGGCCGCTTTGACGATGACTTGCTCTTCAATTCCGTTTGAAACACACGAAAAAGTAAGTTCGTTCATGCTGTTATCGACAAGCGTGTGATCCAAGACAAAGAGGCGCGAAATGTCCTGAGTATCACCTTTACTGACAAAGATGCTGTTTTGAAAAACAAGGATGCGATTCGGATATTTGTCATTTCTAAGATAGATTCGTAGCAAAAACTGCTGGTTATCAGACGTTGCGAGGGCTCGATAAAGAAACCTTATTTCTTGATCGCTTTCAAGCGAGAGGGGTTGGACGATAAATGAGATCCACCCCAGTTTTTGCTCGCTTTGAAAACTAGTGCAAAGAAGAAGTAAAGGCATGAGGAAAAAGAGAGCACAAATTCTACGAAATTTTTGCATATAATTAAGCTAAATTTTCTAAGAAGCGACACATCGCCACGCGTTTAAGACGATAGTATGTCGCGGTCGAATAAAGGCTGAGCCACCAAAACTTGTAATTATTGAAGAAGAAATCGTTGTTAATAATACGCTTCGAATCAACATCTAATAGACGAAAAGCGTTTTCAATTTTGCTTATGTAAAGTTTATGAACATCTTCGCCCTGATAAGCTTGCGAATAAACAGCCATGTTCAGATCGTATTTGCCACTTCGCACATTCGCGGATTGAAGCGCTTTAAAATATAGTCTTGCCACTTCGCGGACATCATTACATAAATTACGAAATTTTCTCCGATTATTGCATTTTCCCATTCCTAACCTCCTTTCTCCCCTTTCTAGATTTGTAAGTATCAAAGCTGTCAAAATGTCAAAAAAATGTAAAAAGATAAGAAAAAATTATTTTCATGGAGGAAATTGAAAGCATTTAAGATGTCTACCATTGGCTAAAAGTAAGAAAGAACTGGTTTCCTTAGCCTATGAATTTTAATAATGAGACTTGCCTCCATCGCTGCAACAACGGAAAAGTGGTTGCTTTTGTTAACGCGACTATTTGTTATGATTGTAACATAGGAAAACAGCGTGTCAAACTCATTAAAAGACCTTTAATAAATAAAGGTAATAATTTATAATATTGGCATATGATTATTCTCGTCGGCGCCTCCGCCAGCGGCAAAACGGAAATAGCAAAAATCCTCGCCAGGAAGTATGGAATCGCTAAAGCCATAACCCACACCACACGCCCGATGCGCGATGGCGAAGAAGACGGACGCGACTATTTTTTTGTAAGCAAAGAAGACTTTCAAAAACTACTCGCCGAAAATTTCTTCGTCGAGATGACGCTATATAATGAAAACTACTATGGCTGCTCAAAATCACAAGTCAGCGACAACAGAGCCGTCATCGTCGATCCAAACGGACTGAAAGCCTTTCAAAAACTGAATGATGCCAGCGTCATTTCGTTTCTCGTCGTCGCCGATGAAGAAGTCCGCTATCAGCGCATGCTGACTCGCGGTGACAAAAAAGAAAATGCCATCAAGCGCATCAATAATGACCGCGTTGATTTCAGTTCCGAAAACGTCGGTAACACCAACTATGTGATTGTCAATCAAGAGAATTCTCTTGAAGAAGCCGCCGACTCAATCTATCAGAAATATATCGCAGCTCTAAAAAGAATTAAAAATTAAATATTATATTGCTCGATAAATTCGTCGTATGAAAGATACTTGTCAACGACGATTTTTTCTTTGATATAGATGATGCGGTTCGCCACCGTCTGAATTAACTCGTGGTCGTGGGATGCAAATAAGATGACTCCGCGGTAATTGACCATCCCCTTATTAAGTGCGGTAATCGCTTCGAGATCAAGGTGGTTCGTCGGATCGTCGAGGAGCAGAAGATTGCCGGCAACCAGCATCATGCGGGCGAGCATCAAGCGGACGCGTTCGCCGCCCGACAAAACATTAACCGGTTTAAGTGCTTCTTCCCCGGAAAAGAGCATGCGTCCGAGCCAACCGCGCAAGACTGTCTCGCTCTGATCCTTTGAATACGGGCGAATCCAATCGACGAGATTTTCATCATGCCCCGCAAAAAAGGGTGTGTTATCGCTGGGAAGATACGTCGGAGTGATTGTCACACCATAACGATATTCACCGCCGTCAGCTTCGCTTAAGCCGCCGAGAATATCAAAAAGAGTCGTCAGAACTTGACTATTATCGGCGATGAAAGCCACTTTATCGCCTTTATTAATGGTAAAAGAGAGGTCGCTAAATAATCCGGCTTTGGCAAGGTTTTTGACTTCTAGGACATTGTTTCCTACTTCTTTTTCGAATTTCCATTCCACGAATGGATAACGACGGCTCGAAGGTTTTAGATCATCGAGGGTAATTTTTTCTAGCTCTTTTTTGCGCGAGGTCGCCTGCTTGGATTTCGAGGCATTGGCCGAGAAGCGGGCAATGAAAGTTTCGAGTTCTTTCATCCGCGTTTCCTTCTTCACATTTTCGCGCTTTGATTGCTCGAGGATGAGCTGACTTGACTGATACCAGAAATCATAGTTGCCGACAAATGAAGTAATCTTGCCGTAATCGACATCGAGGATACGCGTGCACACTTTATTTAAAAAGTGACGATCGTGAGAGACGATGATCACGATGTTTTCGAAGTTATACAAAAAATTTTCCAACCATCTTGTCGCCTGAATATCAAGATCGTTTGTCGGTTCATCCAAAATTAAAATATCCGGATTTCCAAAAAGGGCCTGGGCCAAGAGGACTTTGACGATTTGCCGCTGATCGAGGTCGCCGACCAGCCGATCTTGGGCCTCAGCAAAAATGCCGAGGGAATTAAGAAGCGTTCGCGCTTCACTTTCGGCTTCATAGCCGTTGAGTTCGGCATATTCCATCTCCAGTTCGGCCGCCTTGAGGCCGTCTTCTTCCGAGAAATCGGGTTTGGCGTAAAGAGCATCGCGAAGTCTTTGCACCTGGACGAGCCGCTTGTGACCTTCCAATACGGCATCGACAACGCGAAATTCGTCATAGGCATGATGGTCTTGCTTTAACGATGAAATGCGCTCTTTATCGGTGACGACGACTTCGCCTTTATTCGGTTCCAGTTCTCCGGTTAAAATCTGCAGGAAAGTGGATTTGCCCGTACCGTTGGCGCCGATGATGCCATAGCAGTTGCCTTTGTCAAAAGTCAGGTGAACGTTCTTAAAAAGAACGCGACCGCCGAATTGCAATGTGACATTATCAAC
>DCUC01000015.1:39326-43473 GCA_002329705.1 Caryophanales bacterium UBA1424
TCGGATAACCGCTAATTTCAAATAGTCCGCGGGGCAATAGATAGCACCCGTGCATCTTTTCTTGTACGGCTAATATCGCGATTCCCAGAGCCGCTTTTTCGGGATGATTCATAAAGGCACTCATGAAGCCGCGGGCAATGCGTGAAAACCAACGCGGAAAGGAATTGGATGTGCCGCTGACGATATTGGTCGACGCCACGCCCGGATGCATCATCGAATAATGGATATTAGTGTCTTTTTGCTTCATGAAAAAATAGTGATTTGCCATCATAAACTTTTTTGAAAGGGCATATTGGCGGTAAAGAGTTGTTTTCTTGGATGTAAAGTATGTTGTAATCTCCTGATACTTATATCGCCGATTGGCAAGCGAACCGACGCAGACGACATTAATATCTTCCATCTTGGCAAAATAAGGCCGCAGCAATTCGGAAAGATAAAAGGTTCCGAGGTAGTTTGTGCCGATCGTGAGCGGGTATCCATCTTTTGTAACAGCATCCTTTTTAGGATGAAAGATGCCGGCATTAAAGACAAAACCGTTAATCAATGGATATTTTGCTGTGAGTTCACCGGCGAATTGCTCGATGCTCGCGAGTGAAGCTTGATCGTAGATGAGAATCTCGATTCGGGCGTGCGGGATAGCCTCGATAATTGCCTTGCGGGCCTCTTCGGCGCGGCCAAGGTTACGACAGCCCATGATGATGCGGGCGCCCTTAAAAGCCAGGAGGCGGGCGGCGTAAAAGCCGATGCCGCTATTCGCGCCGGTGATGACGACCGTCTTATTGCTTAGATCGCCGATATGAGAATCGAGATACTTTTGATATTTTATAATGCCCATAAATCTAATTCGATGACGACAACCAAAACGGCAATCAGGACAGCGACAACCAAAAGGCCGAGCAAGGCAAAAGTCACGATTTTCCGATCGAGTTTGTTTTTTGGGTCAAACTTCGGTTCGGAATCGGGACGCGGTGTCATTTTGTTGTTCTTGTCAAAATTGAGCATTCGTTTTCTCCTCATGTATTTTAGCAGTAATCAAGTTTTTTTCTATTAAAAAAACGAAATCCGCAATCGCTAGTCAAAAAAGATGTCTTTATTCGTCTACGTCTTTGCGGGGCAAAACTTTAACGCGTATCTTTTCGACGGTGAATTCGTCAGCCTGAATGACCTTGACGTCGAGATTTTCGTATGTAAAACGATCGCCGACTTTGGCAAATCTTTCCAAGATGGAAACACACCAGCCGCTGACGGTTGAATAATCGGCGTCTTCGTCAAGTTCTAATTCGACTAGTTCGAAGAAATCCTCAATATTCATCGCGCCATCAATCTGGTAGACGCCATCGCCTAATTCGGTCGCTTCCTCATCGATTTCGTCCATCTCATCCCAAATATCGCCCACTAATTCTTCAACGATATCTTCCAGGGTGATAAGACCCTCGGTACCACCGTATTCGTCTTTGACGATGGCAATATGATTGTGCGTCTTTTTAAAATCTTGTAAGACCGCTGAAATATTGCGCGAACGGGGCACAAAAGTGACCGGTGTCAATAAAGAGCGCACATCAATTTTCTCATTGCTAAGCATAGCTTTGAGAAGTAATTTAGTCGGCAAAATGCCGATGATATTGTCGATTGTCTCTTCATAAACCGGGACGCGGGAGTACATGAAAACATTGTCGTCATTGATCAGTTCGCTAATATCGTCTTCGATGTCAAAGGCAAAAATATCAACGCGTGGCGTCATGATCTCATAGGCCTGTGTATCCATGAAGGTGATGGCGGAGCGAAGCAGTTCACCCTGCTCTTCATCGATGACACCTTCTTCTTCAATCGTGTCGACCATCTCCTGGAGTTCATCATCGCTGACGGCTTCCTCTTCATCTTCGGCTTTTTTATATAAGGGTGAGACGATGAGACGGCCGAGGGCGCTTGTCGCGTAGACAAAAGGTATAAAAAGATATTTGAAAATGAGAATCGGATAAGCATATAGCTTGGCGAGTCCGTGCGAATAGACGCGCCCGATGACCTTGGGGATGATTTCGGCAAAGGTGACGATGATCAAAAACATGATAACCGTGATGAGACTCGGTCCGAGAATATCGCCAAAGTATGAAATACTCGCCAGCGAAGAAGCGGCGATATTGACCAAGTTGTTGGAAAAGAGAATGGTCGTGATGGTCTTATCGTATTCGTTGGCGAATTTTAAAGCTAAGGCCGCGCTTTTGCTGCCTTTTTCGGCATCTTTTTTAAGCCGCAGCGTATCGACCGTGCTGTAAACCATGTCTGCCGAGCTAAAAAAAGCCGAGAAGGCGACCATGACCACGATGGCGACGAGGACGATGATTTCAAGTGGCGTCATCATTATGGCTTAACCTTGCCTTTCGTGATTTTCGGGCTGAATTCGTTGATGTCGCCGACAAGTTCCTCGAGAACGTCTTCCATCGTCACCATTCCTAAGACGGTGTCTTTGGAGCCGCGGACGATGGCGATATGAGTATGGCTTCGTTTGAAGCCTTCAATCATTTCATCCATCATAATTTGCGTGGTCACGAAATATGGCTTCTGGAGCGTCGATTCAATCGCGATATCGCGATTTTTAAGATATTTATGAAGATATGTCTTAACATGGAGAATGCCGACAATATTATTAATATTGCCGCGATAAATCGGAATTCGTGAATAATTGGTTTCGAGTAAGTGCTGGTTTAATTTTTCATGGGTCAAACCCTGAAGATCGATGGCAAACATTTTTGCCCTCGGGGTCAAGACTTCCTTAACCGAGGTGTCGACGAAATCAAAAGAAGCGTAGATGATGTCGGATTCATTCTCTTCAATCAAGCCTTCTTCTTCAATCGATTCGACGATATTAGTAAAATCATCGCGCGTTAAAGTTGGTTTTTCCTTAAAGCGAAATACTTTATAGACGACCCAGATGACACCTTGAAAAATAATGATGACAGGAAAGAGGATGATCGAAAATCCATAGATAATATAGCTTGAAAACATCGCCGCCTTATCCGGAAGAGCCTTGGCGATGAGTTTAGGAATCGTGTCGCCAAAAAGATAAAAGAGAAGAGTGGTGACAACTGTGGCGATGACCGATATGACTTCGTCACTCACGCCATAGTTGCGCAATAACATAAGAAAAAGCACTGTCGATATGACAGAAGCCAGAATCGCAACGATGTTATTTCCAATCAGAGTCGCAATTAGCGTCCGATCGTATTTTTCGTGAATTTTAACGACTAATTTCGCGGGTTTGCTGCCTTCATCGGCTTTGACCTTCATGCGGAACTGATTCATCGCCGCGAAGGCCGTCTCCGTCAGCGAGAAGAATGCTGAAGCGACAAGCAACAAGATAATTAATAAGATATAGAGCCACGATCGAGGGTCAGGCATCGACAACCAACTCCTTTATTAGACCTCAACGCGAAAGCAATAATAGCATAAGTATTAAATGTTCGCAAATAAATTAACGGGCAGACGCGCGTGGGCTATTTAGCCTTGCCGAGGACTTCGTGACAGTGTCGGCAGCGCGGCTCATAAGCCTCGGCCGCTCCCACGACAACGATTGGATCAAGATAATGAGCGGGCTTGCCGTTGACGATGCGCTGTGTCTTGGTGGCCGGAGAGCCGCAGCGCACGCAAATCGCCGTTAGTTTGGTGACAAACTCGGCCCGGGCCATCATCTCGGCCGTCACGGCAAACGGCTCGCCGCGAAAATCGCTGTCCAAACCGCCGAGAATGACGCGAATGCCAATATTAGCGAGATGTTCGCTCAATGAAATCAGTTCATGATCAAGAAATTGAATTTCATCGATGACAACTGCATATGTGTCTTCGCTTATATAGGGAAGAATGTCCTTAGCGGCATCGATAACGATTGATTTTCGGCGATTGTTGCTGTGGCTTACCACTTCATCAAGGGAATAGCGATTGTCGATGCGGGGACGAAAAACCAGCACCTTCTTTTTGGCGTATTCAAGCCGTTTGATGCGGCGTATTAATTCTTCGCTTTTGCCGGCAAACATCGGTCCGGTCACGATTTCAATCCAACCCGGTCTATTAATTGTATCCATAGTCGAAACCTCTTTTCTAAATTATGCCAAAAACCTCCGGGCATGACAACGAAATCAACAAAAGAAAAAGG
>DCUC01000056.1:0-1939 GCA_002329705.1 Caryophanales bacterium UBA1424
GTAGTTATAAATACCGGTTTCAGCGAGAGCAACAGCTTTCTTCTGGCTTTGTAAATCGCGAGCCACTTGTCTTTCGGCTCCAGTCGGAGGTTCAACGAGAACCCACATGCCGGTCAAGCGATAATCGGCGAGACCATAAGAGGCGGTCGGGTTTTCATAGCCGATGGCGCGGGAGACGGAGACGGCCCAGCCCTGGCTGTTCATGGAGTGCGGTTTAATGATGTAAACATTATTAATTAATTCGTACTCCGCTTCGGCAAAGGCGTCGTAGCGCAGATAGTTGCTGCTGGTAATCGCTTTGGCGTCGTCAACTAATTCGTCGTAGTCTTCGAGTAATCCGTCTGCTTCGTAGACGAGTTCATCGCTGGCATTGAGATAATAGTTATCACGGGCGGCTTTCGTGCCGGTGAATAATGACATATCGCCATTGGTGACGTAAGTGTGGAGGTAAGTTAGCGGGTCAGCATAGTCGCCGATCCAGCCCCATGAGTTGAGAGTATAGTAAGCGGCATAGGCGTTAGCCGTGACTTTATCCTGGGTGTTGGCTTTGAGGTTGTTGACTAATGTCAAGAATTCATTGCCTTCATCAAGACCGGCATTAACTCTGGCATTAAAGTTATTAATCCAGCGTGCTTCAGCCGTGGCATAGCTCGTTCCGACACCAGCCAAGCCAGCGTTTTCGACGATGATTGGCGGGGTAATCGGATCGGTCGGATTGAGCGCATTGTATTTAGCGACGGCATCCGCAGCTTCGGCACGCATCTCTAAAACTTCGGCGTTCGAGTAGTTGACACCCTCGATCTTTTGCGGACCGATTAAGGCTTTGGCGGCTGCGCCGTCGGTAAGTCCTTTGTTCTCGGCATANNCCGGGAGGCGTCAAGGTATTCAACTGATATTGATGAATATCTTCGGTATTGGTGTTCGTCTGATTGTATTGTTCGAAATCAATGCCGTCTAAAATCAGGCGGCGAACTTCTTTGATTTTCATAGCTTTGTTGGTGTTGGCAATCGCGCTGGCGGGATAATCCGGAGACTCACCGCCGAAAATGGTATTCGGCTGGAGGCTGACATCGGTTTCTCTCTCCACGTTGAGGGTGAAGTGCCAGGTGTAGTCGATCGTATTGAGTTCGCGGCTGTTGACTAACGGGCTATAGGGGTTTTGGACGGTGCCGCTACCCGGAGCCTCAGGAGTTCCGCCGGTAATGTATTGAGCCCAGCCGACTGAGTCTTCTTTGGCGATGGTAAATCCGTCGATGACGCCGCTTTCAAAGTCTTCGCGCATTTCGGCGTAAGAGATTGTGTCGGGGGCAACCATGTAGTTGACCGTCTTAATGTGAACATCTTCGACGTTGTAATAGTTCTCATTGCGGGTGTATTGGACTTTGGTGTCACTCCATTCGGAGCAGAGATAAGGTCCGTTATACAGCAATTTTTCTTTGCTCGTTCCAAATCCGGCAAACTTGTGCTGGGCGAAGAAAGCGCGGTTAATCGGATAGAATGGGGCGTAGGTGAGAAGAGTCGGGAAAAAGCGGGCTGGTTGATTCAAACGATACTGAATGCCGTATTCGCTAGTCGCCTTGACGCCGACGCGTGAGAAATTGGCGATGCTTTCTAAGTCTTCACCCAAAATGAGGGGTACATCGATTGGATCCATGCCTGATTCATAAGCGATGAGAGTCATGAGAGCCGTGGCTTTGGCATCATTCGAGGCGCTTTTCAGCGTCATCCAGTTAATGCCGGCATAGTTGGTGTTGCGATCCTTGATTAACTTGAGCATCTCGGTGTAGCAGTAGTATTCCCATCCGCCGTCGATAAACATCGTCACCATGTAGGCGATTTCGGATTCATTGGCGTAGTTGAGAATAATTTCGGCGGTGTTGACAAAGTCGTCAGCCTTAACGACTTGGGGAACATCTTGTCCCTCGGTGTTCTTGGCGAC
>DCUC01000056.1:1955-2554 GCA_002329705.1 Caryophanales bacterium UBA1424
ACGCTTGCCGACGAAGCGAGTTGACGTTCGAGAATACCGAATTCGTTGTTCATGACCAAGCCATCAACAAAGTTCGCTAAGTGGCGAACATCGGTCGCGCTTTGGCTTTTGGCGCTGTTGAGGGTGCTGATGCTAGAGCCCAAATATGCGTTGTACACATCTTTAGCTTCGTAATCGGTAAAATAGGGACCCGTAACATATAATTTGTTAGGATCTTTACCGTCACATGACGAAAGAGGAACGACTAACACAAGAGCGGCTAATAGCAAAGCTGTCTTTTTAGGACAAGTCATATTTTTGTCCTCCTATTCCTTTCAATCTTTCAGATTGTGTTTTATATTAACACTTATCAAAATATGTATCAACGATTTTTTTAGCCTGTAAGCGATTACATGGAATGTGAATAAAAAACCACCTTTTAGGTGGTTATTCTCAAAAAAATGCTTTGTTTACAAGTTTTTTTGCCTTTAAATGGCCACAAAAGTGAAGATAATTCCGCCGATGATTGACAAGACGGCGGCCAGATAGAAGGGCAGGGAGACGGCCCAGGCCCCATTGGTGACATCCTCGGATAAGGGCCCGTCCCAGTTCTTCGTCTT
>DCUC01000056.1:2612-5266 GCA_002329705.1 Caryophanales bacterium UBA1424
GCGATGCCGGCGGCCACGAGAAAAAGGGCTCCGGCGACGACATATGTTAACCAACTGCGCAATGCTTTTTTCATGTTTGTTCTCAGGTAGTATTGTATACTATCACATTTCTCCTGTTTGTAAAAATGAATGTTTGAGCATATACTATTTTTACCAAAGATTATGGCTAATCCAAACCTTCAAGAAAACAAGTTAAAAAGGGCTCTCTACGCCCCCTTTCGCGGCATCATTAAAAAGCTTTTCCCCGTCTTCTTTGTCAAGCAGCAATATAAGTACATCACCCACCATAAACTCAACCTCGAAAAGCCCCTCCGATACACGGAGAAGCTTCAATATCTGCGCCTGTTCGTCTACCCGCATGATGACTTAGTCATCAAATGCGCGGGAAGAGCGGGAGTCCGCGAGTATGTGGAAGACCGCGGTTACGGCGCGTCCCTCATTCCAATCCACGGCCTTTATAATCATTTTAATGAGATTGATTTCGCGCATTTGCCCTCTGCTTTTGTCATGAAAGCCACCCATGCCTGCGCCTTCAATGTCATCGTTCGCGACAAGGCTAATCTCGACTTGATTCCTCTTAAAAAACGCTTCGAAAAATGGCTCAAAACCAACTATGGACAAAAGACGCTTGAGCTCCACTACGCGCCGATCAAACCGCAGATTATCATTGAGAAATATATCGGTGAAGTCGACTCCTTGCCGGTCGAGTACAAAATCCATGTCTTTAACGGCCAAGCAAGGAGCATGTACGTCGTCACCGGCCGCGGGGTCGACATCCGCTACAACAACTATTATATTGACTGGAGGCCGTTTGACGGCTCGCAGTTTAACGGCTGGAAAAAGCGCGACGAACCGATTCCAATTCCCGAAAATTGGATAGAGATGGTCAAAATGGCTGAAGATCTCGCCAAGCCCTTTCCGTTTGTGCGCGTCGACTTATATAACATCGACGGCAAAATCTATTTCGGCGAACTGACCTTTACGCCCGCGAAGGGCACTCTCATCCTCGATGATGATCAATGCGATTTCGAGATGGGCGCATGGCTAAATATCGAACCTTATTTGGTTCATCATCCAAAACTAAAGAAAAAGATTTAATTAATTCCAGGTTGATTTAGGTAGGAGCACTTCATAAAGCATTAAGGCAAAGTGCTCTTTTCCTTCGGTTGTATCTTCGCGGTCAATCGTGTAATCTTCATAGTCGCCTTCGAGGCTAAAAGTAATCGACATACCCGAAGCTCTTCTAATTAAATTAACATCCGCACCCATGACGCCGGCGAAATAGAAACCGACAATCGTCGTCCGGCCGCCCGAGTTGGTCATGATCGGGAAGTTTTTCATTTGAAATAGATATGGAACATATAAAGCGATGTCGTAATTATAAACATAAAATGTCAAGTTAATATTAACGTCCATGGCAAAGTCATAATTGCTGCTTTCATCCGCACCGCGAAGCGACAGGGCAAAATAGCGATACGACATCATCTCTTTAGGAAACAAAGTGCCATAACCACTGCCATCAATTTGGACGCGGGTTTGCGCGTATGTGATTCCGTCACAATGAATGCGCCCATCATAAAGGCGCGATAGAAATCCGCGGGCAAAGGCATCATCAACCGCGATTAAATTATTGCTCGGACCATAACCATAACCGGCATCTTCGTGCGGGGTGTCGGCAAAATATGAATAATACGGTTCGGCTTTCCCGTCGGCAAAACCATCCGGCGACCACAGTTGAGCAAAATCGCTATCCTGTTCGATCTGAAAGGAGTTCGCGGCCGTCACCTCATATGTCTTGGCGACCGGCGCGACGCTATTTTTGAGACTGTCATTCCATGTCGAATAGTAATTTTCAGAAAAGACGCCGGTATCATAGGCGTGGCCTTCGTAAAGCTCGGCGACGTCGTTCATGCAGCCGGTTAAAACGAATGCAAAAGTAAATAGAAGGGCAAAAGCAGCTTTCTTTCTCATAGTTTGATTTCCTCCTCGTCGCTATTAGCGAGGTGATCGGCGTTTGTCGTCTCGGAGACCAGCACAATCTCTTCTGGCTCTTCAATTAACGGCTTACCGGAAAGCGGGTAATAAGCATAGCCGATCAAGAACAAAACAATCAGATAAGGGGCGCTTCTGAAGAACGAAAAATAATAATCGCTCTCATATATCAACGGGAAGGTATCCCATAATAAGCTGCCATTTAAGAAGACGGCGATTAAAAGCGATAAAATGACAATTTTGATATGCCCTTTGTCGGGGCTTTTCGCTGAGTAGCGCGCTAACGAGAAAATCACTAAAAGGAGAAAAGCGATGATGGCAAGAAAAGCCAGCAAGCCACCCTCCTTGACGATTTCAAATTCGAAGGCGCCGGTGTTGGCCACCAAGCCGTCGATATAAGTGATCGGAAAGCCAAAAAATCCACCCGCGGTAAACATCGGAGCCAAGACTGCATTGACTGGTGACATGATGCGATTCGTATTAAAAAGGCGGTTTAGAAAAGCATTCCCGGCCAGCGCATTTCGTATAAACGAAACACCCGCATTATTCAGAATAACGACTAGAAGCGCGATGCCGGCGATACCCAGAAGAGCAAAGAAGGCATATTGCACGACGATGCCGACTTTTTCGCGGGAGCGAATAAAGCGATAGCCGAGGGCAAA
>DCUC01000056.1:5275-7597 GCA_002329705.1 Caryophanales bacterium UBA1424
TAATCCGATGAGGCCGATGACGGCCACGATCGCGAATTTGCGCGGTTCCGTTTTTGGCGATATATAAAGCAGGGCCGTAAGCGCCGTGCTGAGCATCGCCCCGAAGAGTGAGACATAATTAATCGAAATCTCGACAAAAGAGAAGCCGAGCAGCCACTTGGTCTCTTCGCTGACGACAAAGAGGCGNNGATAAAGGGAATAGATGAGGCCGAGGAAGACTAAAAGCGCCATCGCCGCGCCGATCGCCAATAAAGCGATATCGATTTTAAACTTCCGGACGCGCCGGACGGCAAAGCCGAGGAAGAAGAAAGCGAGAGTCCCGAGGACGACCGAAAGGTTGTCGAGTGAACCGAACCCCATCGATAAGGTAAAAGTCGAAAAGCCGGTTAAGAAGGCGATGATGACCAGGGGAATCGAAAAGAGCCCGAGCGACAGCCACTCGCGCTTCGAGGTAAACATTAAAGCAAAGGGAATTAAGGCTATAGAAATTAAAAAGCCGAGGTAGCGGAAGATGATGTTGGCGTCGGCTAAAGAAAAAGCGGTCAGGGCCAGGCATTCGATGACTAAGAAAATGATCAGCGCATCGTATTTATCAACCAGAGCATATAGTCTTTTTTTCAAATCCATAAAACTACCCCTATTTCTTTTAATTATATACGAATGGGCGCGAAGGAGTATTACTGTTCCCGGCGTTTACCTTTTGCAAAGGGCAGGGGAAAGAGCATCCATGTCTCATCGCGATATTCATTAAAGCCCGCTTTGTAACCGGCCAGGCGGCGCTCCGCCATCGGAATGGAAATAATCATAAACATTAAAGTGTTGATTAAAGCGCCGAAGAAAACAAACCAGATGGAAGGATTAAGCGCCAGCACAACGGCATATATTCCCCACCACATCAGGATTTCGCCGAAGTAATTGGGGTGGCGGTTGTACTTCCACAAACCGACGCGGATAATCTTGCCTTTGTTTTCGGGAGCGCTCCGAAACTGCTGCATCTGGACATCGGCGACCGTCTCAAAGAGAATGGCGATGACGGCCAGGATGATGCCGATAAGGGATAAAAGATTAAAAGTTGCGCTTCCTCCTCTTTCGACATAGAGGAGCATCGGATAAATGCAGGCGTAGACGACGAGAGTCGGAAAGAGATTGATGCCGAACAAGTTGACGAAAAAGTACAATTTCCCGCTCTTTTCGCGCAGCATCGTATAACGCCAGTCCTGATAGGAGAGGTCGCTGAAAGTATAGATGAAGTTCGCCGTTAAGCGAAGGCTCCACAAAGCCACGAGCGAAAGCAGGACGATGGCGCCCAAGTCAAAGACGCCGCGATGTATCATCAATGCCAAGAGGATGACGAGGGGCTGAACGCTCCAGTAGGGGTCGTAGACGGAAGCCGTCTTGAAGACGAGACCGACGCTCCACACAAAGAGAGTGGCGATGACATCGGCGATTAAAATGCGCATTAAAACATCGGGCACCCAGGATTTAAATAAATTGAAAATAATGAGACCAACAAAAAAGGCGGCCGTATATGTCACCAAGAGGACGAGGAGGCCGAGAAGCTTACTATGTTTCATAAATTCATCTCCATGACGAAAATATTATAGCAAGTTCTTTGTTATATTTCAGTCAGGATTGTTACTTAGTAAAGTAGACGATGGCGACGCAGCCGGGACCGGCGTGCGTACCGACCGCCAAGCCGACGGAAGCTTCACGATCAAGCGGGAATTCCGGTTTATGAATCTTAATTAAATCGGTAAACCTTTTAAACATTTCATAATTATCGGTATGACCGACAAAAGTCGGCAGGGAATAATCGACATTGTTATCGGCGAGATTATAGACGATATGATTCAAGGCTCGCTGCATGCCGATGATTTTGGCCGCCGAGTGAATCTTGCCGTCTTGCATGGTGATAATCGGCTTCATGTTGATGACTGAACCGAGGACCGCCAGAGTAAAAGGAATACGGCCGCCCATCCTTAGATAGCGAAGGTCGTCAAAAGCAGCCTGCACGACGATGCGCTTGCTGACTTCTCGCACTTTTTCGACGATCGTCTTGGCGTTGTCGCCGACATCGCGAAACTGAATAGCGGCATGTACCAACGCCAGTAAACCGAACGTGGCCTGTCGCGTATCGTATAAAACGATATTGTCGCGATCGGCTTCTTCAACGGCTATTTTAGCCGAACTGTGCGTCGCGCTGGCGTCGCTTGATATCGTCATAATCAAAATCTCTTCGTCCTTGGGATATCTCTTTATTACCTCAAGAAATGAGCCCGGACTCGGCGCCGATGTCTTCGGCAAAATCTTTGCAGTTCTCAG
>DCUC01000070.1:0-367 GCA_002329705.1 Caryophanales bacterium UBA1424
TTTTTCTATCATGCGATGCACGTCTTTACCGTGCCTTACAGCCGCTGGCAAATCATCGCCGTCGTCTCGATGCTTGCCTATGTCGCTTTAAACTTCGATGAGCGAAAGGAAATACCATCCGGTTTTGCGCTTGTCTCCTTTATCCTGACTCTGACCCTGATGCTTACGGCTTATAGCCTCGTTTCAAAAATCGTCTCCGAGCAAATTCGAGAATATATGGGCGAATACTGGATTTTCTTCTACCAAATCATCGTCTGCATAATCACCGGACTCATCCTTTTCTTCAATTGGAAAAAAGAGCGGCTGACGAAAATATTAACCGTTACCCTCGCCTTGGAAGCGATTGTGATGGGCAATATGGTGATGG
>DCUC01000070.1:433-4428 GCA_002329705.1 Caryophanales bacterium UBA1424
CCCAATGTCGAGAACTTTAACGGAACTTCCACTTTCCATTCCCTTTACAACTACGATGTGATTGACTTTGTCAGGATGTCGCACATTTTTAAACACGACACCTCGTGGATTGGCGGGGCCCAGGAAAAACGCTATAATCTCGATGCTTTCCTCGGGGTTAAATACTATTTATTTAAAGAAGCCGAAACGACATTTTCGTATGAAGTTAACGGAACGAAAATCAGCTATGTCATCGATATGAACGCGCCGCTTGGTTACACCCGCGTCGATGATGAAAACGATGGTGATGGTTACCGTCTTTATCGCAATGATAATCACATCGAATTAGGCTTTAGTTTTGACACGCTTTATTATAAGCGAAGCTGTGGGGATGGCCGTTATAACGATTTCCATACAACAAGCAATCACTCCTTTGATGTCATCCGCAATGAGGAAGCTTATCTTAAAGGCGCTATTTTAAATGATGAAGATGTCCTGGATGTCGTTTCCGACCACCCCCATTTTAATCTTCGCTATGCACCGCCATTAGAGGCTGACCGTCTAAGCATCACCCGCACTCTCTACGACACCGACTTCTACTTCCAACCCCGCGACCCAGACCGCTATCTCGATTACAAGACATTCCCGTTTGCCGAAGCCGATGAAAAAGTCGTCAGCGACAAAACGCAACTTGTCTTAGCGCCATCCACAGGCGATTATCTGACGACCGAACCAGCCTATATCATGTTGAAATATCCACTTAAAATGCCGGATACCGACTATCGCGGTCGCGTCTATTTAATCGGCGACGGCATCGACGACGAGGGCAATCCCGATCCGACGACGAGCCGCGTTATCACGACTGATTATCATAGCAACAACGAAGCCTATCAGAAGTATTTCCGCGGTTTCTACGCGAATGAACCGGTCAAAAAGATCATCGTCGTGCCCGCCGGGAATGGTATCGTTTATCAGTATAGCGACATATATGTCGAAACCTATGATCACATTCTCAATAAACTCGCCAACCTCAATCAATATCCGCTTGAAGATGTCGTTTATGACACAAACTATTTCTCTTTTACGACAGATTTTGCGACCGAGCGCTTCATCGTCACCCAAGTGACTTATGGCGACGGCTGGAAAGTGTTTGCCAAAGGCGAAGACGGCATAAGCGAACAGCTAAAGACATACAATGCCCAGGGTGGTTTCGTCGGCTTCGTTTCCAAAGCCGGAGCGACATCATACGAAATGAAATATGTCACACCCTATTTTGCCGAGGGCCTAATCGTCGCTTTTAGCGGCTTTGTCATCTTTGGCGGAGCGATTGGCCTGGGCGCTTATATAGATTTGAAAAAGAAGTTTAAATTAGAAAACCAAGATAAAGAAAAACGCCAATAAGGCGTTAGTTTTGATGATAGATTTTGTAGATGCGGTTTTTGGCGAGTTTGAGAAGATCGCTGACTTGTTTGATGGCGTCCTTGGGCGTCATGCCGATATCGATGAAATTTGAGATCATCTTGCGGACTTCGTCGTCGTTGATGTGGGCCGCCACCTCTTCATTATTACCTTCGATGACAAGAACCATTTCGCCTTTGAGCGTCTCTTTGTCAAGCATCGATAAATCCGTCAAATTCATGCGGATGAATTCCTCGTGTTTTTTTGTCAGTTCACGCGCCAGGCAGGCTTTGCGGTTGCCGAATATTTTTAGCATATCGGAAATCGTCTTTACGATGCGGTGCGGAGCTTCATAGAAGATGAGTGTTTCTCGGCGTTTAAGCAGAGTGCGAAGCTCTTCCTGACGCACTTTTTCTTTCGGCGAGAGAAAGCCGTGAAAGTAGAAGCGTTCGGTGTTGAGGCCGGAGCCGACAAGGGCATTGAGCATTGCGTTCGCACCCGAGATGACCGAGACCTTGATGCCGTTGGCGAGAGCTTCGCTGACGAGGCGGTTGCCCGGATCGGAAATCGAAGGGTAACCGGCATCGGAAAGGTAAGCGATTTTCTGACCGTTTTTTAAATCGCTGATGATGCGGATGGCGCCGGATATTTCGTTGTGTTCGCGGCACGAGACTAAAGGCTTCTGAATCTCAAAATGGGCGAGCAGTTTGCCCGAGACACGCGTATCTTCACAGGCGATGTAATCCATCTCTTTAATAATATCTAAAGCCCGCGGCGTCATCTCGTTGAGATTGCCGATCGGTGTGGCGATGATATAGAGAATCGGAGTATTTCCTTTGAAGTTTAACTCTCTCATTTTTTATCTTTGCTCCTCATATACTTTTTGACATCTTCAAGGGGCAGAAATTTGACATCTTCGGATGACTCGACGCGGACCATCCGCGAGAGGACATTATACGAGCCGATGCGATATGATAAACCATCGATGGTAAAGCGCTCTCCAACCGCGGGAAAATCCTTCTTCAGCTCAGAATATTGTTCGTCTTCATAAAGGAGGCAGCAGATGAGCTTTCCGCAGTGGCCGCTGATTTTCGGAATGTTTAAAGACAGCATTTGGTTTTTGGCGCGGCTTATCGAAATTCCGTCAAAGGAATGAAGAAAAGTCGAGCAGCAAAGCGGCAAGCCGCAGATGCCGATACCTCCGACCATTTTCGCCTTATCCCGCGAACCGATCTGGCGGAGTTCGATGCGGCAGCGGAGGCGGCCGGCCAAAATCTTGAGGAGTTCACGGAAATCNNNNAAAGGATGCATGTCGAGGTTGAGGTTTTGAATCTCCTGAAGGCAATATTTTAACGCTTCCGCAGCCCGCTTTTTGTTTTCTTCAAAAACATAAAGGTCGGTCTCATTAGCTTTGCGTTCGATGGGTTTCAGTTCGAGGCCGGAACTGTATTTAGCGATATCTTGCGGTTCGATGACGACTTTGGCGATTTCCAAACCGCGGACGGACTCGACGACGACATGATCCCCGAGTTTGATATCATTATTTTCGGTGCCGAAATAATAAGCCTTGGATGAGCTGTAAAAACGGACACCGATAAAATAATTGTTGATTGTGGCAGGCATTTATTTCTCCTTCGTAATGGCGATGATGACATGGTCGAGCAAGAGGGCGACATTGACATTCAAATCGAGTTTGCCGCGCGAAGTCATAATTTCGATGAGTGTTTCATCAAGGTGACCCATGCGGGCGGCTAACTCATGTAATATACTATCATAACTAGTTAAAGTGATGCGATTGTTAACGCGGATATTGAGCAAGTCCTGAAAAACGATCGTCAGCATATCAAGATAAAAGCGAGCGGCCTCTTTGCTTTTGATGGAGGGTATAATTTCGCTCTGCGAGACAAAAATAGCCTCTTCTCTTGAGCGNNTTGATGATCGTCGTCGGATCATTTAAAAAGAAGCTGAGAATCTCGGCGTCTTGACGCGGACAGCCTTGCCCGACGGATTCTTCAATCAACTGCTGTTTGTCAATCGTCTTTAAACGGAGGACCTGCGTTCGCGAGATGATGGTCGGCAACACCTTAGCCTCATTTTCGCTCGTCAAGAAAGCAAAAACATTCTTGCCCGGTTCTTCGAGGAATTTAAGGAGGGAATTGACGGCCTCCGTCGTCATGTTTTCGACGAGGTGCAAGATGTAAATCATGATGCCTTTTGCCTCAAGAGCCGTCTTTTCGAAGTTCGATGTAATTTCGCTGACATCGTTCTTTTTAATCGTGGTTTCCGCCCCGTCGTAGATCATAATGTCCGCAAAACTGCCGTCTTCGATGCGAATACACGTTAAACAGCGCTCGCAGGCAAGGGGCTCAGGCATATCGCAAACCAAAGATTTGGCCAAAAATAATGCGACATCTTTTAAAGGCGTTCCGGGCTCTCCGGAAAGAAGATAAGCATGGGTCAATTTATTGTTTTCAAGGGCGTTAGAAAAAACTTTATACAAAACGCTTTGGTATTTTTTAATGTATTCAGAGGCGAGCATGCTTTTGCTCCAAGCGATCAAGAATCACATTGAGAGCCACCCCGACAACTTCCGGAAGGGTTTTTGAAGCATCGATTAC
>DCUC01000076.1:0-5224 GCA_002329705.1 Caryophanales bacterium UBA1424
CTTCTTCATGGGTTTGATGATTTTCATCTTGACGCGCGGCAAGCGTAATCCCTTCCGCATCTATACTTTCTGGGAGACGCAGAAGATCGCCTACTGGGCCTCCTTCACGCCTTCCTTGCTCGCCTTGATCTTCGGTTTTATCTTCACCGAATACGCGGTGATGATCTTCGTCATGCTAATCGGTGTCCGCATCATGTGGATGTCGATGAAATCGCTGAAGCCGGCGATGTAAATTGCTGGGTAATGCAAAAAAATAAGGAGAGCTTGCTCTCCTTTTTTGGTGTCTGAATATCTACTCACTAAAATGACATAATCGTTTGTTTATATTTTAGGAGGTAGAGAATATGAAACTCGCCAAATTCGTGCTTTTAACAACATGCGCATTTGCGATAGCTGCTTGTAATCCGAGCAACAATACTTCCAACATTGATCCCGAGGCCCTCGATTTGGCTGCAATCGATAATCAGTATGCTTTTGCTGCTTATACCGGGGCTCTCGCTCTTCAGGAGGTTGAGGTTCCCATCGTTCAAGGAGCCGTAAGGGTTGCCGATGAAGAATCTGATCCCGATGAGGAGCTGGCGACCATCAACCGCTATTTAAATCTCTATAAACAACTGACTGATGTAGGGGCCCTAAGCGTTGTCAGCGAAACAACTAGCGATCGTCCTGACTATGTTTTCCAAGTCACGATCACGACCACCGACATCGATTTAGTGACCACGACATTAACTTTGTATTTCAATGAAGCGGTGATTGACGTCGGAGATGACATTGATGAAGACATCGATGATAGCGGCGAGACCGACTACGGAAGCGCGGATACCACTCCTGTTGAAGATGGTTATGTCTACCGCAATCGCAACGAAGAGCGCAGCATCGAAGATTCTACTCTGCTGATCGGCTTACTGGTGACCGGTGAAGAAGAAATCGCGATCAACGGCTATCGCCTGGTTGAGGAAGATTCTGTCCGCCTCGGTTTCAGAGCCCGGCTCGATGACGGAAGAGTCGTCCGCATCTCGCATGTCAGCGACGCGACCGGCCAGCGCTTCAATTATTTTATCCGCACCGGACGCACGTTGCTCGTTCAGAAAAAGATGATCATTAAAGTCGAAGACAACAAGTCGGTCTTGAAGCTTACCGATACGCGCGACGGCATTACCGAAAAGTATTCGTTCACCCGCGTCGAACTCGAAGATGGTCTCTATTATAAAATCCGCTTTGTGACACCGGAGCAAAGAGGCGTCATCCATATTTATGTCAGCGAAGATGACTTAGGTAATGAGGTGCTCGAATACTATTTCTCGAACGGCAAGATGTATTATCACGACGGAACAGGAAATCACGCCGGAGAAAAACAAGGTAGCGGCAACGGAAAGATGCCTGACGGCGGAGAAGATGCTGATTACGAAGAAGATTTTGAAGACTTAGATTTCTAGTTAATCTTTGATTAATAGAGAAGGGAGATCGGTTCTCCCTTTTCTTTTTAAAAAATATAATCATTAAAAACTACTATCTTTTTATTTATATGGTAGAGGACATATTTATGAAAATATTCAAACCCTTGCTCGTTGCTTCCAGCCTTTTTGTGCTCGCCGCCTGTGGCGTCACACCACAAAACGCGGTTCCCGATAATGAACCGGTCATCGATTTAAGAAACACTGACACACAGTATGCCTTTGCCACCTACACCGGCGTTCGCATGCTCGAAGAAGTAAGCTTGGCAAGCGCTCCTCAAGTTTTGGGAAGAGTGGATGAAGACATCACTCCCGACGAAGAGCTCGCCATCGTCAATAACTACCTCACGCTTTACAAGGAATTGACGGAGGAAGGCGTCTTAAATGTCGCGATGGCTGAAATAAGTGACCGCGAAGAATACGCTTTCCAATTGACGATTACGACGACTGATATCAATAAGGTTCAGTCGACATTCACCCTTTATTTCAATGAAGTTGTCATCGAAGACGAAGATGATATCGGCGAAGGCATCGATGATACCGGCGAAGATGTCCTCGAAGATACTCCGGAAGGCGAACAAAACGGTGAGAATTACCGCCACCGCGAAGATCCCCGCAGCGATGATGAATCCACCCTTCTAGTAGGTTTAGCCGTTATCGGGGATGAAGAATTCGAAGTCAATGGTTACCGCCTGGTCGAAGAAGACGAAGTCCGTTTTGGTTTCCGGGCCCGCCTCGACGACGGCCGCGTGCTACGCATCTCCCACCACGCCGAGGAAGATGTGCAAAAATTCCAATATTTCTTAAGGAACGGACGCGATTTAATCGCTCGTAAAAAGGTGATGATCAAAGTCGAAGACAATCAGACGATGCTCAAGCTCGAGGATGTCAAAGACAATGTCCGCTCCCGCTACTCCTTTAAACAAGAAGTTGGCGAAGACGGCACCTACTACAAAATTCGTTTTGATACCCCAGAAGGTAAGGGTGTGATTCACATTTATGTGACACTTGATGGTGAAGGCCAAGAAATCCTTGAATATTACTTCTCGGGCGGCGGCACATACCATCACGACGGAAACGGAAACCATAATGGTGAACATTCCGGAAACGGAAACGGCCACGGCGATGATGATGACAAAGGTCATCACGGCAATCCCGATCACGGCGAAGACGAAGATTACGAAGAAGAATTTGAAGACTTAGACGATTTCTAAAAAGAGCACCAAAAAACCGAGAAGTAAATTTCTCGGTTTTTCTTATGTTTACTTTACCGTCTTGCGACCGATTGAATAATATGTCGTGCCGACCATATTAGCCGGTCGATATAAGTTGCGGCCATCAAAGATGATGGGCTTTTTCATATTATCGATGAAGCAGCTCTTATCGAGTTCTTTGAGTTCCTTGGCGTCAGTTAGAATGACCACCGCATCCGCTTCCTTCAAAGTATCGAGAATGCTAGTTGAATATTCGATGCGGGAGTGGCGCTGCATCTCTTTTTGAAAGTTTTCGATTGCCAAGGCATCATAGACTTTGACATAGGCATTTTTCTCAAGCAGGTACTTGACGACTGCCGTCGCCGGCGAATTGCGAATATCCTCGGTTCCGGCTTTGAAAGCGACACCTAAAACCGCGATGGTCAGATTCGAAAGGCTGCGGAAATGGGAATTGATTTTGTGCATCAATAGCGAGGGCTGCTCGTTATTAACCTTGATGGTCGCCTTGACGAGTTCAAGAGGAACTTCACGATCGTTGGCAAACCAACTTAGGGCTTTAGTGTCTTTGGGAAAGCAGGAGCCGCCATAACCGATGCCGGCTTTTAAATAATTGCGGCCGATGCGCGGATCAAGACCGATACCGATGGCGACTTCTTCGATGTCAGCATCGACCATCTCGCATAAGCGAGCGATTTCGTTAATATAGCTAATCTTCATGGCTAAAAAGTTATTGGAGGCATATTTGATTAGCTCGGCGCTTTCGGGAGTCGTGATCAAAATCGGAATCTTGCGCTTTTGATAATTAGCATACATTTGGAGCATGAAATCTTCTCCCGCCTTGCTCGCCACGCCGATGACGACGCGCGAAGGATTAAGCATATCATCAATGGCGCTGCCCTGACTCAAAAATTCAGGGTTGGAGATAACTTCGAATTTGTGCTCGCTATTTTCCTCGAGGTATTTTTTGACGCGGGCATTCGTGCCGACCGGAACCGTCGAGCGAATGACGACATAAGTGTCTTGAATGGCGTTTTTGGCGATATCGTCGAGACAGGCATTGAAATTGGTCATATCCGGTTTCCCGTCTTTGCCTTCCGGAGTATCGACGGCGATGTAGATGATTTTGTTGGGGCGAATCGCATCTTTGCCGTTCGTCGTAAAACGAAGGCGGTCTTTAGCGTCGCTCATCAGCGATTGTAAATTCGGTTCTTTGATGGTGGCGATGCCCTGCTTTAAAGTCGCGACTTTGTTCTTATCGCTGTCCAAGCCAATCACATTGTGAAAAAAAGAGGCGAGGATCACGCTATTGACAAGTCCAACATATCCTTGGCCGATGACTGTGATGTTCATAGAGGCCTCCTTTCGAATTTATCAGTTAATACAAGTCTAATTTGCGGAGTTTATAGTGTTTTTTGATGTACCGGGCGATAAAAAGCGAGACGTAGACTTTGCTGGCTTCTTCGACGGCTATCGTGCGGGCATTCGAGTTGACTTCGATGACCAGCGGCTCGCCCGCGGCATTGACGAGGATGTCGACGCCGGCGAAGTCGGCGCCCACCGCTTTTGCGGCCTGCACCGCCAGCTTGAGCATGCGGCGGTCGGGATGAGGTACTGACGACATGATGCCCCCTTGATGGACGTTGCTGCGGAAATTGCCTTGATTGACGCGCATGACGATTGAGACAGCTTCCCGTCCGACGACATTGACGCGAAAGTCGCGACCGGAGCTCTCTTCGATGAATTCTTGAATTAAAAGTTCCTTATCGCCAATAGTCTGGAGCATCTTTTTAAACATTACTTCGCTGGTGATCAGGTAGACTTGTTCGCCAAAGGAGCCAAATCTCTGCTTCAAGACGAACGGATAGGCAAATCCTTTTTCGGCGATTAACGTCTTGATGCGATCATAAAACTTAATGACATTCTGCCCGAAGGTGAAGGGCAGCACCAGCGTTTTAGGAGTGGGCAAGCGATGGTTTTTCAACTTGATATAGGTCAGGGCTTTATCGTCGCAGACGCGAATTGCCGTGCTCGTATTGAAGACTGGTACGCCGGTCGCTTCGAGCAGCTCGGCCAAGTACAAATCTTTATCCCAGTACAAGACAAAATTAATATAGCGCTTATAGCGTTTGATGTAGTCATAGGCATCGACGCTAGAGACCGGAAGGAGTTCGAAACCGCACTTTTTAAAAGCGACGACAAAGGCGTCGATTTGCTCGGCCCATTCGCGATTCGTCTCGTGGACGAGATTGTAGACGAGGACTGCTTGTCTCATGGTTATAACCTTAGTGTATATTGTGCCTTATTTGTGTCACAATTGCAAATTGTATCGCTGCCTTATAAGAGGGGTTTAAGACAAAAATATGCCGATGGGAACGAAATAAATAGCGCTTTACTTCCATCGGCAAGTATCATAGGTATTGCCAGATGGTGATTGATTTTGACTAATAGCCGTGTTTCTTTTATAATAATGCGGAGCTTCTTAAGAAGGTTTCTAGGCACCTGGTGACTAAGGAGTGTAATCCGCCTGAAGAGTAACGAGCTAACTCGAAATAAAAA
>DCUC01000076.1:5249-7784 GCA_002329705.1 Caryophanales bacterium UBA1424
CTTTATTCGCATCGGAGCAAAAAAGTGCCGGAGAGTGCGATTGAGGCCATTAAAAAACTTCAAGCAAAAGGTGTTCTCGTCTTTTTGTGTTCGGGCCGCAACTACTATCTGATTCGCAAGACCGGAATTCTCGACATCGTCGAACCTGACGGCCTCATCACCATGAACGGCGCGAACGCCATCATCGGCGATCAGATCATCTACAAGTACCCGATTCCCGAAAATGTCGTCGATTCAATTATCAAGTTCGCCAAGCGCTTAAAGTTCGGCTTGACTCTCATTGAAGAAAAAGAAGGTCACATCAATTTTATTGATGACCGCGTCATCAGCGCTCACGAAAAATTCGGAACCCGCTTTCCGCAACCGCGTTCGTTTCCCGATCACTACGACCGCGTCGTCTATCAGATGATTGCTTTTTGCGATGAACTCGATGAATCACTCTTCCTGCCGCATCTTGATAATTGCAAGAGCGCGCGCTGGGATGAATTCGCCGTCGATATCATGCCGAAAGATTCGGACAAGGCCAAAGGAATTATGGCTGTCTTGGAACATTACGGCTGGAAACCGGAAAATGCTTTATCGCTTGGTGATAATCCCAATGATGTCGACATGCTTCTGTTTACCGGCACGTCCATCGCGATGGGTAATGCCGTGCCCCAAGTCAAAGCCGTCGCCGACTACGTCACCGACGACATCGACGAAGACGGATGGGCAAACGCCATGAAACATTACGGTCTCATCGACTAAGTAAAAGCAAGTGCAGTTATGCACTTTTTTTATATCTGATTTTTACAAAAAATTACGCAAGAACAAGCGGGTCGCTCATAAAACAAGGACTAAAGATTTTTACGTTGCTATTATCACGAGAGGCCGGAGATGGCAATTTATCGCTTTACATGTGTTAAAAGTGGTAAAATATTAAAAATTGATAATTTTTTTCACGAGGACTAATTGAATTGCAAGAAAAACCAAAACTAGACAAAGATATCGGTTTCAGTGAATACGCCAAAATTAACAAGAAGCGCTTGCTCCTCGTCACTTTTTCGTTTTTAAGCGTCGGCTTTATGCTCGGTATCATCATCAATACCAGAATATTCTGGTCGCTCGGCGGAACGCTGTGGTTTTCTTTTTCGCTTCTCGCCACCGTTTTAACCTTTATCTTCTATCTGATTTGGAAAAAGGCGAGCATCGCCTGTTATGCCCTCGTCGGCATTGTTCTCATCACTTATCTTGTCTACCTTGAACTATCAATCAACGTCGCTTATGTTCTTTACTTATTCCCCGTCGTTTCAATCATCGCCTTCTATCTGATTGGGCGTGTCAAAGGCGCAATTGTCTCTGCCATCGCCTTCGCCATCACAATTGTCTATCTGATTTTACAGCCTGATATCGTGGGCGAAATAACAATCGATCTCGGCGCCCTGACTAATTTCATTTTAGGATCGCTTTCATCAATGGCCTTAATCCTTGTTTACGAGACATCTCTAGTGGAAGCCCATGGCATGCTGATACAGACAAATCGGGCCCTTGAAGAAGTCGCCATCACCGATGCCCTGACAGGTTTATACAATCGGAAATGGATTGACGAGGAGCTGGAAAAGCGTTTGGAAAAAGGCAAAAAAGGTGCTGGATTTGCGCTTTTCGTCGTTGATTTCGACGATTTTAAACAAATCAACGACGAATTCGGACATGTCGCCGGAGACCAGGCTTTGAAGGCCTTCTCAAATCTTATGAGGGGTCGCGACCGCGTCAATATCGGTCGCTGGGGAGGCGAGGAGTTTATTGTCTTCTGCGAGTCTTCCACTCCCGAGGCCGCCCTTAAATGCGCGGATGGGCTGCGAAGGACGGTTGAAGAAAATGACCTGTTTCAGCCGCGGAAAATTTCGATCAGCATCGGCGTCGCCATTTATGAGCTCGGGGACACGAGCGTCACCCTCATTAAACGCGCCGATAAGAGTTTATATAAAGCTAAGTCCCAAGGCAAAAACCGCGTCTGCTACATCGACGCAAAAGATATAACTTAAATCACCAATTTACTTGTGATATGTTTCGTTGCGATTAATTTTAAACGCGCGATAAATTTGCTCGAGCAAAATAACGCGGGTCATCTGATGCGTAAAGGTCATTTTGCTCAAGGTGACGACTTCATCGGCCCGGCTTTGAACCTCAGGGCTTAATCCGAGCGAGCCGCCGATGACAAAGACGATTTCGGAGTTGCCGCGAACAAAGAGGCTGTCGAGATATTTCGCAAACGTCTCGCTATCTCTTTGTGGCCCGTTCAAATCGACGGCGACAACCAAGTCTTTTGACTTAATTTTATTTAATATTTTTGTGCCTTCTTTGAGTTTTACTTTTTCCTGAAGGACTTTTGACATGTGCGGAGGCGCGGGTTCATCTTTAACTTCGCAAATCTCGACCTTGGCGTACAAAGAAAGGCGGTTTGTGTATTCTTCCAGGGCGACGCGCCAATAATCTTCTTTGATGCTTCCGACGGCGATAATTTTAATTTTCACGGGCTTGTCCTCCTTGAATCAT
>DCUC01000076.1:7808-9956 GCA_002329705.1 Caryophanales bacterium UBA1424
TTATCGTTGGCTTCCTCGGATATATGAGCGAGCACGATTTCCTTGGTTTTGTCGCCGATTAATTCGCTCATATAAAGAGCGGAGTCTTCGTTGGACAGATGGCCGAAATCGCTGAGGATTCTCTGCTTTAACTCGGCGGGGCGATTCGTCTGCAGCAACATTTTGATATTGTGATTTGATTCAATTATATAGTAGTCGGCATTGCGCATGACTTCGAGGTTTTTTTCGCTGATAAAGCCGGTGTCGGTCATATAGACGAGCTTTTCGATGCTGTTTTCAAAGAGAAAACCAATCGGGGCAAAGGCATCATGCGAAGTCGCCAGAGGGGTGACATTCAAACCGAGAATATTTATCTTTTCATAAGGCTTCAGAATGTGATGCTTACTACCTCCGAGCGTTCCTTCGGTGGCGTAGATAACGTCTTCATCAAAGAAGCGCGCTCCGCTGGCGTGGTCGCTGTGTTCGTGAGTAAAAAGTACGGCTTCAATATCTTTGATATTGTAACCGATGACCTCCAGCTCGCTTTTAAGGCGCGATAAAGTAATGCCCATATCGATTAAAAGAACACGACCATCGTGTTCTAATAAGGTGGCGTTGCCTTTGGAGCCGCTGGCGATAATATAAAAGCGCATCAGGCTGATCCGCCGTCCTCGGCTTCAATTCTGGCTAAATCTTCTTCGTATTCGCGGGTCGGATTGTCAAAGCGCCCGTAACTTTTAAAGAAGTGGAGGGGAACCACGCCGACTTTGCCGTTGCGGTTCTTGGCAATCGAAATTTCTACGAGCGAGGCATCGCCCGGAAGCTTGGCGTCAAGTTCGCGAATTTTATCTTCCTTGGTCTTTTCTTCGGGCTGTCCGTCTCCCCCGAATCTGCGGCGGCGGGCCCCGAGTTTAACACCCATGCTCTCATAGTAGTCGCGACGGAATAAAAGCAAGACTAAGTCGGCATCCTGCTCAATTGATCCGGATTCGCGCAGGTCGGAGAGCTGCGGGCGCTTATCGTCGCGCTTTTCAACTTCGCGGGAGAGCTGGGAAACGGCGATGACCGGAACTTTCAGTTCGCGGGCTAAATCCTTTAAGGACCGGGATATTTCACTGACTTCCTGCTGGCGGTTTTCAAACTTCTTCGCTCCGCTGGTAATGAGGCCGATATAGTCGACGATAATTAATCCCAGCTCGCCGTGCGTGCTATGTAATTTGCGCGATTTGGCGATGATGTCATTTAGTTTGATGCCGGGCGTGTCGTCGATAAAAATCGTCGAGCGCGAAATCACATTAATGGCCTCTTCGATGGCGACGCGGCTCTTGGGCGGCAAATACCCGCGCGAGATATCCTCAAGCGGGACGCAGGCGCGATTAGCAACCAATCTCTTGGCCAGTGAGTCCGAGGACATCTCAAGAGAGAAGATGGCGACCGGAAGATTGTTTTTAAGCGAGACGTTAAAGGCGACATTTAAAGCAAAGGCTGTTTTGCCCATGCCGGGGCGGGCGGCGACAATGATTAAATTATCCTTTTGAAAACCTTGCGTAAGAGCATTTAGTCTGGTGTAGCCGGTGTTCATTCCGGTCACGCCATCTTCGGTGGCTTTTTTCGTTTGGAGGTTGATGCTTTCGCGAACGCGTTCGGCGAGTTCACCGCTGCCGATAAAATTCGAGACGCGGCGCTTTTCGGTAACCTTGCGGACGCGGACTTCGGCATCGGAGACAAAGTCGGTGATATCGTCGATTTGCTTTTCAAGATATTCTTCATCAATCTTGCGAAGGGTTAATAAAAGATTGCGAAGAACAGCTTGATCCTTAATGATTTTGATATAGAACTCAAGATTAGATAAGGAGATGGCTGATTGCGATAATTCAAGGAGGTAATCGGTGCCTCCGATTGAGTCTAATTCTTTAGAATTAATCAATTCCTCGGTGACGGTTTGCACATCGATGGGAATGTGCTTATCCTGCAGTTGGCGCATGGCCTTAAAGACGGTGCGATTGGCGTAGTTGCCCTCAAAGAATTCTTCAAAGGCAAGCGAGCCAAGACCATCGACCACCGCTTGCGGGGAGAGGAGCATCGACCCTAAGACGGCCTTTTCGGCTTCATTGTTATTAGGTAGCGAATTCCGTGCTTTAGCCATACTTACTCCTTTTTGACGACGTG
>DCUC01000076.1:9988-24701 GCA_002329705.1 Caryophanales bacterium UBA1424
ATCTGCTTGGCGGAAATCGCCCCGAACATCTTCTGATCGGCGCCGACTTGGACGGCGAATTCAAGCGTTATCTTTTCAAGTTTCTTGGCGACTTCCTGAGCCTGGGCTTTCGCTTCCGCTTCGGCGTCTTTCTTGTCTTGAATCTGCTTGTTTAAAACTTCGACGGATCTCGTCGTTTCGATGACGGCGAGGCGCCTGGGAATCAAAAAATTGCTAGCGTAGCCGTCGCTGACTTCGACGGACTGACCCTTTTTACCGACATTTTTTACATCCTGCAACAAAATAACACGCATGTTATGCCCTCGCTTTCTGCTCTTGCGAACGAGCATCGTTTAAATATTCGTTTAATACCTCGAGAAGTTTCTCTTCGGCTTTCTTGATCGTCCCGTTTTTAAATGATACACCCGCCATTGTAAAATGGCCGCCGCCAAACATCTTTTCGGCCAGCATCTGAACGTTGATCGTGCCATCGCTTCGCGCCGAAATTCTCGTTTCTTTTTCGTCGGTGTTTCCGATGACAAAGGCGGCGTTGACGCCCTTCATCTGCATGCATTGATTGGCGACTTTTGCTAAGGTTGATATCTCAATTAATTCACTTTCCTCAGCAACGCAATAAACGACGCCGTAATGAGGAGTCTTGAGGGTGGAGATAATCTTGGTGACCAGCGAATATTCTTCGAATTCGTCTTTTAAATAATCGTCGGCGACAGAGTTATCCGCGCCGTATTCTTTAAGAACCATCGAAGCTTCGAAAGTCCGAATGCCGGTGTTTTTCGATTTAAAATAAGTGGTGTCGAGGAAGATGCCGGAAAGCATAATCGTCGCATATGTCGGTGATATTTCAATGCGGGGATTAGCCGAAGAATAACGTATTAATTCAGTGACTAATTCGCATGTTGAAGAGGCGCTTGGCTCAACATAGCTGAAGACGGGCGATTCAATAAACTCTTCGGCCCGGCGGTGATGGTCAATGACCATAACCTTGGTGGCTTTTTCCAGTAATTTCGGCGCCATCGTGAGGCTCGGGCGGTGAACATCGCAAACGATGACCAAGGTGTTGGAGCGAACTTTATCAACGCTGTCGCTCGGCGAGATGGTAATGCGGGCGAGTTCCTCGCGCGAGAAGGCTCCCGTCAAGGCGAATTTCGTCTTCCGCTCCAAGAGTTTCGGGTCGTAAACAATGTGCGATGACTTGTTGCAGTATTCGCAGATTGCCCGCATGCCAAGGCAGGCGCCGAGGGCATCCATATCCATCGCGGTGTGGCCCATGATGATGACATTGCTTGAGTTCTTTATCAAAGATAAAACGGAGTCGGCCATGACGCGGACTTTAACTTTATTGCGCTTTTCCTGGGCTTCGCTTTTGCCGCCGAAGAAAATCAGTTCATCGCCGTATTTAGAGACGACGACCTGATCGCCGCCGCGCGACATGGCGATGTCGATGGCGTTACCGGCCATCTCGTTAAGTTTGACGACGTCGGGAAAGTCGTGGGCGAGGCCGATTGAAAGCGTCGGCGGAGTTTCTTCCTTGGCGCCTAATTCGCGAACTTTTTCAAGGAGCGAAAAGCGGTCCTTTTTCATGCGATTCAATGAGCTGTAATTGCATAGAGCAAAATAAGCGTCATTGCGATAACGCCTTAACAAGACGCCGTATTCTTTGGCGTAATCAAAGATTAGGTTTTTGACTTTAGAAATGACATCATTCGCATCATCGAGATTTCCGGCGACATCGGAGTAATTATCGAGCATGATGATGCCGAGGACGGGAGCCTGTTCGCGGGAGTATTCAAAAATTGATTCGTACTCGGTCATATCTTTGAAGATATAAAGGCCGGCGTCGCTTAAATATTTAACGTCATAGTTACGCGAGTTGACTTCGATTTTGACCACCACATCCGGACTGGCGTCATGCAGTTCGCGAAGGTTGGGCTGCCACTCGAGAATGTTGATATCAAGCAAGTCGATTTGCCGTTCCTGGAAAAGATCGTTGGTCCATAAGACAATGTCGTTTTCGTCGACGACGACGAGACCGATCATACCGAATTTATAGGCTTCTTGAACATCGTTGCCGATTAATTCGGCAGCTTTCAAGTCGCTCTTTTTGCGAATCTTGGACAGGCGGACGAGCATCACCCAGATGAACAAGACATTGATGACGACAAAGCCGGCGAGAGTGGCAAAAAGATATTCGATGATGTAGATGTCGCGGAAATTAAAGAAATCGTAAAAGTAAAAGACCGCTAAAGCGGCAGCGCTTATTAATTCCAGCGCCACGATAAACAAAGCGCGGATTTTCATTTTTCTCAGTTCTTTGGTCATATTACCCTCGGCTGTCTCTAATTATAACAAATAACGAATACTAAAAAAGTATAAAGTATTAATAAAGAAATCTTGACTTGGTTCGCCATAATACCATGTCGCATTTATGCGAAATCGGCTTATTTACGTGCAAGAGGGCATAAAAAAAGAGCCCCGATCAGGAGCTCTCTTCGGCTTAGTCGATTACGTAAGGGAGAAGGGCCATGAAACGTGCGTTTTTGATGGCTTTGGCGAGCTCTCTTTGATATCTGGCGGCCGTTCCGGTAGAGCGGCGCGGCGAGATTTTGCCGTTCGGCGTAATAAATCTGGAGAGCAGTTCGACATCTTTGTAATCGATGTGCGTGATTTTATTTTTTGTAAAATAGCAAACCTTTTTGCGAGGTCTTACTTTTTTGTAACCCATTGTTTGTCCTTTCTAGAATGGTAGGTCGTCATCAACAATGTTGATGGCGTCTAAGTTTTTGCTGTCTTCGGCCGGCTGTTCATCAGGCGTGAATCCCGTTTCTTCAGAACGTGGTTCACCTTTCGGTTCAAGGAATTGAACGGAATCGCAGACAACTTCGAGAACAGAAGCTTTGGTGCCGTCGCGGCGATCGTAGCTCCGTTGATTGAGACGGCCTTCGACACCGACCAGTGAACCCTTGCGGGTGTATTTGGCGGTATTGTCGGCGGCGGCGCCCCACACCGTGCAATTGATGAAGCTGGCAGTCTTTTGACCATCAGGTCCTTTCATGCGATTGTCGACGGCAATTGTGAAGGAAGCAACGGCTGTTTCGTTGGATGTCCTTCTGAGTTCGGGATCGCGTGTCAGGCGGCCGACTAAAACGACTCGATTAATCATTATTTAATCCTCCTTGCCTTAGTTTGCGTCAACTGTAATCAGATGACGAATTACGTTGGCATCGATTCTGGCTAAGCGACCGAATTCGAGCAAGGCCGGTTGATCCGCTGTCACTTTGATGACAACGTAATAGCCTTTCGTTAAATCGTTGATCGGATAGGCAAAATCTTTTAATCCCCACTCCTTTATGTCAGTGACTGACGCGCCATGATTAGTTAAAATGGCGTGGAGTTTGGAGATTTCATCTTGGCGGGCGGCCTCTTCGAGGTCGGCTTTCAAGATGTACATGATTTCGTACTTTTGCATTAGTACACCTCCCTTTTGGTCATTCGGCTACTATCTGCTAGTAGCGGAGAGAACGCGATAAAAATATCGCAAAACAATCATAGTATATACTATAACTAAAGTAAAGTATTAATGCGCCCGGACGCCAGTGCGACCGAGCTCAAACGCAAGCGATTGGGTCAGATCGCTTTTCCGTCTGTCTCTCCTCCCTTGACTGATATATAAGGGCGAGCGATGAAAAATGTTTATTTATCCCTCATGCAAGGGAAAAGAATTACTTCGCGGATGGAGGTTTGATTGGCCATCAGCATGATGATGCGATCGATGCCCATGCCGATACCGCCGGCGGGAGGCATTCCGTATTCGAGGGCTTCGAGAAAATCGGTGTCCATCTCATTAGCTTCTTCGTCGCCGAGCTCTTTGGCTTTCAGCTGGGCCAGGAAGCGCTCTTTCTGATCGAGGGGATCATTGAGTTCGGTGTAGGCGTTAGCAAATTCGGTACCGTTAACAAATAATTCAAAACGTTCGACGAAACGCGGATCAGGACTCATTTTTGTGAGGGGCGAAATCTCGATCGGATAGGAATGGACAAACGTCGGCTGAATCAAATCATCTTCGCAATACTTATCAAAGAATTCGTTGATAATATGGCCGATGCCGGTCATGTGTTTTTCAACATGTATATCGTGTTTTTTAGCGATGGCTTTCGCTTCTTCAAATGTCATCTCTTGATTAAAATCAACACCCGCTTTTTCCTTGACGAGTTCGACCATGGAAACCCACCTAAAAGGTGAGCCGAGATCAATTATCTTATCGCCCCACGGCACTTGCGTTGTGCCCAATACTTTAAGAGCTGTTTCGCGCAGGACGTTTTCGGCTAGATGCCTCATGTCTTGAAGATCGCCAAAAGCCTGATAGAGCTCGACGGTCGTGAATTCTGGGTTATGGCGGGTATCCATGCCCTCGTTGCGGAAAAGACGGCCGATTTCATAGACGCGTTCGATGCCGCCGACCATCAGTTTTTTAAGTGGTAACTCAGTGGCAATGCGCAGGTAAAAATCCTTGTCTAGCGCGTTGTGGTGAGTGACGAAAGGCCGGGCGTTGGCGCCACCGAGAATCGGTGAGAGAACGCTCGTTTCCACTTCGACAAAACCTTGGCTGTCGAAATAGTTTTGCATCGCCCTGATAATGCGCGGTCTGAGCAAAGCGATGCGGCGTGATTCGTCGTTGACGATTAAGTCGACATAACGACGGCGATAGCGTTCTTCGACATCGGTCAGGCCGTGGAACTTTTCAGGAAGGGGCCGAAGGGCTTTCGTCAAATGGACATACTCTTCAACGCGAATGGTAATTTCGCCGGTGCGGGTAAGCATGATGCGACCGGAGAGTCCGATGATGTCGCCCAGATCGGCGAGGCGAAAAACCTCATAAGCTCTATCGCCGACGATATCGATGCCGATATAACCCTGAATCGAGCCGCTGCGATCTTTAATGTTAACAAAGGAGGCTTTACCCATTCTACGAATGGCCATAATGCGTCCTGCGACTTTAACGCGGAGATTTAAAGTTTCCAGTTCCTCGTTGGTCTTGCCTTTGGTAAGCCCGAGAATCTCTGAAACGTCATGACTTTTTTCATATTTTTGGCCAAATGGATCAACGCCTAATTCGCGGTATTTATCGAGCTTTTCGCGGCGTACTTGTTCCTGGTCGGTTAGTGTCTCGTCTATCATAGTATTTCCTCTTGTTGCTTATATAAGCATATCATTTACTCTTTCAATTTCAAAACGAACAATGCATTAGTTAATTTGCGACAAAATGGTGTCCAAGTCGGCCTTCGTTACAAGATTTGTGGAAAGGATACTTTTTAGCCCCTTCATGCCGGGATAGCCATTAAAGAAGCGCGGGGCGATTCCCCTTAAAATCATCATCGCCTGCCTCTCTCCTTTTTCCTCAATGAGGAGCTGGGCATATTTTTTTAAATACTCGCTTTGCTCAAAAAGCGTCGCATCGGGAAGGCGAACCCCAGTTCGCAAATATTTGTCAATTTGCTCGACAAGACGAGGTTTTCCCATCGCTCCGCGAGCGACCATCACCGCATCGGCTTTTGTGACTTCAAGGGCTTTGATAGCATCATCAAGACTGAAAATGTCACCGCTTATTATCAACGGAATTTTCATCTGCATTTTAAGTCCGGCAAGGGCATTCCAGTCGGCTTTTCCGGTATACATCTGCTCGGTTGTTCGGGCATGGATGGTAATGGCGGAAACTCCGGCTTTCTCCAGCTGTTCCACCACTTGAGTAAAATTAACGAGCTCATCATTCCAGCCCAAGCGGATTTTGGCGGTCACCGGCTTTGATGAAAGGGCGACAATTTGAGACACGTATTCGCCAATTTTTTGCGGCTTCTTTAGCCATGAAGAACCCGCGCCTGTCTTCGTGACTTTCGGAACCGGACAGCCGAAATTAAGATCGATAAAATCGTAGGGAATATTGGCTTTTTGAATAATTTCGATGGCTTTTTGCATGTTTTCAATCTTGCTTCCGAAGAGTTGAATTCCGACGGGCCTATCGGTGTTCTGGGTAGGCAAATATGCAAGTGTATTTTCGTTTCCGTAGAAGAGTCCGCAGTCGCTTACCATCTCCGTAAAACTGAGGCCGACGCCAAAAGGTTTAAGAAACTTGCGGTAGGCTTCGGAAGTTACTCCGGCCATCGGGCCAAGCACGACATGCGATTCAATTTCCAGATTGGCAATCTTCCACATACGAAAAAAGGAAGGTTGCCCTTCCTATTTGCTTTCTCCTTCGGCGGCCGGCGCCACAGTGAGCGGCGCTCCCGGTTTTGGCTCTTCCGTCGGAAGCGAGCGATTCTTTAGAAGATATTGGATTTCTTCGGCCGTAATCGTCTCTTTTTCAAGGAGCGTTTCAGCGATTAAAATGACATCGTCTTTATGCTCGGTAATGATTGCTTTGGCTCTCGCGTGGGCATCGGCGATGATGTGGCGCACTTCAGTGTCGATTTCAAAGGCGATCTGCGTCGAGAAGTTTTTCTGAGTCGACGTATAGTCGCGGCCCAGGAAGACGGAACCGGAATCCTTTTCATATTGAATCGGCCCAAGCGAACTCATTCCGTATTCGGTCACCATCAATCGGGCGATGCGCGTCGCGACTTCGATGTCGTTGTGGGCACCGGTCGAGATGTCATCGAAGAATATTTCTTCAGAGGAGCGACCACCGAGATAGCCGATGATGCGTGCTTCGAGTTCTTTTTTAGTTAATAAGAAACGGTCCTCTTCGGGGGTCATCATGACGTGCCCGCCAGTTCGGCCGCGAGGAATAATCGTTATTTTTTGGACTTTGTCCGAATGTTTTAAATTGAGACCGATAATCGCGTGACCGGCTTCGTGAAAGGCGATTGCGCGCCGTTCATGAGGGTTGAGAGCGCGTGAGCTCTTGGCGGGGCCGGCGATGCGGCGATCGATGGCTTCATCGATTTCTTTAATGGTTACTTTATCTTTGCCGCCACGGACGGCAAGAATTGCCGCTTCGTTTAAAATGTTGGCGATATCGGCGCCTGAAAAACCGACGGTGCGGCGGGCGAGTTGACCAAAATCAATCGTCTCGTCGATCGTCTTGCCACGGGCATGGACTTTGAAGATTTCTTCGCGTCCTCTGCGGTCGGGAAGGTTTACTGTAATCTGGCGATCAAAACGTCCGGCGCGAAGCAACGCGGGGTCAAGGACATCTTCGCGGTTGGTCGCGGCGATGACGATGATACCGGAGTTATCCGAGAAGCCATCCATTTCGACGAGAAGTTGGTTGAGAGTCTGCTCGCGTTCGTCGTTGCCGCCGCCGAGGCCGGCGCCTCTTTGACGACCGACGGCATCGAGTTCGTCGATGAAGACGAGGCAGGGGGCGGTCTGCTTGGCTTTGCGGAACATATCGCGGACGCGGCCGGCGCCGACGCCGACGAACATCTCGACAAAGTCAGAACCTGAAATCGAGTAGAAAGGCACACCGGCTTCGCCGGCTACGGCCTTTGCTAAAAGGGTTTTACCGGTTCCGGGTGGCCCGACAAGGAGCACACCTTTGGGCAGTTTAGCACCGAATTTGGCAAATTTGCGAGGTTCTTTAAGATATTGAACAATCTCGACCATCTCCGCTTTTTCTTCATCGCAACCAGCGACATCGCTAAAGCGAACTTTAGTGCTGTCCTCTCGCCGTGCTCGTGAGCGATTGAAATCCATGGCCTTGCTGTTTGAGCTGTTAACCGAATTATTCAGCCTCGAGAAAAAGAAGAGCGAAACGATTACTACGCCACCGAGAAGTAAAATCGTCGGACCCCAATTCTGCCACCAGCTGACTTCAAAGGCATCGGTGTCAACAAAGAAGGCGCCGTTGTCGGCGTTAGGGAAAAGCGTATTGTATTCTTCGATTTCGGCCTTGAACATAGACGAATAGCTGGGGTGATCATCGGTTTCACCGACAACGGCAAACGAATTATGAAATAACTCGTTAGGAATCATGACCTCATATGACCCTTCTTTGTTTTTGGCGGGGTCATGGTAAATGCCACTGACTTTTGTGGTTTGATAGCCCGAACTGCTCGTCGCTGTTTTTATGACATATGAGTTAAGATTTGTGTCTAAGTCGTTGCCGGCGGCTGGATTGCCGGACAAGTACCAGACTTCGGGTTTGCCTTGCATGGATATGATGAGCCACACAAAAGCAAAGATGGCTATAGCCATTAACAAGTACGGCAGTATGTATCCAAAGATTGATTTTCTAGGTTTTGCTTCGTTCATAAGACCTCCTGAGGCGATATTCGTTTTGGTGATTTATTTTGACTGATTGGACAGTAGTCGGACCGCAAGTAGCATAAATTATAAACAACGAACGTAATTAATCATAACAAAATAATTAAATATTTTGATTGGCATATTTTGAATAAACGCAAGCCAAATGAAGAAAGGTAGTTATACTACCTTAATCTCGAATTTGGTCTTCTTATCACCGGCAAAATCTCTCCGATATCTCGGGACATATATAATTGTCCCGCCCTTGTTGACGACGAGCGGCCAGGTGGCGCGCAAGCGAGTTGGCATTTTCCAGTCGATAAAAAGGCGCCTGACGGCACATAAATGACCGCCGACTTCGTATTTGTCGCCCGGTTTATAAGTTCTGATCGTCAGCGGATAATCTTCATCATGAACATTTCGGTCTTCGGCGCCGTGGCTAAAGTCAAGGGCAAAATAATCGGTTTCGAGGCTTCCCGGTTTCTCTAAAGTAAAGGAATACGAAGCCTGATTTGCGCCACTTAGAGATAAAACATCGTATTCTTTGAATAAAGATATCTCATTGCTTAACTTTATTTCGATGTTCGGCGTTTGTGACTGACAGGCTTTTTTGATCTCGGCGATTTGAGCGGAGCTGATCGGAACAAATTTGCGTCTGTTTTTCAAAAGCTGATCAATTGCTCGAGCAAAATCTTTTTCAGAAAGTTCGAGCAGTGACTTAATTGACAATTCTTTCTTGGCTTGAACTTTTTTGGCGACCTCGCTTTTTTGAGCGAGAAGCATATCGTTATTTTCGTTGATTTCCTTGAGGATTTGATAGCGTTCGATTTCGGTTAACCTAGCGACGACCTGAAGTCTTATTTTATTGCGCAAATACTTGGTTTCGAAATTGCTCACGTCGATTGAAAAAGGCACTCTGTTTTCATGGCAGTAGTCGAGCAGGTCTTGTTTGGAAAAAGAGAGCAAGGGACGGACAATCGTCATATTTTTCATCAGAATAACGGGTTCGATTCCGTAATAATTCACACGGCTGTTGCGCTGTTTTTGAATCAGGTAGGTCTCGATTAAATCGTCTTGCTGATGAGCGACAAACAAGGCGCTGGCCCTGTGCTTTTCATACATATCGGCAAAGAATTGATAACGGAGTTCGCGAGCCCAGGATTGAAAATTGCCCGTCGCCGTTTTCGGAGCATCGAATTTCTCGAAACCAAGGTTGTGTTCAAGGCAGTAAGCGCGCAGAGATTCTTCCTCAAAGTCGCTGATATTGCGCTTGTGATAATTGACGTGGCAAACGACAATTTTTGCTGTTTTCTGCATCAGCAGATGAAGGAGAGCCATCGAATCGGGACCATATGAGCAGGCCACGAGATAGGTAGCGTTTGTGTCAAACGAATAATTGATAATCATCTATGATCTCCTTTCCAAAATATTCTCTTGATAGAGAATTTCATACATATCTTCGGCTTCTTGCAAACTGGCGTGTTCGTTGACCATCAGGACTCTTACTCCGATCGTGTTGCGACCGAGGTGCATTTCAATTTCATCGCCGACTTTAACTTCACTTGACGGTTTGGCGGTTTTTCCGTTGATTAAAATTCTTCCGCCGTCGGCGACATCTTTAGCGACGGACCGTCGCTTTATTAACCGCGATACTTTTAGGTAACGATCCAACCTCATATTTTTATTTTACAACCCCTAGTGTTTTTTAACACTAACATTATAGAGTTCGCCGATGATGGTCAAAAGTTCTTCCAAATCATTCATCCAGTCGCCGTTCTTGGGCATCTTTATCTTAAGAATTCTTTGAATATAAGAAACTTTTACTTTAGTAAGATACGGAACGATTCTCTCAAAGAGGGCGTTTCCAATACCATTAATTGATGAGAATTCTTTTGATAGAACGATGTTAATTTCATCGTCGTATTCCAAAATTTCTGAAAAAGCTTTTCCTGATGCCAACATATCTATCCGCCTCTGCCTGAGCAGCGTTTCGACTTCGCGGGGAATGCGTCCATAAACGTCGCGCATTCTCGCGCTGACTTTACTCAAAGTTTCAAGATTTTTGGCTGACTCAATCTCTTGATAAAGTTCAATCTTGTCTTTCTTTTCGGCGTAATTGGCCGGAATATAAGCTTCGACATTAAAAAGATGGGCGGCGCGCGGCTCTTGAATCGGAACGCCGGTCTTCTTCTCTTCGATTGCTTCCGAGAGCATTTTTAAATACAAATCGATACCGACCGAATCAATGAAGCCGGCTTGTTCCGGACCGAGAATATCGCCCGCACCGCGAATCATCAAATCGCGTTGGGCAATCTTGTATCCGCTGCCCAGTTCCGTAAAATCCTGAATCGCCTTTAAGCGTTTCACGGCTTTATCGTTGATCGTTTTATATTCTCGATAAAAAAGATAGGCATAGGCGATGCGACTGCCCCGACCGACACGACCTTTAATTTGATAGAGTTGCGATAAACCGAAATGATCGGCATCCTCGATAATTATTAAGTTAGCGTTGGCGATATCAATGCCGTTTTCGATAATCGATGTCGCGACGAGAATGTTCAAGTTTCCGGCATAGAAATTCATCATCACATCTTCGATTTCTTCTCGTCCCATCTGGCCGTGGACAATTCCGATTTTCGCCGCGGAAATCTTCCTTTGCAAACGGTTGGCGACTTGATAAATCGATGAGACTTTGTTGTGAACATAGAAGACTTGACCATCGCGGCTGAGTTCACGCTCAATCAACTCTTTAATCACATCCTCGCGGTATTGCATCACATAGGTTTGAATGGGCATGCGGTTAATCGGCGCGGTATTAATCTGCGAAAGCTGGCGAATTCCCAGCAGTGATATTTGCAATGTCCGCGGAATGGGAGTCGCGCTTAAAGTCAGAACATCGACATTGGTCTTAATCTCTTTTATGCGCTCTTTTTGCTCGACGCCAAAACGCTGTTCTTCATCGACAATCAGAAGACCGAGATCCTTAAAGACGATATCTTTGGACAAAAGGCGGTGCGTGCCGATGACAAGATTGACTTCTCCACTCTCAACTTGTTTGAGATATTTGCGCTGCTGCGCTTCGGAGATGAGTCGAGAAAAAACTGCAATTCGCACACCAAAATTTGCAAAACGCTCGATGGCGCGTTCATAATGCTGACGAGCTAATAAGGTTGTCGGACACAAAATAGCCGCTTGTTTCCCGTTTGAAATAGCCTTAAATGCCGCCCGGAAAGCAACCTCGGTTTTGCCAAACCCGACATCTCCGCAGAGGAGCCGATCCATCGATTCGGACTTCTCCATGTCGGCCTTAATTTCTTCGAGCGCTTCGCTTTGATCAGCGGTAAGTTCAAAGGGGAATTCGTCTTCAAAAAGTTTTTGGATTTCATCGTCTTTCTTAAAAGGATATCCCGGAATTCGGATTCTTTCCTTATACAAGACGACCAGCCTTTCTGCCAGTTCGTTAACACGTTTTTTAATGCGCGATTTGGTTTTTTCCCATTCGTTTCCGCCGAGTCGATTTAACTTTGGCGTCGCCCCTTCTTTTCCGGCGTATTTACGTATTAAACGGAACTGCGAAAGCGGTACGTACAAGACATCGGTACCCGCATAAGCGATGTGCAAAAAGTCGCGCTTGTTGCCATCGATTTCCAAAGTGACGATGTCGATGAACTGACCGATGCCATTATATTCGTGGACGACATAGTCTCCGCTTTCTAGTTCGTCAAACGATTTTAAAATTGTCGATTCTTTAAAGCGATTCATGAAGCGCGAACGATGCGTTTTATACCCCAGTAATTCTTTGCTTGATAAATAACAAATCCTCTCATCAACGAGTTCAAAACCTTCGTTGATATCAAAGAGGGTCATCCCCAGCTTGCCTTTGGGAAGCTCCAGGGCTTCGACCGTTTCATAAACTATGTCGGCATCTTTCACGAGGCTTTTTGCGGTATCAAACTGCTGCTTATTAGATAGGGCAAGAACGACCTTTTCATTGGTGGAAAGATAAGATTGAACGGTAGGCAGTATATTCATATAAGAGGTGCTGCTGGAAAGAATCGGTCGGACTTTAAATTCGATGTCATCGATACTTTCCACATACTTTTTACTAAAAAGAGGTTTTGGCAGTTTCTTAAAAATATCGTTCCATGGGCGATAGATGGCAAGGTGCGAGATAATCTTTCCTTCATCGACGAGTTCGTCTAAAAATGCGCGGGCTTCATTCTCCGATATTTCTAACGACGCCATAATCGCCTCTTCATTGACAGCAAAGATAATATCGAAATTAGCATAATCCAAGATTGAATAGTGCTCGCGTTGAGCATACCCGTAATACTTATAATTGCGCGGGTGAATTTGTCCGCTTTTAATTCTTTCGAAATCCTCTTTTGTCACGCTCATTAAATGTTCTTTTTCGTCGTTTGATAAAAGAGTGGCGTCTTTTAGCGCTTGTTGTTCAATGTTGACCTCGAGACGAGATATTTCCTCTTCCGAGAAGATGACATCGCTTGCCGGAGTAAGTGAAATCTCGCTCAGTCTTTCGTTTGATGTCTGCGTTGCGATATCAAAGGTGCGAATTGATTCAATTTCATCATCGAAAAATTCGATGCGGACCGGAAAGGGGTTGTTGACGCTAAAAATATCTAGGATGTCGCCGCGCGAGGCAAATTGCATGCTCTGATCAATTTTACCGACGCGGGCGTAACCGCCGCTGGCTAATTTTTGGCGGAGTTGGACGAGATTTACTTTCTGTCCAACCCGTAAATTAAAGCTCAGACTTTCAAAGAGCTCAGGAGACGGCATAAACCTTGTAAGCGATGAAGTGTGGGCAATTAATATTTTGTTCTTGCTTTTCCTTAGTTCGCTCATGACATAAAGGCGCTGCGCCATCAACTCTTTTGAAGAAGTAATCGTTTCCGCCCGCAATAAATCGTCGTTAGGGAAAAGCAAAACGTTATCATCCCCGATGAGCGCTCCCAACAGCTCGTAGACGCTTTGCGCATTATAAAGATTGGATGTAATAATCGCGTAATTCGCGGGTTTTTTGTGGAAAAGTCCAGCAAAAAGCAAGGAAACGCCAATTGTGTCATCAACGACAAAAGACCCTCTTTTTTCAAGGAGGGAGGTGGCGGCTTTGGTTTTGGCGATTCGTTTCAGTAATTCGCTCAGATGAGTTTCCTCTAGTTATATTTTGCCATGGCCGATGTAAATCCGTTTCGCAGATAATCTTTGATTGCTTCGCTGGCTTCACCGATGGCAATATCGATTAATTCCGCTTGTGCCTTTGTCGGTTTGCCAAGGACATAGTCAATGCCATTGTTTTCTGGCTCTCCGATTCCTATTCGCATGCGTTTAATATCTTCGGTTTTGAAAACTTCGATGATGTTTTGAATCCCGTTATGACCACCGCTTGAACCCGCCGGACGCAGGCGAATTCTTCCCGGTTCCAATGCCATATCATCGTAGATGATTAGAATGTCTGGAAGTTCAATTTTGAAAAAAGAGGCGATTTCCTGAACGGCCGTTCCCGACAAATTCATATAGGTTGTAGGCTTGAACAAAAGAACTTGTTCTCCAAAGATGCTTTCTTTAGCATAGAAACCGTTAAAAGCCTCTTTGTCGATGTCAAAACCGAGCGAATCGGCAAGGCGATCGATAACGCGATAGCCGAGGTTGTGGCGCGTCTTTTCGTATTTTTTGCCGGGATTTCCCAGCCCAACAATTAATTTCATATCGTTAGTTCCACTCAAATTATTATACCAATCCTTCGCGGGCCTGACATGCAAAAATACTTTGTTTATACCTTATCGCTAACGATTGTTGTAATATTTATTTTGAAATATGAAGAAATACATTAAGGAAAAAGGCATCGACCTCATCAAGGGACTGGCGATTGGCGTCGCTTTTATTATCCCTGGTGTGAGCGGCGGAACAATGGCTGTTTTATTAAACCTTTACGATAAAATCATCAACTCCATCAATAATTTGACTAAGAGATTTGTCGATTCTTTTAAAACTTTGTTGCCCATCGCTCTTGGAGCGGTACTGGCCATCCTCATATGCTGGTATCCTTTTAAGCTGGCCTTTGAACATATCATGATTGTCATGGTGACTTTGTTCGCCGGTTTCATTTTAGGCGGTATGCCCGGCATTTTTGACGAAGTAAAGGGCATTAAAATTAAACCCGTTCACATCGTCGCAATGATAATATCGATTGTTTTTGCTGTCGCACTAGGAGCCTTATCTGTTCTCTTTGAGCTCAACATTCAATCACTTTATGACTCTCGCCCGTGGTGGCTCTATATCCTTATTTTATTAGCTGGCATCGTATCTTCTTTCGCTTTAGTCATGCCCGGCATATCCGGCTCGATGATTTTAATCGTCCTTGGTTTCTACACTCCGACATTAAATTTAATTGATAACTTTTTGGCCTGGACTGATGTCGGAGCTTCAATCTCGATTCTCGCCACGATGGCCG
>DCUC01000076.1:24737-25149 GCA_002329705.1 Caryophanales bacterium UBA1424
ATTTACTACAATTACGAAATCTATGATTATTACTTAACCGTCGGCGTCCGCTGGTGGGAAATTCTGATTGCCGGCGTCGCCCTTGTCGCCGGAATTGCCGTTTCATACATGATTGTCCGCTACAGCCGCAACCATAAAACAATTAAGGAGGTTAGTAATTAATGAGTTTGCTATCCATTGTTCTAAGCGAAGCTATTGAAGGCTTAGAAAACGTCGGCCGCTTCTGGGATTTAGGAACTTGGGAAATGACCTTTCTCCTCTGGCTCAACAGCCTGCATGGTACTTTCATCGACAAAGTCTTTCTAGTCATTACCATGCTGGGCGACAAAGGCATCGTCTGGATCACCTCCGGAATCGTGATGCTCTTCTTTAAAAAGACGAGAAGAATCGGCATATTTGTCATTTTGACGTA
>DCUC01000076.1:25177-25404 GCA_002329705.1 Caryophanales bacterium UBA1424
AGCGCCCACGTGCTGCAAGAGTACGCTGTTGCCACTTTCTTTGGCGATGGTCTCTTTCTCGGATTTGGCGAAATTCCCGATGATTATTCCTTCTTCTCGGGCCACACCGTCGCTTCAATTGCCTGTGCGACTATGATGATCCTCCACAGCCGCAAAATCGGCATTCCCGCCGTCATCCTGGCTGTATTAATCGCCTTTAGCCGGCTCTGGCACGGCGTCCACTGGCC
>DCUC01000050.1:0-167 GCA_002329705.1 Caryophanales bacterium UBA1424
GGCGCTCATGTCGTCATCAAAAAGGTCAACCCGACTGATGAAGATTTGATTGTGGCCGCCGAAATCGCCCTCCTTTGTTCATCGCTTGACCGCGGCGAAGTCATGTACGCCAGCAAAAAAGACATTTCCCGTGGCGAGAGCAAGGGCGAAGCGCACGTAAAAAAATA
>DCUC01000050.1:210-371 GCA_002329705.1 Caryophanales bacterium UBA1424
GCCACTCGCTTAGAGGTCAAATAAATGCCTTCCGTCTCAGAAATTCGAAACATCTATCATGTTATAACCGGCGAAAAGGCAGCCAGGATTGAACCCCTGAAGGCCGGTTTTTCCAATCACTCTTACCTGATTAACAATCACCGCGTTTTGCGAATCAAGAA
>DCUC01000050.1:426-620 GCA_002329705.1 Caryophanales bacterium UBA1424
GACGGCACAAAATTGTCGGCTTTCTTGCCGCGGACGACAAAGATACTCGGTTTGCCAACCGATAAGCAGGTGGTCTTGGTGGCCAAAGCCCTCCGCAAGCTCCATCGCGCCAAATTGGCGACCGGAAGGAGTTTTGATCTCTTCGAACGCCTCAATTACTACAAATCAAAATGCGTCGATTTTGTCGACACAGT
>DCUC01000050.1:704-2806 GCA_002329705.1 Caryophanales bacterium UBA1424
TTTCGCGCCAACAAAGTATTTATCATCGATTTTGAATATGCGGCCGATAACAATCCCCTCTTCGATCTGGCGAGTTTTTTAAGCGAAAACGACATCGAAGACGAAAGGTTGAGACGCCTGTTCTTAAAAACTTATTTCGGAAGGCGCTGCGAGGAGCGGATTTACCGCCGCCTCACCCGCNNTCATCGCCGTGCAGGATATCCTCTGGTATTACTGGGCCCAGATGCACTATGTCAGCGGCAAAGAGCTAATCTACAAACGCATCGCTCATCACAAGTGGAAGGCGATAATGAAAAGCGCCTCATCGCATTGACCAGGCGCTTTTGCCAATCGGATTATTTTAATAGGCGAACGGTTCGTACTCGACGAATTTATCCACGTATGCTTTCAGACTTTTGGCGATAACCTCGCGGGCGTGTTTGGCCCCCTTCATGTTATTGACGATCGTCTTTTTGTTTTCGAGTTGTTTGTAAACGCGNNGGCAACTCGCGAATATCTTTATAGATATTATAGATTGGATCGTTCTTGCACACAGCGATGATTTTCTCATCGAGGTATCCGCCGTCGATCATCTCGAGGACGCCGATCGGATAGCAATCTACCAAAGCCAGCGGNNACGATTGATTCCGAGGACAAAACAAGAACGTCCAAGGGGTCGAGATCTTCGGCGTAAGTAAGGGGGATAAAACCATAATTCTGCGGATAGTGAGTCGAGGTGTAGAGGATGCGGTCGAGAATCAGCGCTCCNNTTCTTGCTGCCTTTGGATATTTCGATACACGCTAAAAACTGCTCGGGTTTAATTCGCTCGCGGGGAGCCATGTGCCATACGTTCATCTTTTTTTCCTCGTAAATTCTATTGATATTATACCAATCGCCTCCCTATTATACCAAGAAAANNAGATGTTCTTAAAACCGCCAATCAGTATTCTTTTTTTATCATTTTCGGAGTGTTATACTACGTAGTATGAAAATGTTCAAAGCCTCCTTGCTCGTCCTGATTCCCCTGCTCTTATCATCCTGCGGCAATCGTCCCCGCGGATTGGTTTTAATCAGCCAAAACGGCAGTTTATATGATATTCAAGAACCGACAGCCACCAGCGAGCTGAGCGATTATGTCCGTCATACGGACAGTCCGGAGATTTTATCATACTTACAAAATGACGAGCCGTTTGTCCTCTACGTCGGTATGGCCGGCTGCCTGGGCTGCAATATGTTCAAACCTAATCTCCAGCGATATGTCTATGAGACGCAAGCCTTGATTCACTATCTCAATGTCGGCGATAACGATGACTATCTCGAATATTCAAAAATCTGGACCGGCTATCAGGATATATTTATGGCCGATCTTGAAGTCCCTTATCTCATGATCGTCGAAAGNNCGAGGCGTATGTCAAAGGCGCTGTCTCAAAGATGACGGCGACGACCGTTGAGCCCTTTATCAACATGATGAATTCGCTCGTCGATGTAGCAAATGTCGCTTCGCACATTCAAAATGATTCTGCAACTAATTATCTGGCTTCAAGCGAAGAAGGCCTCTTNNTTCTTTTATGACCGCGATGACGAGGATGCTCTGGAAATATATCGGACGCTGATTTGGCCGTACGCCGCAAAGAGCGAGCGTTCGCTGCAAGTCGTGGATTACACTAATTTCACCGAGGAGGAACTCATCGTTTTACGAGCGACTTTCTCGCTTGGNNGAAGACATCGGTCCCATCGCCAAATACTATGAAGGCGAAGCGATGATCGAAGCCCATTACTTCGGCATCGATGAGGCTTCCGACCGGCAATTTCTCGAAGCTTATCTTTAGATAAAAAAACCGGGTGTTCCCGGTTTTTCTTATTTAACCTTGATTCTTTTCAAGACGGCAGATTTATACATGCCGTTTTCAAACTTGATGTCGACCGAGCCCTGAATGAGGGGCAGACAGTAACGCCTGAATGATTNNATCCATATGGCCGGGGCCCGCCATCATTGAAGGGGGGACGACGCGCTCGGCATTAGCGATTTTGGCGATGTCTTCCGGAACGTATTCGACGCGGTAGGGCTCATCGCTTAAGCGCTTGATGCAAACCATCTCGCCGGTGTGACCTTGCAAGGCTA
>DCUC01000050.1:2883-3056 GCA_002329705.1 Caryophanales bacterium UBA1424
CCGACGCCGCCGAGCTGAACGTGATTAAAGGCATCGACGCGAGCTTTGGTCATATCCCGTTCAAAGGAAATGCCTTCGGAGATGACGACGATCGCATTGCCCTTTTCGTCGAAAAGTTTTTTTACATCGCGGAGAAAATCATCGACGCTAAATGGATTTTCCGGTAAGTAGAT
>DCUC01000010.1:0-24966 GCA_002329705.1 Caryophanales bacterium UBA1424
GGCGTCGACTGGGCCGGCCTCTTTCCTTATCTTGGATATACCTTTTTAGGCGGTTTTTTAGGCGAGCTTTTATATGCTCGGAAGAAGAGTCTAATTTTTAAAAAAGAAAGTGATACTTGGCACCCCGTTGAAAAAGTCTTTCGACCTCTTACGTTCATCGGTTCTAAGACGATATATATCTACCTGATGCATCAGGTTGTTTTAGCGGCCCTGACCGCCTTGATCTTCATCCTGCTTGGCATACCTTTAAAATAAGAGGAATCACATGAAAAAAAACACGACTTTATATGGTGCCTTGCTCGCCACCAGCACACGCTATCCGAAGCGAAACGCACTCATATATATGCGGCAAAAAATTACTTATGAAGGGCTTTTGCGCGATGTTAATCGTCTAGCGAAAGGCCTGGCTGACTACGGGGTCAAAGCCGATGATGTCGTCTCCGTCTGCCTCCCTAATATTCCGAGTGCCGTCCATCTTTTATATGCCATCAACCAGCTCGGAGCCATCGCTAATCTCATCCATCCTCTGATGAAATACGAGCAGATGAAAGGCATCATGGAGGAGACGAAAAGCAAGCTCCTGTTCGTCTTGGACAGTTTTTTTGCGGAGTTCACCGATTTGACCAAACTCGGTATTCGCGTCGTGGCTTGCTCCCCAGTCCAAACTTTAAATCCGCTCGTAAAAACGATCTATTCGTTGCAGAACCGAAGTAAAATCAAAAATATTGCAAATAGCGACAAAATCCTGTCTTTTTATCAAAAAGAAGGCGTTTTTGCATGCGATAATGATTTTACGAAAGACGCTATTTACCTCCACAGCGGGGGGACGACCGGCAAACCAAAAGTGGTGGCCCTTTCCTCTTTTAGCATCAATGCGCTGGCCAGTAACGGGCTTGACATTTTAGGAATTAACGACACCAAAGACAAGTTCATGCTCGCCGTCCTTCCCATCTTTCACGGCTTCGGTTTGTGCATGGGAATGCATGCCTGTCTAGCGTTTGGCGCCTGCAATACACTCATGCCTAAATTTCACTCAGAACAAGTGGTAAAATATTTAAAAAAGAAACAGATTTCCTTTATCATCGGCGTCCCGATTTTATTTGAAGCGCTCTTGCGGAATAAGCACTTTCGCGGTCCGGCCCTTAAAAATCTGCTCATCTGTTTTGTCGGGGGAGACTTTGTCGCCCCGTCCCTTTTTGAACGCTTCAATAATCTGATGGAAAAATATGGTTCATCCGCCCGGCTTTATGAAGGCTATGGCCTGACTGAAGTCGTCACGGTTTGCTCCGTTAATAACCATCGTTTTCACAAAGCCGGAACAGTCGGAAAAATTCTTCCTAATGTCGCGATGAAAGTCGTCGATCTCGACACTAAAAGCGACATGCCTTTCGGTCGTGACGGCGAGCTCTATGTCCGCGGCGAAACAATGATGAATGGCTATCGCTTTTTGCAAGACGAAAAGGATCAACCGTTTGTTCGGGACAAAGATGGACAAGTCTGGATTGCGACCGGCGATTACGGAAGTCTGGATGAAGATGGTTTTGTCTACTTTCGGCAAAGGTTAAAACGCATTATTAAGGTCAGCGGCATCAATGTCTTTCCTAACGAGATTGAAGGCGCGGTTATGGATATGGGCTCGGTTCACGAATGCGCGGCGGTGGCCATCGCTGACGAAAAGCTCGGGAATGCCATTAAATTGTTCGTTGTTCTGGATCATGCGGCCAAGGCCTCAAATTTCGACGATGAGATCAAAGCGGTAGTTTTGAAGCGCTGCGGAGTTTATGCGGTACCCAAGGAAATTGTCTATCGCGATCATCTTCCCAAGACTTTAGTAGGTAAAGTCGATACAAAGGCTCTTTCATAACTGCCGCAGTATAATGCTTAGAAAATCACCGCAAATGTCGTATACTATACTTATCTTATAAGGAGATTTTCCTATGCAAAAATATCGTTGCCTTAGATGCGGGCAGATCGTCGTGCCAAACGAAGACGGAACATGCCCGGTTTGCGGCGCTCCCAAAGAAAAACTTCGTCCGCTTCCGGAACCGAAAAAACAATGATATGCTTTGCTTCTTGAGCATATTTATAAGGAGGATTTGAAATGCGCATATTATTTGAAGATGCCCGCATTCTCAGCATGAACGATAAGCCCCTATTCCGCGGCGATCTCGTCGTCGACGGAAACCGCATTGTTTATCTCGGTCATAACGGTTCGCGACAAGGTCCCTTTGATCGCGTCATATTATGTGACGGAAATGTTTTGATGCCCGGATTTAAAAACGCCCATACGCACTCGGCGATGACTTTTTTAAGAAGTTACGCCGATGATTTAGCGCTTCGCGACTGGCTTTACAACTGGGTTTTTCCGATCGAGGCAAAACTTCAGCCGAGCGATGTCTATCATCTGTCCAAATTAGCTTTTGCCGAATATTTGACCAGCGGTATTACCGCGAATTTTGATATGTATTATTTCCCCAAAGAAATCGCCCGCGCTTCAATGGATTTTGGCATGCGGACACTCATTCTCGGCACTCCGACCTCCTTTAAAGAATCAATCGAAGGTTTGCGTGAGAATTACGAGGCGATCAACGGCCGCTCGCCGCTCGTCAATTTCCGGCTCGGTTTTCATGCCGAATATACCTCAACTCACGAGATGCTCGTATCTTTAGCTAAATTAGCTAACGAACTCAAAGCGCCCGTCTTCACACACATCAGCGAGACGCAAAATGAAGTCAACGGCTGCATTGAAAGACATGGTGACACACCGGCCGTCTACTTTGAGAAATTAGGTTTATTTAACTATGGCGGAGGCGGTTTTCACGGCGTCTATTTGACTGATCAGGACATGGAGATATTTAAGCGCCGCAATCTCCATCTCGTCTCCTGCCCGAGCAGCAACACGAAGCTGGCCAGCGGCATCGCCCCCATTCAGAAGTTTTATGACTACGGAATCAACCTTTCGTTAGGCACTGACGGTCCGGCCAGCAACAACTGCCTCGACTTCTTCCGCGAGATGTTTTTGGCAACCGGTCTTTCCAAGCTCAAGACGATGGATCCGACTTCTCTCGATGCTTATAAAGTCTTGAAGATGGCGACCGTCGGCGGAGCCAAGGCGATGGGCTTAGATGAGGCGGATACCCTCGAAGTTGGCAAACTCGCCGACATTATCATGATCGACCTCAAGCGCCCGAGCATGCAGCCGCTCAATAACATCGAAAAAAATATCGTCTACAGCGGCGCAAAAGATGTCATTAAGATGACGATGATCGATGGCCGTATTTTATACGAAGATGGTAAGTTCTTCCTCGGCGAACCGATTGAAGACCTCTACAAGCGGGCCCAGGAAGTTACTGACCGCATTAAACAAGAGATTACGAAATAGCCTATTTATAATCATATCGTTATGAAATGACCTCCAAATATTTTAATATTTATGCGGAGGTTATTTACTATGGAAAACCGCAAAGTTGTCATCATCGGAGACGGCGCCGTCGGCTCATCGACCGCCTTTGCTCTCTTGCAAGGTCAAAGTGTTAACGAAATCATCATCATCGATATAAATAAAAGCAAAGCCGAAGGCGATGTCTTGGACATGCAGCACGGCATCTCATTTGTCTCGCCGAAAATTTTAAAGGCCGGAGACTATCGAGATTGTCAAGATGCCCACATCATCATCATCACGGCCGGCGTCGCTCAGCGCGATGGCGAAACGCGCATCGACCTGCTTAAACGAAACGTCAAAGTGTTCGATTCGATCATCGAAGGCATTCGTCCTTATCTTGATGAAGAGGTTATCGTCTTGGTCGTTACCAATCCTGTCGATATTTTATCTTACTATGTAAACAAGAAACTTAATCTGGCCCCCGGCCGTGTCATCGGAAGCGGGACGGTCCTCGACACTTCGCGCCTGAAATACTTAATCAGCGAAGATACCGGCGTCGATCCGCGCAACGTCCATACCTACGTCGTCGGCGAACACGGCGACAGCGAAGTCGCCACTTTTTCAATTACGACGATCGGCGGCGTCAATCTGGAAGACTACTGTGCGAGCTGCAATCGCTGCGCCTGCCACGGCAAGCTGAAGTTTGAAGAATTACTCGACGAAGTTAAACGCGCCGCCTACGATATCATCTCCAAAAAAGGCGCGACATACTATGCCGTCGCCCTCGCCGTCGCCCGCATCGTTGAAGCGATCGTCAATAACACAAATAGCATTCTGACCGTGTCCTCGTTGATTGAAGATGCTTATGACGGACGCATTTATGACGTTTATCTTTCGCTGCCTTCCATCGTCAACCGGCAGGGAGCGTCACGGCTTTTGACACCGAAGTTTTCGAAGCAGGAAATCGACGATCTGGTCAAGTCGAGCGAGCATCTGAAAAATAGTATTCGCGAATTGGGCTTGTAAAAATAGAAAGTGCGACTTATGCGGTCGCACTTTTCTTATTCTAGAACGCTTGTCGCAAGCGGCAGGCTGTAATCAAGAAACGCTCTTATGAGCGGATCATGATAAAGGGCGGCTTTCTCGTGCTTCCAAGTCACATTTGCCCCATCGATATCAACATCGGCGGCAGGAACTTCTTTAGCGACTAAAATTGGATCGCCGACAAAATCGGTTAAGTATGAAAGAGAATTTTCTCTTTCCTGAGAATAAAAACTTTCGGTCACTTCATATACGGCGGGATTCGCGCTTATCGTCAGCACATCGTTAAGATAAACCGATTGTGCTTTGATAATCGACCCGTTCGTGTCAATCCCATTTGGCTCGACATATTGGGCGGTCGGGACAAAGCCAGTCCCGTAGCCAAGAGTGGCGTTATTAAGCGCGGAGAGACCATAGGTGTCTTTAAAGCCTTGCCATTGGTTTTCATCATAGACACCACTTTTAAGTTTGATGCCGTCAACATCCGTGTCTAATAGATAAAGATTATTCATTGTGGCTGCGTTTTCGCGCGCATAGCTTTCAAGAAAATTTTCGCGAAGATATGTCGATTCCGTCTCATCATCATAATAAATGACGGTAAAACTCGAATCTTGGGCATATAAGTTCGTAAGCTTAGTGAGGTTGATGTCGATGATCGTCGGAAAAACGATCAACTCTTTCATATAAGTCGCAAATGAGTCCTTGCTGCCCCAAATCTTGTGGGTTGAGTTGTATGGGCGGTTTTCTTTGATGACGCCGTCTTTAAAAAGGCCTAAGGTTTGTGATGAACTGATAAAATCAAGGCCATACGAATCGCGCTTGGCGTTATCATCGTCAAAGAATTCGGAAAAATGCACGGTGTAGACGATGAGATTATTGGCTTTGCGGTAAGGCATCAGGATTGAATCGCGGAAACTCGTCCAGCAGGTGCAGGGCGAATTCGGCGTCGAAAATACCAAAAAATTATCTTTGTCTTCTATTTTTTCGACGTACTGCTCATAACTTAAAGCGACAAGTTCATCTTCGAGCGTCCCAAACAGGAGCGGAGTTTTGTTCTTGCTTACATCGCAGCCGGCAAGTAGCGAAGCGGTTATGCTCAAGGCGGTGATTACTAATCCAAGGCGTTTCATAAATGTCCCTCGAGATAATATTATATTCATCGCTTGCTAAATATGCGACAAATAACATTTTTCGATTTTTGAAAGTGCGTGATACGGAGCCCGGAAAAATGCCGTAAAAAAGTCAGAAAAAAAGGAGAAAGACTTCTTTTGAATTTATGCGACCGAAAACAATTTCAAAAAAGGTGCGGAAAAAAACGCTTACTAAGTTAAACAAATATTGCGATGCCGTCGAATAAATTTGCAGAAACCGAACTTTCAAAAAACAGGGTGAAAATATTTTCATTTTTTCTCGATTAAAATTTGTTGTATTTTCACGCGATTTCTTCTATATTTTATTCGTGAAAATTTTCGGGCCCGTTCGCCTTGAAATAAACACGGCTAGCGAGGTGAACAATCAATGTCTAAAAATGAAACTATTATCAGCCTAAAAAATGTTTCCAAGCAATTTGACGGCACGCTCGTCGTCGATGCTTTTAATCTCGACATCAAGCGCGGAGAATTTGTGACGATCCTCGGGCCATCCGGCTGCGGAAAAACGACAACCTTGCGCATGATTGCCGGCTTTGAGACGCCCTCAAGCGGAGAAATATTGCTCAACGGCACGGATATTTCCGTACTTCCCCCTTATAAACGTCCGGTCAATACTGTCTTTCAACGCTATGCCCTCTTTCCCCACCTTGATGTCTACGATAATATCGCCTTTGGTTTAAAACTTAAAAAGATTAACGAGACCTACACCGATAAAAACGGCGAAGAGAAAGTCCGATGCCGTCATCTGAGTATTGAGGAAATCGACGAAAAAGTCGCCAAAGCCTTAAAGATGGTCGACCTGGAAGAACTCGAAGACCGCGATGTGCAGACGCTTTCCGGCGGCCAGCAGCAAAGAGTGGCCATCGCCCGTTGCATCGTCAATGAACCAAAGATTTTATTACTCGATGAGCCCTTAGGAGCTCTCGATCTCAAGATGCGCAAAGATATGCAACTCGAACTTAAGGCCATGCATGATAAATTGGGCATCACTTTTATCTATGTCACCCACGACCAAGAGGAAGCCCTGACGATGTCCGATACGATCGTCGTCATGAAAGACGGCGTCATTCAGCAGGTCGGTACACCGATGGACATCTATAATGAACCCGCCAATGCTTTTGTCGCCGACTTCATCGGAAATTCGAATATTTACAATGCGACGATGGTCGGACCAAAAGTCGTGCGCTTTATCAATGCCAACTTCCCGTGCGATGACGATTATCCGCTCAACGAAAAAGTCGATGTTGTCATCCGCCCCGAAGACGTCGAAATCGTCGCCAGCGGCAAAGGCATGGTCGAAGCCAAAATCGTCAATAAAATTTTTAAAGGAGTGCATTTTGAGTATGTCGTGATGGTCGGAAAGAATGAAGTTGTCGTGCAAAGCACGAAGGACTTTCCCGAGGCCGAACCGATCGCCCTTATCATCGATTCGGAAAGCATCCATGTCATGAAGAAAGAATTCACGATCAACAGTTTCTATGACGCCTGGATCAACAAAAACAATCAAGTCGTCATCGGCAATATCGCTTTTGATTGCGATGTGACAAAACTCGTCCCCCAATCAACGCTTGATCAAGATGGCTATGTCGTCAGCAAAAAAGGCGTGCGTTACGACTTTAACGATGCCGAAGTCGTCGCCGAGATTCAGTTAAGCGATATTGAACTCTCCGATGATATCAGCCAGGGTCAGACGACGGGAACGGTTGTCTCCATGCTTTACATCGGCGACCACTATCAGTACACGGTCCGCACCGAAGAGGAAGAAGATTTTGTCGTCGACACCCAGTATTTATTTAACGAAAACGATGTCGTTTCCATCAACGTTGCGCCGCAGCACATCTTGCTTCGCGTCAAAGGAGATATTGCTAAATATGAACTTTAAGCGTAAATATCTGGCCATCCCGTATAGCCTTTTCTTGGCGCTTTTTGTCATCATACCGATCCTTTTGATCGTCTACTATGCCTTCTCTAATGCCGACGGGCAAATTTCATTTGATTCGCTCGTCCGTTTCTTTTCTTCGACGACCAAACTGAATGTCTTGCTCGTCTCCTTTTTCATCGGCATCCTCAATACCCTTTTGTGTCTGATCATCGGCTATCCTCTCGCCTATTTTCTGGCCCGTAAGCAATACAACACAAATACCGTTTTAGTTTTGCTTTTTATCATGCCGATGTGGATCAATTTCGTGTTGCGGACGGGCGCCACTCGCGATTTGCTCACGTGGTTTGGCATCAATGGCGGACAATATCCCTATTTGGCGACGATGATCGGCATGGTCTATAACTTCTTGCCGTTTACCATCTTACCTCTTTACTCGACGATGCTTAAACTCGATCAGAGCCAAATTGAAGCGGCAGCGGACCTCGGCGCCAACCCTTTTCAAGTGTTTACCAAATCAATCCTCCCGCAGTCCTTGCCCGGCATCGTCTCGGCATCGACAATGGTCTTCATGCCGACGATGTCAAGCTATGTCATCTCTGATGTTCTTTCCGAAGGAAAAATAACGCTATTTGGCAATTCAATCTATCTTAATTTCTCAAGTTCGCAGTGGAACGATGGCTCGTTCATGGCTTTGATCATGCTGGCGATTGTCGGCGTCACCTTGCTCATTTCCCGTCGCTTTAATAAAGATGATTTTGCCTCGCGAGGTAGCAACCTATGGTAAAAAGCAAAAAACTCTTCGCGAGCATCTATGTCTATCTCATATTGTTTTTGATGTATCTTCCGATTCTCGTCTTAATCGCATTTTCTTTTACCGAGGCGACGAACATCGGCGTCTGGACAGGTTTTTCATTAAACTTGTACGCTCGTCTTTTTCAAAGTCAGGAGATTATGGTCGCTCTTGGCAACACCCTTATCATCGCCTTTATCAGCGCCGCGATTTCGACGCTATTAGGAACCGCTGGAGCCATCGGAGCTTTTTACAGTCGCAAGCGCACCCTCAAAGCCATCGAAGGCGTCACTCAGATTCCGATTGTCAATGCTGAAATTGTCATGGCATTATCCTTAACCGTCTTATTCGTCTTTGTCGGCAGCGTCATCTTTCGCGGACAATCGATCTTCGGTTTCTGGACTCTGCTCATCGGCCATGTCGTCTTGTCGGTGCCGTTTGTCTACATCTCGGTCCGCCCGAAATTGATGCAGCTTGATCCGCATCTATACGAGGCTGCTCTTGATTTGGGTGCCACTCCGCAAAAAGCCTTGTGGAAAGTCATTATTCCGCAGATTATGCCGGGTATCCTATCAGGCTTTCTGCTGTCATTGACATTGTCGCTTGATGATTTTATTATCACGGCTTTTACCAGAGGCACGGGTCTCCTTAATGGAGAAGGGACCATCGAAACCTTATCGACGCTCGTCCAAGCCAAGATTAAGCGCGGGCCGATTCCGCCGGAAATGCGGGCGCTGACGCTCATTATCTTCATCGTTGTCTTGCTCGTCGTCGTCGGTATTACTATTTATCGCAACAAAACCAAAAATGTGAAAAAAATTCGCAAGGGGAGGGAAAACCATGAATTTTAAGAAGACATTGGCCGGAACATCAGCTGTTTTATTCTCTGCGCTTTTAATCGCCGCCTGTAGCGGTAATCAACCGCATGAAGGCGGTAGTCAAGTTCTCCGCATCTTGAACTGGGAAGACTACATTTATCTCAACGACCCCGAGAACGGCTATGAGGCCAAAAATTTAGTCGATCAATTTGAAGATTTTATCATGGACACCGAAGGAATTGAAGTCGATGTCGTTTACGACACATTTGATACCAACGAGACGATGCTCAACTCCTTGCAGACGGGTAAATCAGTATACGATCTCGTCTGTCCGAGTGACTACATGATTCAGAAGATGATTGCTAACGACATGCTCGAACCGCTTGATGATGCGGCGGCTAACATTCCCAATTACGAAACGTTTGCCTCGCCTTACTTAAAGTCAATTTTTGATAATCTCGAGGCGACTAACGGCGTCACCCAAGAAGTTCATTCGGTCTCGGAATACGCGGTTGGATATATGTGGGGTACGTTTGGTATTTTATACAATCCGACATATGCGACTTTTGCGGACCGCGGTCTATCTTCCGACGATGTGATGAGTGATATGGAAGACTGGAATTCCCTTTGGAATGTCGATTATAAGGATACAATTTCGGTCAAAGATTCAATGCGCGACACATACTCGGTCGGCATCATGCGTGTCTACGACGAAGAAATCAGAACTCTGCAGGATACATATCTTGACGAAGCGAAAGCCGAATATGATCCCGCTTTATACAACGCACAGCTGACTGATATTTTCAACCGTTCAGATGCCGAGACGGTTGCCGCCGTCAAAGAGGAACTTCTTAAACTTAAAGAAAATATTTACGGCTTTGAAAACGATTCGGGAAAACAAGACATTGTCACTGGTAAAATTGGTATTAATCTCGCCTGGAGCGGCGATGCCGTCTACGCGATGGATCAGGCTGATGAAGAAACCGAAACCGAGCTCTATTACAACATGCCGGAAACCGGCGGAAATATCTGGTTTGACGGCTGGGTCATGCCCAAAAGCGATTCTTTAAATAAAGAATTGGCTCAGAAGTTTTTAAATTTTGTCTCGGATCCGGTCAATGCCGCTCAAAATATGGACTATATCGGCTACAGCTCGTTTATCGGCGGTGAAGATATCAACACCCTTGTCCATGAGTGGTATGACGTTCGCGAAGATGAGTGGGAGACGCCGATTGACGAGTGGAAACTCGCCAACGACATCACCGATGACTACATCGCCTATGATTTGACCTATTTCTTTGGCGACACTGTCGATACCGAGACGATTATCTATATCGAAGAAGATAGCGTCGGCCGTCAGCTCTATGCCCAATATCCCGAAGCGGACATGATTCCGCGCCTTTCTTTGATGCGCGATTTCGGCGATAATAATCGCTATATTTTGGCGATGTGGGAAGAATTTAAAGCCAGTTCTTTACCGGGCTGGGCAATCGCTCTCATCGTCGTCGGTGTCCTCGCCGTAGCCGGGGTCGGAGGCTTCTTTTTATATCGCAAGAACCTCGCCAAAAAGAATCGGAGCGCCCGCCGCCAGCAAGCCGCTTCTTCACGGCGCTGACATTTTTTGAAGTAATTTATTACTTATTGAAGGTTCAAAAGCCATTTGCTATAATTACTTGCGCTGGTTCCTTAGCCAAGTGGTAAGGCAATTGACTGCAACTCAATGATCGTCGGTTCAACTCCGATAGGAACCTCCATTTATTTCTTACTTGTATAATGTGAACTGCCTGGTTTATATTATATGAGCCGCCATCTTGGCGGACACGCGCCCGTAGCTCAACTGGATAGAGCGTTAGACTACGGATCTAAAGGTTACGGGTTCGACTCCTGTCGGGCGCGCCAGTGTCGGGATGTAGCGTAGCTTGGTATCGCGTCTGCTTTGGGAGCAGAAGGCCGCAGGTTCAAATCCTGTCATCCCGACCATTACTATCCAAGCTCTGATTAGGAGTTTTAGGGGATATAGTTAAACGGGATAACACTAGCTTTGCAAGCTTGAATTCGGAGTTCGATTCTCCGTATCTCCACCAAACGAAATGGCTGCGTAGCTCAGTTGGCTAGAGCAATCGGTTCATACCCGGTGGGTCGAGGGTTCAAATCCCCCCGCAGCTACCATTTTCGGACCAATAGCTCAACGGTTAGAGCTCCCCGCTCATAACGGGTAGGTTCTAGGTTCGAATCCTAGTTGGTCCACCAGACGTGGAGGCTTACCCAAGCGGCTGAAGGGGTCGGTCTTGAAAACCGATAGAGGATGCAAGTCCTGCTAGGGTTCAAATCCCTAAGCCTCCGCCATTCACGATACTTAAGTCATATCCGCGGGTATGATTTTTTATTTATTTAAGCCGATTTTTATATAATAAGATGTATAACATATTGACAACCATCAATGTGTTAGAATAGTGTTTATGTATGGCAAAAATAAATGATGAGCATTTTATTCAACTCATGAAAATACTTAGCGATACAACGCGTTTTGCGATCGTTCGCCTGCTTGCTCAAAAAGGCAGTCTTTGCGCTTGTAAGATTCTCGATTGCTTGCATATATCGCAAGGCACTTTATCGCATCATATGAAGGTTTTAACAAACGCGAAAATTGTCAGCTGCAGCAAAGATGGTAAATGGCGGCATTATCGCCTTCTTCCACATTCCTTATACAAATTATCGACTTTTATTCAAGAGATCACTCTTATTCCTTCCGAGACGACCGAAGAAAACTGTGCATGCTCAATTGATGTGATAGGCAAATGACCAAACGAAAAATAACTATTATTATCGCTTCAAGTGTGGTGGCACTATTAGCGGCCGCTAACATTTTGGTTGGCATTATTGTTTCTTGGGATGCCGCAAAAGCGCCATGGAATTTTATTAGTTCGCAGATTTTGGGCATGAAGTGGCTCAACGATTTGATATGGAAAATTGTGCAAGCCGTCAGTGGCGTACACAGTTTAGAGACATGGCAATACAAAGTTCAATCGTCTATCCAGTTTTTTGTCTATGACATTATCAAAATTACCGTACTATTATGCTTTTTAATCTTTGTAATATCGTACATTCAATCGTATTTTCCGCCCGAACGCACAAAGAAAATATTGAGCAAGTATCACGGAATCGGCGCCAATATTATCGGGGCATTACTCGGAACCGTCACTCCTTTTTGCAGTTGTTCTTCTATCCCGATTTTCATTGGATTTACACGCGCCGGTCTATCGACTGGAGTAACGTTTAGCTTTCTCATTTCAAGTCCGTTGGTGGATCTTGGCTCCTTAATGCTTCTGGTCGGGGTTTTTGGCTGGCCAATCGCAATTGCTTACGTCGTCGCTGGCCTCATTATTTCTGTCATTGGCGGAACGATTATTGAAAAAACCGGACTGGGAAAACATGTCGAAGACTTTGTTTCAAAGGGCGAGAGCGTCGATATAGAAAGTCCGGAATTAACAAGGAAAGATCGCATAATTTACGCTCGCGACCAAATGTGGGGAACATTTAAAAAAGTATTTCCTTATATGCTGATTGGCGTGGCGATCGGAGCGGCAATTCATAATGTTATTCCGAGAGAATGGATTGAAAACATTTTAGGATCCGAAAAATGGTATGGAGTGCCTTTGGCGGCCCTTCTTGGCGCACCGATGTACGCCGATATTTTCGGGACATTGCCGGTCGCCGAAGCCCTTTACAACAAGGGCGCTGGCCTCGGCACAGTCTTGACTTTTATGATGAGTGTGACAGCTTTATCTCTTCCGTCATTAATCATGCTGCGGAAAGCCGTTAAACCCAAGTTGGTTATCGCTTTTTTAATCATTGTTCTCATCGGAATTATTGCTATCGGCTATCTATTTAATTTGTTTGGGTACTTTTTCATATAGGAGGAAAAATATGAAAATTCAAGCTTTAGGCGGATGTTGCAAAAAATCAACTTCAAATTATGAAGCAATCGTTCAAGCCGTTAAAGAGTTAGACCTCAAAGTTGAGGTCGAACACGTCACTGATTTTGACGAAATCATGAAGCTAGGTGTCATGTCAACACCCGGCCTTGCCATTAATGGCAAAATACTTTCAGTTGGCAGAGCACTCAATGTCATGCAGGCAAAAGAATTAATTAACAAGGTTATGAAGAGCGAAAGCGAATGCTCCTGCGGCGAACGATGTGATTGTGGCGATAATTGCGAATGCGAAGATGGCTGTGATTGCGCCGATGACCCTTCTTGCTGCAAATAATTATCAATAAATATTATTGCTCTCTAATACTTTGCTAAAATAGAAATGCAAATCATTGGAGGTTTTCTATGCAACATTTATTAGACCAGGGTCCGCTTTTAAACGAGGAAGGCAACTTAACAGAATCTGGCTATGCTTTTTCGTTAATCAAAAAATATTCTCGCGATGCCATTAAAGCGCCTGCTATGCGCATCAAAGAATGGGATTACTACTATGTCGGAAACAATCATGTCGGCGTAGCTTTGACGGTGGCCGATAACGCCTATATGTCGCTCGTCGGAGCGACGGTTTTTAACTTCGACAAAGCCTATGACAAAACCAAGAACGTGATGGGCTTGCTTCCCAAAGGGAAAATCATGATGCCCTCTTCTTCAGCAAGTGGCGATGTCATCTTTAACACCAAGAATTTTTCCTTCCATTTCACTCATGAAAACGGCAGGCGTCACCTCGTCTGCGAGATGAAGAACTTCGATGGTGAAAAGCCCTTTCGCTGCGACATATATCTCGAGGAAACAATCAAAGATTCAATGGTGATTGCCACGCCTTTTAATAAACCGAAACACTTCTATTACAATCAGAAGATCAATTTACTCAAAGCCAACGGTTACGCCAAAGTGGGCGATGAGACATACGATTTATCAAAAGACACATGGGGCGTTCTCGACTGGGGTCGCGGAGTGTGGACATATAGTAACACTTGGTACTGGTCTTCGATGAGCGGTACCTACAAGGGCAAGAAGATCGGATTCAATCTCGGCTATGGTTTTGGCGACACAAGTGCCGCCAGCGAAAATATGTTCTTTTACGATGATAAGGCTTATAAGTTTGAAGATGTTAAATTTGATATTCCAATCGCCAGCAATGGAAATGATGATTTCCTTAAACCATGGAAGTTTCGCAGTAAAACCGGTGACATTTCTTTGACTTTTGAACCGATATTAGATCGTTTCAGCAATACGAATGCTCTCATCATCAAGTCGATTCAGCATCAGGTATTCGGCAAATTCCACGGCTATTTTGTCATCGAAGGCAAGCAGGTATATTTTGAAGACATCCTCGGGTTTGCCGAAAAAGTCAGGAATTGCTGGTAATTTTGCGATTTTTTCGTGTCTCTTTTTAGATAATAAGTTTACAATAAACATTAGTTAATAAGGAGCAGACTCATGAAAATTAACTCCACTTTTACCGGGGAAATCGTCCCGCGTGCAACCAAATGGATTTATTCGGCGACGGCGATGGGAAGAGATGCAGCCTATACTTTAATCAGTTTATTCTTAATCGCCTATATTCAGTTCGCGGCTCCGATTGGCTATGTTAATGACGTTTATAGTCGAGGCGATTACTTCGCCCAGTTTGGCGTCATTTCCATCATCGTCATCATCGCCCGCATCTGGGATGGCCTCAATGATCCGATCATGGGTTTTATCATCGAGCGCTGCCACTTTAAGATGGGTAAATATAAACCTTGGATTCTAATTGGCGCGATCACTAATACCGCCGTCATGCTCGTCTTGTTTTTAGCCCGCCCGCAAGGCTGGGCTTATGTCGCCCTTTTCGGAGTCTTCTACTTCCTTTGGGACATCACATACACGATGAACGACATCGGCTATTGGTCGATGCTTCCGGCTTTGACAAGCGACGAAAAACAGCGCAACGAAATCACGACGATTATGTCGATATTTATAAGCATCGGAGCCTTCGCTGTCGGCGGTGTTGTGCCTTTGACGGTCGCCAATAATGCCGTCCAAAACTATGGCATCATCGCTATCGTCGTCTCAGTCGTCTTTCTTCTCTCGCAGTTAATTCTTGTTTTCTTTGCAAAAGAATCGGCCCGTAATCTCGAGCAGGAAAAAATTTCGCAAAAGACAAAATTCGGGGATATGTTCCGCCTGATGAAGACCAACGATCAACTACGTTGGATTGTCATCGTCATCCTCATCTACTATATCGCCTCGAACATTCTTAATGGCCTTGGTCTCAACTATTTCTACTTCATGTTCGGCTACGGAAATGACGCCGGCGAAGGCGGAAATATTCAGTTCCTNNTAAAGCGCAGCACACTGCTCTTGATCAGCTTTTTGATGATGGCTTTAGGCCATGTCGTCTTCTTCTTCATCGGCGCGCCGTTTAACGGTGTGCCGGCCCTTGGCGTTCAATATCCAATCTTGCTTTATGTCCTCGGCATCATCATTTTCTCCGGACAGGGCATCTTTTATCTAATCCTTTTAATCATGATGGAAAACACCATTGAATATAACGAGTGGAAAACCGGGGAAAGAAAAGAAGCGGTGGCATTCTCGCTCAGGCCGCTGACCGCCAAGCTAGCAAGCTCTGCTCAGCAGGGCATCGTCTGGGTCACTCTCTTTATCAGCGGCGCCCTCGCCGTCACCGAAGGCATCTCATCGCTTGAAGTCGCCAAAGGTCTCGGCGATTCCGTTGATGTCGAAGCTGGTGCCAATCAGCTCATCGCTAACGGCAATCAGGATATGATTATCTTTGCGGCTGTCATGACTCTTCTTCCGTTCCTTCTTTATGTCGGCGCCTATCTCATCACCCGTTTCCTATACAATATCGATGAAAAGAAATACGCCCAGATCGTCAAAGAAGTGGACGAAAGACGCGCATCTCTTGCTGTTGAAACACCGCAAGAAGAAGTTAAGTAATTATAATATAATTAAAATAGCGACCTGATTGGCCGCTATTTTTTATTTGACTTCGAATTCGACTTTCGCCCCATATTCTTCGCCGGAGATTTCCAGGGCGGCCTTGCCTCTTTGTTTGAGGCTTCGGACATAGACCGAAATTCTTCCGCCGTTAAGCGTGATAATGCTCGGCCCGATGATTTGAATCGGTCCTCTAGTTTTTATAAATAATGGCAGGGTTGAGTAATTACAGAGCGTTTCATATTGATCAAACAAACCGATTTCGACGCGGGCGACATCGTAAGTATCCGCGTTTAGTAAAACATTTTTGTTCGCCCTGGCCTTGAGGCTGAACTCGGTCGACTGGCCAAACATCTTGCTGGCCACGAGTTTTCCGTCCTTATAGGCTTTAAATTTGAAGACCATCAATTTCGCGCCCCACATGCCGACATACTTATTCCAGAGGTCGACGAGCTCATCATACGACATCCTATGTTTAAACATCACTAATCCCACGCGTATTTTGTGTTTAAACGGCAATTTATTAAGACCGTGGAGAGCGACGTAAGCCAGGGCGTCCTTGATGCGTTCGGCATCGCGACTATTAAACTTGGCTTCGCTGAAAGAGGCGCCGATATAATCATCGACTTCAATCGGAGGATGGGGCATGTGGCGATATTTGGCGCGGTTGGGATAGAAGGCTTTGACGAAGACATCGTTGCGGTAGAGTTCGATGTAATCGGCATTGGTGGCGACGTGGGTGACGCCGACGATCGCCTCGCTAAAATCTCCGGGTGTCAGATTGGACAGCACTTCAAAGACGAAATTATCATCGCTTTGCGATGCATAGATAGAAGCCGCATACTTTGGATTGCGGAACATGTCGAGGACGCCGTGGTGGCAGACATGGTCGCCGGAGCCAAAATCGCGATGCGTATTATAATCGGCAAAACACCAGCCGATGGCACCGATGAGATTGCCATAGGCGAAATTATCGTCGATGACTTTAGCGTGTCGCAAGGCATGGTGAATGCGCCGCTCCATTGAGTCCAGAGCTTTGGTCGGATACATGTGGCCGAGGTATTCGGTGACGAGAACCGGAGCTTTGCCGGCCTCAACCGTTTTTGGATTATCGAGTCCGTGTGACAAATCTTCCGAAGAAAAATCATTGAAGGCATAAATATCTTCGAGTAATTCGCTGTTTTTAAAGTTGCGGACGCCGAGGGTCGGGCGGCCGGGATCGAGTTCGCGGGCTAGGCTATTTGAAGCGGCATAGAGTTCATGATCATCCTGGCTCTCATTGATGCGGACGCCATTGGCGATGAGGCTCGGATGATTGTGTTCTTTTAGAATCATCCTTTTTACGAAATCGAGAAAGTGGTTGCGCCAAGTCTCGTCTTTTCCGACATATTGCCAGCCGGGAATCTCTCCGATGACCAATAAGCCGATTTCATCGCAGCGGTTTAAAAAGTGTTCCGACTGCGGATAGTGAGAGGTACGGACGATATTGACGCCGAGGCGATACTTTAAGATATCGGCATCGTCTTCCTGAGCGCCTTTAGGCATCGCATAGCCGACATATGGGTAAGATTGATGGCGGTTGAGGCCGATGAGTTTTATCCTTTTGTCATTAAGGTAGAAACCAGACTTTTCAAAGCGAATGGAGCGAAAACCGAATCGCGTGACGACGAGGTCATCGCCGCTCGTCGTTTTAAGCGTCGTCAAAAGCGTGTATAAATGCGGTGTATCCAAGTTCCAGAGATGGGGATTTTCGATTTGCAGTTCGTTCTCGCTAAATTCTTTGACGACCTCATCCTTAAAAAGAAGTTTGTGCGAAATCTCGTAGTTTAAGGAACGGTTTCCGCCGAGATGAGGGTTGATTTTTAACATTCCCTGCCGATCGGCGGTAACTAAAACCCTTTCAAGATAGATATTCGGTTTAATTTCGAGTTCGACTTCGCGGTAGATGCCGCCAAAGGTCAGATAGTCGATGACGCCGCCAAAAGGGGGAATGCTATTATCTTCATGAGAGTCGACGATGACGACGAGGCGATTATCCTTGGCTTTGGCGATGCCGGAAACATCAATTGTAAAGGGGAGATAACCAGAGACATATTCACCCAAAAAGGCGTGATTCAGATATATTTTTGCTTTGAGCATCACGCCGTGAAAAGTAAGAAGAACCGTCTTGTTTTTTAGGCTTGTTTCGATATCGAACACTTTCTCGTAAGAAGAGATAAATTGATAGATATCTTCGTCAAAATAGGCGCGCGGCAATTCAACATTGGAGTGAGGTAAATCAATCTTTTCGGCTTCTTCAGGGAAGGCATTTAAAAAACTTTGTTTATAACACGGCATATAACGCCAAGCGAAGTTCAAAGGCTGTTTCATGATTCCTTCCTTTCCGTAGGTGCAAGGTCGCTCACTTATTATATAATATTATGCGAGGAACGATTATGATAACCTGCAAAGAAACACTCTTTCATATTGAGACGAGCAAGACCAGCTATGTCTTGCGCGTCAACGAGATTAATCACATAGTAAATGAATATTACGGAGCAAGGCTAAAAAATCTGGATGATTCGAGCGCGATCATCGAAAAATGGCCATATGCCTATGGCAGTTCTGTCATTTATGACGAAGATAAAAACAAAGCTCTCTCCCTCGATCTTTTATCGCTAGAAACAAGTTGTGTCGGCAAGGGCGATTACCGGGAACCCTCGGTTAAAATTAGAAGCGCGGATGGCTATGTTTTTGATTTTACTTATAAGCATCATGAAGTGCGCAAAGACATCCAGCCGCTAGAAAATCTTCCCTCACCGCGGGAGGCTGATGAAGAATTGATTATCTTTCTCAGCGATGATTATGCCAAAGTCGCCTTAGAACTCCATTATCTTGTCTTTGCGGACAGCGATGTCATTGCCCGCAATGTTGTATTAATTAATAATAGCGAATCCCCCCTATACTTAGAAAGACTCATGTCGATGCAGCTCGATCTAATCAATCGCGATTTTTCGCTCCTCAACCTCTACGGAGGCTGGATCAGCGAAGCGCAAAAAACGATTCGCAAAGTGACACCCGGCATCTATGTTAACGATTCGAAGACGGGGGCGAGTTCAAACCGTCATAATCCTTTCTTCATGCTCATGGAAGACAAAGCAAATCTCAATAGCGGTGGTGTCTATGCCTTCAATTTGATGTATAGTGGCAATCACCAAGAGCTCGTCGAACTCTCTAATTATGGTAAAGTGCGCGTCCAGATAGGCATTAATCCTTATTGCTTTGACTTTAAAGTCAAGCAAGGCGAGGCTTTCGTTACACCCTATGCTGTGATGACCTATGGCGATAGGGGTTTGAATTCCGCCTCGCAAAATATGCATTCATTCGTTAATCATCATGTTATTAAGAAAGCTTTTGAAATGATGGAACGCCCGATTCTTCTGAATAACTGGGAAGCCACTTATTTTAAATTCACTGAGACCAAACTCTTAAGCCTGGCTCGCGCGGCGAAGAAAATCGGCATCGAGCTCTTTGTTCTTGATGACGGCTGGTTTAAAAACCGCGATGACGACACCAAGGCTTTGGGCGATTATGAATTAAATAAGAAAAAGTTGCCGCGCGGTTTAGGCACGCTCGCTAAAAAAATCAATGATTTAGGTCTTAAGTTCGGCTTGTGGTTCGAGCCGGAGATGGTCAGCGAAGATTCCGATTTATTCCGCGCGCATCCCGACTGGATTATCGGCAATCGCGAACGCGGCATTTCTAAAGGACGCCATCAACTCGTATTAGATCTTTCGAGAAAAGAGGTGTGCGATTACATTGTCGATTCCCTCGATGAGGTTTTAGGTTCGGCTAATATCGAATATGTCAAATGGGACTATAACCGTCACATTTCCGACTTCTTTTCGTCAAAGACGAAGGCTGGAGAGTTGCTCCATCGCCAGGTCCTCGGCCTATATGATGTTTTAAAAAGGATTACCGACAAGTATCCGCATGTCTTGTTTGAAGGCTGCTCAAGCGGGGGCAATCGGTTCGATTTAGGAATTCTCGCTTACATGCCTCAGACGTGGGCCAGCGATGACACCGATGCTTATGAGCGCATTCACATTCAAAGCGGGTATAGCCTTGCTTATCCCTTGTCGAGCATCGGAGCCCACGTCAGTGCCTCACCATCCCATCAGCTGTTAAGAAATACGCCGATTGACACGCGTTTCAATGTCGCGTCTTTCGGCGTCCTCGGTTATGAGCTCGATTTAAGTCATCTTGACGAGGTCGAGACGAGGGCTGTCAAAGCGCAGATTTCTTTCTATAAAAAACATCGCCGTCTTCTCCAATATGGCGCTTTCTATCAGATGCAGTTAATCGATGACGAGAATGCGGCGGTGTGGATGGTTCTTAGCGAAGACAAAAAAGAAGGTATCATCGGCTATTTTAATGGCCTGCAAAAACCGAATCCGAAAACGACGATATTGCAGGGCATCGACTTCCTTGAAGATGAAAGATATGCGATGAATGTCCGTCCTCAAGACCATAACATCAAGAAGTTCGGAGGCTTAATTAATATGGTCCTTCCCGTTCGCGTCAACGAAAACGGTTTTCTAGTGAATCAAATCGCTCATCACAAAGTGATGCCGGGCGAAAAAGAAAGTTATGTCGTTACCGGGGCCATGATTAATCACGGAGCGATTAAGCTCAATCCGGAATGGGCCGGTGTCGGCTACGACGAAAGAGTTCGCGTCCTCGGCGATTTCGGCTCCCGGCTTTATCATTTTGCAATTATTGGGAAATAATAAGAAGCGTATTGGCGAGTCCGAGCATGATCAATAGCTGGCTCGCAAAAAATAAGAGCATGATGTAAAAATCGCGGCGGCGCATATCTTTTCCGTATGCGGAATAGACGAGTAAAAAATCCGATAGAAAGTAAAGGGCATAGCCGACTAAAATCATCGTTGCGATAATCGGTTTGCCATCAACTAAAAGAAGAATCGCTAAAGCGATGTTAATAAGATGCAATGACAAATATAAGTTGATAATGTAGGCGATTTTTCCAAAGAGAAGGCGCGATAACGGATAAAGTGCTCCCGAGAAGGCAAGCGATGCGCCGGCGATAGCGACATAAATCCACCATGGCATCGTGTAGCTTAGCATCGAGACCATAACATATGCATTGAGCATGTGTCCGACGGTGTAAAAGATGGAGCCGGTGATAAAAAGTGGTCGCGATTTGATGCGGAGAGCGAATAAATCGCCAAAGACGCACATGATTCCCGCGAGCCAGATGGCATACTTGGGAAATGGCATTTCTGGATATGTGAGAGTCAAAATCAGAATTGCGCCGGTAAGCAGTAAAGTCGTCAGCGGTTTGGTCGCCTTTCGCCACGCCTCTTTCTCGAGCAAACAAAAAATTAAGTGAATGAAGGAGGCTAAGCCGAAGACGCCGATGAGGACGTAAAACGCGATTTCCATAATGTGCATATCATTATACCTAAGTGGTCAAAAAAGTAAAATATATAAAATATATCGCTTGCAAATTGCTTTTGCACTTGTTAATATAACATGGCTAAAGACACGTCGCGGGGTAGAGCAGTCTGGCAGCTCGTCGGGCTCATAACCCGGAGGTCGGAGGTTCAAATCCTTCCCCCGCAACCAATTACAAAAAAAAGAGCCAGTTGGCTCTTTTTTTGTGGTTGGGGGACAGGATTCCTCCGACCATCCGGGCTAACCGTCGTAGCGTTTCGATATGTAGTCTAAATCGGCATAGTAGTTGGGCCAATAAAACTCGAGTCGCTGCCGGGATTTTTCGCGTTTAATTTCTTTTCCGACATAACGGGCATGAGGCCTGAGAAGAATCGGTCCGATATGCAAACTGTCGATAAATGCCCAGTCGCGGCGATGACAATGTTTTATCATCTGTTTTTTTGAAACGAGAATCCCGTAATCCTTATCGCCGTGATAAACATAGTCAGCTTCAATGTTTTCCTCCCGCGCTCCTTTAAAGACGACGCGGTTAATAATGCTTATGACGAATTCTTTGTCGCGATTTAACTCAAGATTTGCCTCTTTTAAGCGATCCGCCAGCAAAAAGCGCAGTTTTTCATAGGGAAACCGCTCTTTGCCGGTGCCATCAAGCGTGCCGTCTCCAAATTGATAAAGCAAAATGGTCTGCAGCGTCCGATTCGAAATGCCTCTTTCTCGCAAATATATGCAAAACTCTTTGACATATTCTTGATGGAGCGTATTGCTGCTGCCGCTTTTCATCGAGATATAATGAGTATTTTCACCTATCCTGATGTAAAAATCTGGTTTGATGAACTCATCCAGCCGTTTGGCATAGACAACAGCCTCTTCGTCGGGATGCTCGAAAATCTCGCGGATTATATACTTCGCGTTGTTAGAAAGCTGACACACTTTCTTTTCGTTGAGCATCAGGACAATTTCCTCCTCTTTGTAAAAACCTACATTCTTGTGCATAAATTCCTCCTACTGATACATATGGGTAAACATCGGGAAAATATTCAAAAAATAATTTCTTTTTTTCTTCCTTTACCACTCTGATAAGACTTGTAGGTTGTTTTCTACCTACTTTTATGATAAAGTCTCTTTGGGTCAAAACATGAAACTCAGAATCAAGCAACTTGTCAGCCTAAAAGAGGCTAATCAAAATTTCTCCCGCGTGGCTCGGAAGGTCGACGAAGAAGGATACGTTTTGCTCCTTCGTAATAATAAACCGGCATATCTCGTCTTTGCCTATGACGAAGACGACATCGTCGCCGACGACTCATCTTTTCTCGAAGCCTTACACCACCTCATCGAGCGCAAGCGAGCCGCTAAACTCAAGAAAAAAATAAAAGGAGGAGCGGAAAATGGATAAAAAAGTAATTAAAGAACGGCGTAAACGCTTTTCTGAACGGATTGAAGCTCTCTATCGCGATTCAAGAAGCGCGACGAAAAAATACGTTGAATCGCTAACTTATCCCGACGGCAAAGCTCACATCAGCGTCGATCTCACAAATGTCGACGAACTGTATTCCCCCTATTCATATAAAGAAGATATGAAACCGGATATTTTTGAATATATCGATGAGAAGACCTACTATACGCCTGTCGAAATCCCCCTCATCGTCAATTTTGATGTCGGCGATGTCTCCGATTTAAGAAAGTCGCGGATTAAGAAATCGTTCCTCGATCATTATCGGCTTATCTATGAAGATAAGCGCCGCGAACTGAAAATCAATCGAGCGGTGGCCTGGGTTTTATTCGCCATCGGCATGATCGCCCTCGTCATCTCGACAATCGCAAAATTGGCGATGAATGCTGCCCAGTTTCCGGATATTCCGCTGATTTTTGAAATGCTGCAAATTTTTTCCTGGGTCTTTTTATGGGAGGCGACAGCAAAGTTTTTCTTTCAGGGCCGCGAGATGCGCATTCAATGCATGAATGCCGGACAACTCGCCTTGGCTGAAGTCAAATTCAACGAGCCGGAGCCAGAACTTAAAGACAATAATATGTAAATAGTATATACTTTTTATAGTCGGCGTTGCAGTTTGGGGGAACGCGCGCAACTACTTTGATTATCATCTATCCCCAACCATCACTCGCCAAGCGATTTTGGAGGTATCAACATGCGCGTTACAATCGTTGCCGATGTCCTCGGCATAGAGAATAACGGGACTACGATTACAGCAGTAAATTTTATTAATAGTTTAAAAAACAAAGGGCATGAAGTCAGCGTCGTCTGCCCTGATGAAAATAAAACAGGTCTTTACGGCTACTATGTCGTCCCACCATTAAATCTCGGTTTCCTTAACAATTATGTTAAGAAGAACAATATCACATTAGCAAAAGCCGATTCAAAAATAATTACTGATGCGATTAAGAATGCCGACATCGTCCATGTCATGATGCCATTTTTCTTGGGCACGAAAGCTGCGCGAATCGCCAAGCGTTTAGGAAAGCCGGTCACGGCCGGTTTTCATGTCCAGGCCGAAAACTTCACCAANNATTTTTATGATGGATATGCCGGTCGCCAATCTGTTGACCTATAAATTTTTCTATCGCGTCCTCTATCGCTATGTCGATGCGATTCACTATCCGACCCAGTTTATACGCGAGGTCTTTGAACATCATGCTGGAGAAACAAACGGCTATGTCATCTCCAACGGCGTTCACAAGGCCTTTAAGCCACGTCTTGCCCCCAAACCAAAGAATTTGGATGGCAAGTTCGTCATTTTGTTTACCGGCCGCTACAGCCGCGAAAAATCTCACAAGGTTTTAATTGATGCAGTCAAACTTTCTAAATACAAAGATAGAATTCAACTCGTTTTCGCCGGCGACGGTCCGCAGCGAGATAACATCATCAAGCGCAGCGCAGATTTGGCCAACGCGCCGATTCTCGGCTTTCATCCCCGTGAAGAATTAATCGATATTATCAACTATGCTGATTTATATGTTCATCCCGCCGAAATCGAAATTGAAGCTATTTCCTGCCTCGAAGCCATGTCCTGCGGATTGGTGCCCGTCATCGCCGATTCCAGGCGCAGCGCAACCCGGCACTTCGCTTTAAGCGAAAAGAATTTGTTTAAATGCAACGACGCCAAAGATTTAGCTGAGAAAATCGACTACTGGCTTGATTCACCCGACGAAAAAGAGCGGTGCCGAACACAGTATATCGAATATGCAAAGCGGTTCGATTTCGACTATTCCATGGAACAGATGGAGTCGATGCTTTTTGATATAATCAAAGCAAACGATGAAAAGAAAACGAGAAAATCCTAAGCGCATCATCTATTATCGCGACCTGCTCAACGACGATTTTGCGGGCACAAAGATCAAAACTCAGCCCCTCGATGAGAATTTTCGCTATATTCATAAAAACATATTGTGGCGAATTCTTTCGTTCCTCGTCTATTTTCTCGTCGCCATTCCTGTCCTCTTTTTGACATGCAAGATTGCGCTGAATGTCAAAGTCGTCAACCGCAAAGCCATCAAAAA
>DCUC01000010.1:24993-33130 GCA_002329705.1 Caryophanales bacterium UBA1424
GCTTTTATCAGCCAGGTTTGCATCACAAGACCGAAGAGGACCTTTATCATCGCCGACCCTGACGCCGTTTCGATTCCCGGTGTTCGCAATCTTGTTATGATGCTCGGTTGTCTGCCTCTTCCCTCTACAAATGNNNTGGCCGTTTGCGACATTTATCCGCCCCTTTTCATCGTCCTCGTTCCGCTATCCGGCTAAGCTTAATACGCCTGTCGTCCCGATTGTCGCCACTTATGAAAAAAGAAAAATATTCAAACGCTGTTTAAAACCGCGCATGGTTGTCACTGTCGGTGAGCCGATTTTTCCAAAGCGAGATACCGATTTAAAAACTTCAATGCAGGATCTTCACGATCAGACCTATAACTTTATGGTTGAACATGCTTCAAAACCAGATAATGTCGAATATTTTCGCTATGTCAAAAGCGATGACGAAAAGTCAGAAAACTGAACAATCGCAAAGATTATCTTTGACTAAGGTGAACTATTTTTAGATAATTAACAATGGAGGAAATAATCGATAATGAAAGAACTAAAAGGTACCAGAACCGAAGAAAATCTAAAGATTGCTTTTTCGGGTGAGTCGCAAGCTCGCGTCAAGTATGGCTACTACGCCAAACAAGCTAAAAAAGAAGGCTATGAACAAATCGCAGCCATCTTTGAAGAGACATCCGATAACGAAAAAGAACACGCCAAACTGTGGTTTAAGGCTCTGCACGGCGGATCGGTTCCGACGACGGCTGAAAACCTGCTAGATGCCGCCACTGGCGAAAACTATGAGTGGACGACGATGTATGCCGAGATGGCTAAAGTCGCCAAGGAAGAAGGCTTTCCGGAAATCGCCCGCATGATGCTCGGTGTCGCCAATGTCGAAAAAGAACACGAGAAGCGCTATCGTCACCTGTTAAAGAAAGTAACCGACGAGAAAATTTTCGAATGCGATGAAGTCACCGTTTGGAAATGCCGTAATTGCGGTCACATCCATATCGGTAAGAAGGCTCCGGAAATCTGCCCGGTCTGCGCCCATCCCAAAGCGCACTTCGAACTTAAGGCCGAAAACTATTAAAGATTAAGTCAAAGGGTCCCTCACTTGTGAGGGATCTTTTTTCTTCTCCGTTTATTTGTCTCTTGATTTTTATAGGATTATTTAAGATAATTAATAAGCACGTATTTGGACCAGTGGTGTAGCGGTTAACATGCCTCCCTGTCACGGAGGAGATCGCGGGTTCGATTCCCGTCTGGTCCGCCATGTACGTGGCCCGGTAGCTCAGTTGGTAGAGCAACGGACTGAAAATCCGTGTGTCGCCGGTTCAATCCCGGCCTGGGCCACCATCCCAAAATTTTGTAAAAAGTGTCGATAAAATCGGCATTTTTTTCTTTTACAAAATTTTACGAATGGCGACACACGAAAAACGAGTCCTCTGCTCTATTTTTAAACCCAATTGTTTTTCAGCATTTATACAACTCATTTATTGATAATTATCAATATGTGAGGGCTTATAATTGTTTGCTTATTATATAAAAAGGCGAAATATGCGCGTGTCGTTTTTTTGAGCGCGTTCAATGCCGACAGGCAACATTATCTATTCACCTAACAATCCTTTCACGAGCAAAACTACTTAAAAAAAGAGAAGGCAAACGTATTTTATATCGCGCAAATGAGTCAAATAGGAAGTCCGCAAAGCTACAAGCGGAATGCCTTTTTATCAATTTACATCGCAGCACTTTTTGCAAAATGCAAATATGGCGTCGAAATGGACATATGATATGTCCGCTGTGATTTCAACCACTTAAACAAGGCGTGCATTAAGACTAAGGTGTCCTTACTTCAAATGATACTTGAATACTATATAAGTCTTCTAACAAGCAAATTCACTAAACTTTATCAGCATAAAATTGGTATAATGGGAAAATCAAATTACCAGTAAGTTTTTATAATATAAAAGGAGGCACTTATGAATATCAAAAGAAATATATTGCTTAATCCCGGCCCGGCGACTACGACCGACACTGTCAAAGCTCAGTTAATGGCTCCCGATATGTGCCACCGCGAACAAGATTTTGTCGACGTGATTGAAAAGCTGAGAAAAGACTTAGTTAAGATTGCTCACGGAAATGATAAAGATTACGTCGCCGTGTTATTTTCCGGCTCCGGAACAATCAACATGGATGTCGCGCTTAATTCTCTTCTTCCAGATGGTAAAAAAGTATTAATTGTTAATAACGGCGCCTACTCATCAAGAGCGGTGGACATCTGCAAATACTACGGTCTGTCCTACATCGAACTGAAACTGGACTTTACGGCTCCAATCGAACCGGGCAATATTAAAGAAGTCTTGAATGATAATCCGGATATCACCCTCGTCTACACGACTCATCACGAAACGGGTTCGGGCATTTTAAACGACATTCGAAGCATCGGGAAGATTGTTCATGAACACCAGGCTGTCTTCGTCGTCGATGCGACATCGTCCTTCGCCTTAGTGCCCCTGGATATTGTCAAAGACAATGTCGACTTTCTCCTCGCCTCGGCTCAAAAGGGCATCGCGGCGATGCCGGGCCTTTCTTTTGTTATCGGAAGACGAGATTTAATCGAACTTTCAAAGGATTATCCCAAGCGCTCCTATTACTGCCATCTGTACCGCCAGTATCACCATTTTGAAGTTGATGGCGAAATGCAGTTTACACCCCCAGTCCAGTTAGTGTACGCCGCGGCGCAGGGCGTCAAAGAATATTTCGCGGAAGGCGAAAACGATAAATACAAACGGATTGTCCGCGTCAATCAAGCCATTCACGAAGGGCTCAAGCGCCTCGGGTTTAAAGAATACATTAAACGCGAAAATCAAGGCCCTCTCGTCGTCTCGGTCCTTTACCCAAATGATATTAATTGGGACTTCAAAAAAGTTCATGACTTCTGCTATGAGCGCGGCTTTATTTTGTTTCCGCGCCCCGTCGGCGGAGTTTTGGCCTTTCGCCTCGGTTCGCTCGGGGCGATTGATGTCGGCGACATCGATAATTTTTTTAAAGTGTTAAAAGATGCCTTGCTATCGCTTAAGATAGAAGTGCCCGTTCGTTACTAGGAGGAGCGCGATGAAAAAATTCCATCTCACTGATACTTATGCCTTGATCAATTTTGACGCTTCGCTTTGCGACTCGGAAGTCAGCGTTTTGCAATCGAAGAGTTTTGCACACGTCCTCTCCCAATTTGTCGATAAACTTCGCCGCGATAAAGACGTGACGATGGAGAGTCTTAAAACCGTCAAGCTCGAACACTTTCTCGATGCCTATAAACTCCTTTATGTCTTCCCTTTTAATGATATATACAAAAATAATCCGTCCCTTCATTATCTTTTAAAAAAACGCGATGAATTCTACCATTTTACCGAGATGTTATACGATTACTGGCGTAGCCTTCAGCGCTTCGGATTGATGGCTTCCTCGCATTTATACACGCAAAGCGCGAAAGCGCCCGACGTTATCAAGACAATCGATCATTTTAACAGCCTGATTTTGTCTTTGTATCGCGGCGTGTCAACGAATCTTCTCGGCCAACAATTCCACGTCTACCGGCAGCTTCCCGCGGGAGTCAACGCCAATCTTTTATATGTCCATCACCGCGTTCCCTATCATGCGGGCTACGAAAACTTGCAAAACATCGCTTTCATCAGCAAGATTGCGACCAGGCCTCCCTTTATCGCCTATACTAAAAGCAATACGCGTTCGGGCCTATTTCAGGAAATCGGCGAAAACCCGCTTTCCAAACTCGTCATCAATAAACTTCATTTCTTTGCCTTTCCGATTAAAATCGGGCCCTTGCTCGCCTACGTCTACATCCATCGCGATTTCCTCCACGAGGGCATCGGCCTTTCCAATCTCTTTGAGTTCGCCTCGTTTGACGAAATCAAAGACCGCAAGCCCGATATCGTCTACCTCTACGGAATTAGCGAGACGGAATACGATTGCACCTATCATCACGATCAGGAAAATAACATCTATTTGGGTTTTGTGAGCCGGCTCGATAAAAACGACTACTTCGGCTATCTAAAAAAGATGCTGCTAACCCTTCACAACCTCGCGATGATCGACCAGAAAAAACTGCCAATTCATGGGGCGATGGTCTCGATTGTCTTAAATAATGACGAGACGAAAAACATCGTCGTCGTCGGCGATAGCGGCGCCGGAAAATCCGAGACGCTTGAAGCCCTGCGCATCATCGGTAAAGACTATATCAAACAGATGAAAATCGTCTTTGACGACATGGGTACCTTCTTTAAGAAAGACGGACATATCTACGCTCACGGAACGGAAATCGGCGCCTTTGTCCGCCTCGATGATCTCGAAGCCGGCTACGCTTATCAGAAGATCGACCGGGCCATCTTTCTAAATCCCGATCAGGTCAACGCCCGCGTCGTCCTTCCCGTCACGACTTATAAATTTATAATGGCCGACCATCGCATCGACATGCTCCTCTATGCTAATAACTACAGCGAGGTCGACATCGGCCTCCGCCTCTTTAGTAACCTCGAAGAAGCGACCGACATCTTTCGTGGCGGCCAGCGCAAAGCCAAAGGGACGACGAGCGAAGTCGGCTTGGTGAGCTCGTATTTTGCTAATCCGTTCGGACCGGTTCAAAGAAAAGAACAAACCGAAGTGCTACTCAATTCATACTTCACTTCTTTGTATAAAGAAAAGGTCGCGATTGGCGAACTTTTCACCCGCCTGGCGGTGCCCGGCTATGAGATGGCGGGACCGCAGGAAGCGGCGACGAAATTATTGAAGTCGCTGATCGGAAAATAGTCATCTTTGATTTCATTAGCAAATACGATCCTCTTTCGAAGTTTATACAAAACGAAAAGCAGAAAAAGATTCTTCTTTCCTTTGAACAAATTCAGGATATCCTCGGCTTTCGCCTCGACCACTCATTTTTAAACTGCAAGAAAGAACTTTTAGCCTATGGTTACACCGTCGGCAAAATCTCGCTAAAAGAGAAAATTATCACCTTTATCAAGATGAGCGACAGCGGTGAATAAATCCTCCTTTCTTTTCATATTTTATTTTGCTAATATTTAACTGTTGTAAAAAAAGCACATGATAACAATTAAAGAAGTATCGACGCGCAAAATGCGCCATCAATTCGTATCCTTCCCGCTTGATTTATACAAAGGAAACCCTTATTTTGTCCCTCCTCTTTATGGCGATGAAATGAAGGTTTTTTCAAAGAAAAACGCCTATTACAAGACATCCAAGTCCTCTTTTTTCTTAGCTTATGACGGCGATAAAGTGGTCGGAAGAATTTCTGGTATCATCCAAAATCAGAGCAACGAGAAGATGGGCGAAAAACGGGCCCGTTTTACGCGCTTTGACGCCATCGACAGCCAAGAAGTCGCCGACGCCTTGTTTGCGGCGGCGGAGCGCTGGGCGCTCGCTAATGGCATGGAATCGATATGCGGCCCCCTCGGCTACAGCGACCTCGAAAGAGAAGGCCTTTTGATCGAAGGTTTCGATTATATCGCAACATTTGAAGAACAATATAACTTTGAATACTACGGGCGGCTGATTGAAAACTGCGGCTACGCCAAAGAAATCGACTGGCTTGAATATCGGCTTTATAAGCCGGAGAGTCTCGATCCGACTCTGGACCGCGTCGCGACGGCGGCGATGGAGAAGTTTCGCCTCCACCTCGGCACCGGAAGAAATAAACGCCACTATATCAATAAATATAAAGACGGCATTTTCCATTGTTTAGACGAAGGCTATAAAGTGCTTTATGGCACGGTTCCCTTCACCAAAGAGATGAAGCAGCAGATCATCACCCAGTTTATGTATTTGCTGAGCCTCAAATTTATGATCACCGTCTGTGATGAAAAAGAAAATGTCATCGCCTTCGGCTTATCGGTGCCTTCCCTCGGTCCGGCTTTTCAAAAAAGCGGCGGTCGCCTGACTCCGGGAGCCATCACCAAAATGATTAAAATCCTCCGTAAGCCGGATGTTATCGACTTAGGCCTCATCGCCGTCTTGCCCGAATATCAATCGTTTGGCATAAACGCCATCATCCTGCGCGAGTTAATCCTCGGCATGATGCGCGAGAACATCTCGTATTGCGAGACCAATCTCAACTTAGAAAACAACACGAAGGTCCAGGCGCAGTGGAAGTTCTTTCCGAAAGAACAGCACAAAAAACGCCGCAGCTATCTTAAAATAATCAGCCGTTAAAGCCATATTTGTTACAAAAAAGATATTTATGTCATGTTTTTTTGTGTTTTAACGTAAGTATCAAAACCATAGGAGGGAATATGGAACTAAAGACTAATCGCGGACTGCTCAAATATCTGATTTTTAGTTTTTTGACGCTCGGCATCTAAGGCATGTATATTATTCATGCCGCCGCCAAGGAAACCGATGAAGCTTGCAAAGAAGACGGCAAAAATACCAAAGGCTTGCTCCTTTACATTCTCTTTTCGATTCTCACGCTTGGCATCTACGCTTTTATTTGGTCGTATAACATCGTCGAAAGATGGGCTGCTTTCATTCGTAAACGGAATCAGACTCCGCGTCTTAATGGGGGAGGCATGTACCTCCTCTGGCTCATCGTCGGATCGATGATCGGCATCGGACCGCTCGTCGCCCAGTACTTGTTCTTGCACACCTGGAACGACGTCAACGAGATTCATAACAAGGAACATGGCGGTGCGGCAGCCGTGGTTAAACAAGTCGCGGCTCCAAAGGAGTAAATAACTCCTGCGGTTTCCGCCGGCGAAGAGGCGCAAGCCGACGATCCTCAAGAGTAACATAAGTAGGCGATTCAATTAGACGGGCGTGTCCCGTCTTTTTTATTTATAAAAGAGACTGACGAATTATCAGTTTTTGTGCTTAAATAGTAGATGAACTCAAAAACAAAGGAGACTTGTTATGCCCGCGATCATGACGCACTTCGCGTTTGCCAAGATGCGCGCCGAAGAAAATGTCGATAACGATGTTTTATATTTGGGCGCTCAGGGACCGGATGTTTTTTTCTTCTATGGCTACAGCCTTAAAAAGCGCGAACATATCAAAGATATTCGCGGCTTTGGCACCCATCTTCATCACATCGACATCACAAAAGCCTATTACTATTTACTCGGCTATGCCGATAAAAAAGAAGGCCGCGAACAAGAAATATTAACGCGGTTTATCAAAGGCTTGTTTTTGCACTACATCATGGACCGTAACTGCCATCCCTTTGTCTTCTACCGGACCGGTTCCGCCGATGAGGCCGCGAACAAGAAATATTACTTTGCCGCCCACGCCTCTTATGAATCGTACATCGACTGCCTAATCAAAGAGCGTTTTAATCTCAAAATGGCACCGCGCAAGGCAGTTAAAGCCGACGAGGGCAAAGTCGTTTCCATCTCTCGCATGATGTATCACCTTGCCAAGGACGTATTTAAAAACGACATCATCAAGGAAGATTCATACCTTCTCGCCTGGAAGGACATGAAGTTTTGCCAGATAATTTTTCATTCGCCTTTAGGATTTAAGAAAGCCGTCTTTCGCCTGATGGCCCCGACTGGGGCGATCAACGCGATGGTGACACCCCGCAAGGTCAGGCACAACGATGTCTTGGATGTCTTAAACGATCAAAAGAGCGAGTGGCGCGACTGTGTCACAAACATAGTCCGCAATGATTCGTTTTTAGAGTTGATTTCCAAAGCTTCAGATGAAGTCGACTTTTTGGAAAAATTACTCGCTGGCAAGTACGACGAAAAAGACCTTCGTGCTTTCATTAACAATATCGATCACGACGGCTTTCAAGTCGGGGCCGAAAAGAAGCATTTTGCATTTATTTGGGACAAAGTGCCCAACATGAGGTGGTAACGATGAATAAAGTAGGTGTTCGCAATTGGTTTTCGCTCGTCATCGCCGGTTTGGTCGGCCAGTTTGCCTGGACGATTGAAAATATGTTTCTTAACCTCTATATTTTCGAGCAGACACAGGATGCCGGTTACGTCCCGTGGATGGTCGCTTTTAGCGCCGCCGCGGCGACGATTACGACGCTGCTTATGGGCGCCTTATCCGATCGTCTCGGAAAGCGCAAAGCCTTTGTTTCCTTTGGCTATATCGCCTGGGGCCTCTCGGTCTTATCATTTGCCTTTATCACGACCGA
>DCUC01000010.1:33231-41686 GCA_002329705.1 Caryophanales bacterium UBA1424
CTCGACGCCGCAAACGAGCGGAAAAATCGAATCGGTCTTAGCGATTTTACCTCTGATTTCGATGCTCATCATCTTCGGCGGTTTCTCGGGGATGGCCAGCGGGGCGGGCTGGTTTACCTTTTTCCTCGTCTTCGGNNTCACCGGTGTCGCCTCGCTCTTTCTTTTTCCCAAAGATGTCGCCCGTCCTAATAATGACGAGACCTACATGAAGAATATTTTTTACGGCTTTCGCCCGAGCGTTATCAAAGCCAATCCGCTCCTTTATTTAACCCTTGTTTCATTTTTGGCGTTCGCCATTGCCATGCAGGTGTTTATGCCTTATTTCTTGATTGTAATTCAAAAGAATCTTCACTTTGAAGGCCTCGATTTCACGATTATCATGGGCAGCGTATTATTAGCCGCCTGCCTTTTTACTGTCCTCATCGGTCTTTTTATGGATAAAATCGGCAAAAACCGCATTCTCATGCCGGCTTTAGGCATCACGTTCGTCGGCATGATCGGCATGTTCTTCGCTAAGGAGATGGCATTTATTATTCCGGCCGGCATCGTGATGATGTCGGGCTATATGATTTCGACGGCGGTGCTCGGCTCCAAAGTTCGCGATTACACCCCGCGAAACGAGGTCGGTCTCTTTCAGGGTATCCGCATGATTTTCGTCGTCCTGATTCCGATGGTGACTGGACCTTTTATCGGCGAAGCCTCTTACATGTTTACCGCGGCCGAGTACATAAATGACTACGGCCAATCAGTCAAGTTACCCAATGAATACATATACCTCGCGGCAGCAGGCGTCTTGCTCTTAGCCATCGCCCCGGTTATTATTTTAATAATAAAAGATAAGAAAACTCGCGCTCTTGCAAATAAAAAATGAAAAACAACAAAGCACTTCCGCTCAGCGAATATCCGCGCATGCAACTTGTGCGCAATTCCTATTTTTGCCTGAATGGCGAATGGGACTATGTCATCAAGAACACCGATGATCTTCCCAAGCATTTTTTAGACAAGATCATCGTGCCGTTTTCACCCGAAGCCCCCCTTTCAAAAGTCAACCGCGTTTTAAAGCCGGACGAATATCTTATTTACCGACGCTTTTTTGACCTTCCTAATGATTTTAATAAAGGTCGCGTCTTTCTTCATTTTACGGCCGTCGACCAAAGCGCGAAGGTTTATTTAAACAATCATTATCTCGGTGATCATATCGGCGGTTTCCTGCCTTTTTCGTTTGAAATACAGGAATATCTAAAGGCCGAAAACGAGCTCGTCGTCATCGTCCAAGATCAAAGCGATACCTCATATCACAGCCGCGGTAAGCAAAAGCTTAAACGCGGCGGTATCTGGTACACTCCGCAAAGCGGAATTTATCTGCCGGTGTGGCTGGAAAGCACGCCGAAGGAGTATATTTCTTCTTTAAAAATCACGCCGCTATTTGACGATAAGAAAGTCGAAATCATCGCTAAGGCGAACATCGATAGCGATGTCGTCATAGAGATTGAAAAAAGGGTGATCTCAGGCATGAGCAATACGCCGATTATCATCGATCTCGATAACATGCATCCGTGGACCGTCGACGATCCTTACCTTTACAAATTCAAAGTGCGGTTGAAAGATGATGAAGTCGCCTCTTACTTTGGCATGCGCAAGATTTCCATCGCCCTTGATGAGCGAGGCAAGAAGCGCTTCTTCCTAAACAACAAGCCCTTATTTCAAAGCGGTCTCCTCGATCAGGGCTACTATCAAGACGGCCTCCTCACCCCGCCTTCCGACAAAGACTATATCGATGACATTATGCTGGCCAAAAAACTCGGCTTTAACATGCTCCGCAAACACATCAAAATCGAAGCGCCGCGCTGGTATTATCACTGCGACCGTTTAGGCATCCTCGTCTGGCAGGATTTCGTCAATGGCGGCAGCGATTACTCCTTCCTTTCAACCGTCGTGCCCGTCCTTGTGCAAAAGCACAGCAAAGACAATCAATACAAAAAGTTCGGACGGCTTGACCAAGCCGGCCGCGAAGAGTTTATAAACGAAGCTAGACAAACGATCGATTTACTTTATAATTCACCCGCTGTTGTCCTTTGGACAATCTTTAACGAAGGCTGGGGGCAGTTCGATGCCGAAAAAGTCTTCGAAGAGATGAGCAAACTCGATCCGACCAGACTCTTTGATCACGCCTCGGGATGGCATGATCAGGGCATCGGCGCCATCAAATCCGATCACGTCTATTTCCGCAAGTACAAATATCAAGATGATAAGCTCGGACGAGCCCGCATCTTATCGGAGTTCGGCGGCTATCAACTGCGCGTTGACGGCCATGCTTTTAACGACAAGAATTTCGGCTATAAACGGATGAAGAATAGCGAGCAGTTAACGGACGCCTTTATCCGTCTCTACGAACAGGAAATCGTGCCCGCGGCCAAGGAGGGATTAGCGGCCTCCGTCTACACGCAGTTAAGCGATGTCGAAGACGAACTGAACGGACTTGTCACCTACGACCGCCAAGTCATCAAAGTCAAAGCCGGATTAATTCGCAAAATTAATTATAAATTAACAAAAGGGCTCTAATTCCTTATAGTAGAGATATGGCAAATCTTAATCCGCAAGGCAAATTTCTGATCTCCGTCGCTCTTGTTTTTGGCATCGTCGGCGTGACATATCTAGCGGTCGGCCTTCTTAATCAATACCACCCTGACCCCGGTGTGCGGAATAGCACGGACGAGTACGGAAACCGAGTGCTTTTATGCGCCGCGGAATTTAGCGACGATGAACTAGACACTGACTGGTCGAGCCGCGGAAATGAGCCACTCTTTCTTAATAAGAAAGCTCGCTTTGAAGAGGACGGCCAGAACATCATTTCGCCGAAGCTGAACAATAACTTTACAAAGTATGTCGAGTTTGCCATCAGCACGATCGAAGGGGATGATGCCGCCTTTATCATCAATGGCTTTGACAAGGATGATAATCTCTTAGAAAGCGCTGCTCTTGAAGATCTCGCCGTCGCCAAGATCTACAGCCATCGCTTCGCCTATGATCACGTTTTTATCGACCGCATCACCTTAACTTACACCGGCCAGGAAGCCGTCGCTATCGTTGATTATGTAAGCATATATGCATTACAATAAATAAAAGAGAATCACCATGGCAAAAATCAAAACAATCTATTACGTCTGCGGTGTCGTTCACGCCCAAGACCGCGTCTTGCTCGTTCGTCCCCTGGCCTATAACGGCCGACCTTATACGCCTTTTTTCTTTCCTGGCACCAAAGTGGCAAAGGACGATAAATACGAAGCGCAAAAGCTCATCAACGCCATCAAACTCAAATATAAAGGCGAGGTCGCCATCGATATGTACATGGGCTCCTCAGTCCGCGAATTTAAAGATAAGCGCATCGTTTTAAAAGCTTATTACTGCACCTTAAAACAAAACTTTTTTATCCCCAAAACGAAAGTCGATTACCGGTGGGCCAAAGTCGAAGATTTCGACTCGCTTAGACTCGAGCCAAACGATCGTGAAATCGGCGAGCGTTACGTCTTATTCAAACGCGTTTACGACGGTGAATTAGTCGCCGGAGGAAGAAGCGAAAAGGAAGCCGCCGAACTCAATTTCTATCTCGATTCCTTCGAATACTACGGCCGTCAGCTCGATGTCAAAGATGTCAAGGATTTTAATGAGCTGATGCGGACGAGTGCTCCTATGGAGCATATGCGGAAAGCCTACAAGTATGTCATGCGGATTAACCACCTCGATTACAATGCTTATCTAAACTACTACGAAAAGAAAAATCCTCCGAATAAAAAGGAACTTTATAAACCGACGACCGACGAGGTCGATGTCCCCGACCGCAAGACGTTGGCCGAGTTGACAAAAGGCACCGCTTTGCATAAAGGCGAGCCCTTAAACAAAAAAGCCAGGCGCATCAAACCCGAAATTCCCGGCAAGAAGCGCTCCCTGACCGGCGCTCAGGTCACCGGCATCGTCTTGCTCGGCATCGCCTTGCTGGCGGAAGCCGCCATCCTGACGATTGCCTTGGTTCCCTTCATCCCCGATTTCTTTGCGACGACGATCGGCACGATTACCCTCGTCCTCTCGTCACTGCTTCTCTTAGTCGGCGTCATGCTCGCCTTCTACGGTCGAAAAGAGGAATAAATATGAATAAATTTAGAAAGTTTTCTTACCGGTTATATCAATCGGTCCTTTATGTAGCCAGCGCTTTTTTAAACTTTCGCGAACCCAAAGTGCTCAGCGGCTCAAAGTCGTCGGGCAAGGTGTTCGGCATCCTCGTCGAAAAGAATATTAACCGCGTTCTCGTCATCACCGATGGCCCGCTGATGAAGTTGGGGCTTTTGCAGAAGATGATCGATGGCTTTGAAGAAGCCAGCATCAAATACGCTATCTATTCCGATGTCGTTCCCAATCCGACGATCGACAATATCGAAGCGGCTTTAGAACTCTACAAAAAAGAGCGGGCTAAAGCTATCATCGCCTTTGGCGGCGGCTCGAGCATCGACACGGCGAAGGGCTTGGCCGCTCGCCTCGCCAATCCCAAAAAGAGCATCGAAAAGATGCGCGGCATCTTAAAAGTCGGAGGCCGCATTCCGCTTTTAATCGCTATCCCGACGACAGCCGGAACAGGCAGCGAAGCGACGGTGGCGGCGGTGATCGTCAACGCCCAGACCCACTCCAAATACGCGATTAACGATCCCAAGATTATCCCCCATTATGCCGTCCTTGATCCCGATTTATTAGTCGGACTTCCCAAACCCATCACCGCGACGACCGGCATGGACGCCATGACCCACGCCGTCGAAGCCTTTATCGGCCGGGGAAATACGAAAAACACGAAGTGCTGCGCCCTTTCAGCCATTCAGCTCATCGATAAAAGCCTCTATAAATCATATCTTGAACCCGCTGATTTGGGAGCGCGCAAAGACATGCAGTTAGCCGCCTATCAGGCCGGAGTCGCCTTTACCAGAGCCTATGTCGGCTACGTCCATGCCTTAGCTCACGCGTTAGGCGGGCAATATAATGTCCCCCACGGCCTGGCCAATGCTATCCTGCTCCCTTATGTCTTGGAGCAATTCGGCCGTTCGGTCGACAAGAAGTTGGCAATCTTAAGCGATTCTCTCACTTTATGCGACAAAAAAGCCAGCGACAAAACCAAGGCTTTAGCCTTTATCCAATATCTTAAAGACCTCAACAGAAAACTGGAAATCCCTGACAAGTTCGTCAATGTCTATGCCGAAAAAGATATTCCGGGACTCGTCGCTCACGCCGATAAAGAGGCCCATCCTCTCTATCCCGTCCCGTCTTTTCTTGATCGCGACGCTTTAGCTAACGTCTACCGCCGGGCCCTCGGCTTATAAGTGCGGTGTCCGCCCGAATATAAGATGCCATAAAAGACATCCTTTTATTGCGGGCTATAACATTTGCGAAAGACTTACTATATAATATATGCGAAAAGGAATTGTTTTATGCTCGCCATATTAATCGAAAAACTATTAAAGTATGCATCCTGTCATTTATATTTAAATGATCGCGATTTAATTTATGTTCGTAACCTCCTGCTTCGCAAGCTCAGAGTCAGCGCTCCTTACGAAGGAATGATCGACGAAGAGGAGATTTGCCGCATGGAAGTCCCCGATGTCCTCATTGAAGAACTTCGCAAAGACATTCAGGAAACACTTAAATACGACGATCTCAAAACCGAATTGTTCATCGAGGAAATCATGGGTGACCTGACGCCCCTGCCCTCGAAAGTAATCGATATGTTCGATGGCTTATACGAAGTTTCACCCGAGGAAGCGACGGCCTTTTTCTACCGTCTCTGCATCGCCTCGAATTACATCCGTAAGACGAGCATCGATAAAAATATCGTCTGGGTTTCCAAAGATGGATTAGAAATTTCGATCAACCTTTCCAAACCCGAAAAAGATAACAAAGATATTCGTAAACTCGCCAAAGTCATCAGCACCAAATATCCCAAGTGTGTCCTCTGTCTAGAAAACCTCGGATACGAGGGCAGAAGCGACCATCCAGCCCGCGAAACACTTCGTGTTATCCCCTTGAATTTTGATGGTGAAGGCTGGTTCTGGCAGTATTCGCCCTACGGCTATTACGACGAACATCTAATCGTCGTCACCGACGAGCACAAACCGATGCAAGTGAGCCGCGCGAATATGAGTAAACTGTTCTCGTTTGTCGATTTATATCCCCATTACTTCATCGGTTCGAATTCCGATCTGCCGATCACCGGCGGCTCCATCTTAACCCACGAGCACTTTCAGGGCGGCCGCCACGTCTTTCCGATGATGAAGGCCAAAGATGCCTTTGTGATTCCAAACAGCAAATATCCAGGCGTCAAACTTACCTACCTCGATTTTTATAACTCGGCTTTTCGCTTAGTCGGTAAAGATGAGCGGGAAATCCTCGACTTAGCGATGCACATCAATCATGTCTGGCAAAAATTTGAAGATCAAAGCGCCGGCCTCCGCCCCAGCAGCGGCGGTGAACGCCATGCCTCGCTCACATCCATCGTCACTAAAAATGGCGAGGACTACACCTTATATTTGATTCTTCGCAACAACCGCTGCGATGAGATTTATCCCGACGGCATCTTTCATGCTCATCCCGAGCATCATCACATCAAAAAAGAGGGCATCGGCCTGATCGAGGCGATGGGTTTATTTATCCTTCCTCCCCGCCTCAAGCGGCAATCGGCCTTAATCAGCAAGATTCTTGCCAAAGATATTCCCGCCGATGAATACCTCGCCGATCACCCCGACTTGGAGCAGTTCGTCTCGATGATTAACGAACTTAAAAAAAGGCGCGGCGAAAACGTCGAAGAACTCGTCCGCGACGCCATCTCTGAAGTGTGTAGAAACATTTTAGACAACACATCCGTCTTTAAAAAAGACGAAGTAGGAAAGAAAGCTTTGGCCCGCTTCATCAAGGCGCTGGAGGTTAATTAACATGCTGACTCCCCAAGAGAAGACGATTCAGGAATTTAACCGCATCTTTGAAAATGATCCGACCCACTATTTTGAAATCGGCGGGCGCTTAGAATTAATCGGCAACCACACCGACCACAACCGCGGCAAGTGCTTAGTCGCCGGCTGCAGTTTAGGCCTTTTTGCGAGCGTAAAGAAAAGCGCGGACAACATCGTCCACATCGTCGCCAACGGCTTTGACGAAATCTACCTTGACCTCGATAGCCTCAACGGGCGGGCCGAGGAATTTTTCACCTCGAAAGCCATCGTCCGCGGCGTGGCCGCCAAGCTGGTTTTAAGCAAGTTTAAAATCGGCGGTTTTGATGCCTATATCGAATCGACGATCTTTTCGGGCGCCGGCATTTCCTCAAGTGCGGCTTTTGAAGTCTTGATCGCCCGCATCTTTGATGTTTTATATAATGATGGCAAACTCACGAAAATGCAGCTTGCCGAAATCGCCCACTACAGCGAAACCGAATATTTCGGAAAACCCTGCGGTCTTTTAGATCAGATCGGCGTCGCCTTTGGCGGCGTCAACTATCTCGACTTCGAAGACTTGGCTAATCCCCGCGTTGAAAGCCTCGATTATAAACTGCCGATTAACATCTATCTTGTCCACACCGGAGCAAGCCACGCCAATTTGACGCATCTCTATTCTTCGATTAAAGACGACATGCTCTTTGTCGCCAAGCGCGTCTTCGATAAGAAAGACCTGCGCGCTGTCAGCAAAGATGATTTCTTTAAAGGCATCGCCTATCCCACCGATGGCGTAAGTGAGCAGCAAAAGCTAAGAGCCCAACACTACATCGATGAGAACGACCGCGTCGACGCCGCCCGCGAGGCTTTGACAAAACACGATGCCGTCGGCTTTTTAAATGCCATTCGCCAATCGGGATTTTCCAGTTCGGCCTTTTTAAAGAACACGATGGCCGGCGATTATAATACTTCGCCGCAGAGAGGTCTTGACCTCGCTAACACCGTTTTAAAAGATGGAGCCTGCCGCATTCACGGCGGGGGCTTTGCCGGCACGATCATCTGCTTTGTCAAAGACCACGAAGAAGAGCCATTCTTAAGAGTTATGACTGACGCCTTTGGCGAAGACCATGTCGTCAAAGTCGGCATTCGCGAATCAGGAGTCACCCACCTTTGCCTCACCACGCCCTCGAAGTAACCTTACGAATCGGCGTCAACGGTTTATATATCGCGATGAACGCCGTTTTGTTTATCCTTTCCGTCGCGACGGTTCTTTGGGCGCGCAAAGCCAGCAAAGATAGCGTTCATAAATTTATCGTCATCTTGCTTTTTGTTAATTTCGCCCTGCACTTTTTAAAAATCTTTTTACCCTCGTATTTTAGCGATTTACCATACTCGCTAAAAAAGATATCGCCCGATAACATCTGCGCCGTCTCGGTCATCTTCTTTCCCTTTATGTATTTATGGGGGGGCAAGAAGTTTAAAGACTACATGTTTTA
>DCUC01000010.1:41768-42673 GCA_002329705.1 Caryophanales bacterium UBA1424
GCGATGGTGGCAAGCGGCCTTCATAAACTGAGTCATCGCCGCGTGATGTGGACACCAATCATTTTCCTTGGAGTCTTATTTATCGTCGGCTTAAACGAAGTCTTTTTAAAGCTGAGTGGCATCACCAACGCGAGCTGGCAGGATGTCTTCAGCAACAACTACCGCAACGGCGCTCTCGTCTTCGGGCCGATGAGCGTCCTCGACTCCGGATTAAAGCCATTTTACTGGATGATTCTGCCATTTTTTAAATACACCTGGCCGGGCACGGATAGCATCTATTATGTCCCGGTCCTCTGGATGGCCCTTCCGACCTTTATCATCATGAGCAGCGGATATTTCCTCATTTCGCTTCCATTTTGTCAGCGCGAGGCGTACCTTGATTATCATATGATAAAGCAGAAGATCAGAATGCGTTTTAGACGCTTAGGACCTGCCAAGACATGAATAAAGAAATGACATCCACAAAACCCAAGACCGTCGCCATCCGCAAACGCGGAATGGTCTGTTGGCTCTTATACGCGGCCGCCGTTATGGCGTTAGCCTTTTTTGGTCTTTCGTTTCTTGATTCCTATGCTGTCGCCAGCGAAGTCGTCGAAAGCACGTATTACTCGGGCATCGAACTCGCTTTGGGCGTCTCCGACCTGACGATAAACTACTTGCTTTTATCCTGTCTTTTTGTCGGGACGATTGGCGGTCTTTTAACGCTTATCGTCGCCATCATCTGCTCGCTTATCAAGAAGTATTCGCCGATTGCGGCGATGCTTATGGCTTTAGCCATCGCCTCATTAACTTACGCCTTTGTCGTCTCGCTGCTCTTTCCGGTTGTCATCGCCGATTCGCTCGGCGCGTCCGCCAATCCGCTATCGCTGATGCAGACGATGTGGCCGATCTACGCGATGAGCGGC
>DCUC01000010.1:42774-48794 GCA_002329705.1 Caryophanales bacterium UBA1424
CGCCACGGCATCGGCGACTTCGGCCCGGAGACTTATGCTTTCTTAAAAGATGTCAAAAAAGCCGGTTTTGGCTTATGGCAAATCTTGCCGTTAACGCCGATCGGCTACGGCCACAGCCCCTATCAGCCTCTCTCTTCTTTAGCGATGGACGAGATTTATATCTCGCTTGATTTATTGGTCAGAAAGGGACTGCTTAAAAGCGTTCCGCCTTACCGGCAAAAATCCAAGCGCGTCAACTTTGAAAAAGTCCGAGCCTTTAAAGGCAAATATTTAAGGAGAGCTTATCGCAAGGCCATTAAAGATAGCCCGACTTTTCTTAGCCGCCTTCTCAATCGTCGGGCCAAATACTTTAATTATGCCGTTTTCATCACTCTTAAAAACGCCAACGAAGGTAAAGCCTGGAATGAATGGCTTCCCGAGCATCAAAGCTGGGCCATGGACGGAAAACTTGATTTATCACCTTATCTTGACGAAATCTGCTACCAACTCTTCTTACAAGACTTATTAATTAAGCAGTGGGAGGCTATTAAAGCCAAAGCCAATCGCTTAGGCATCAAAATCATCGGCGATTTGCCCTTTTATGTCGGNNCTTCCGACCCTCATCTCCGGCGTCGGCCCCGACTACTTCTCTAAAACAGGGCAAAGATGGGGCAATCCCATCTATAACTTCCCCGCCGTAAAGGCGAAGAACTACGAGTTTTTAATTAGGCGCATTCTCGACTGCGGCGAAATCTATGATTTGATTCGCCTCGATCACTTTCGGGCGTTTGATACCTACTACGTCATCGACGCGAAAGAAGCGACGGCGGAACGCGGCGAGTGGAAACTCGGCCCCGGCCGCGATTTCTTCGATGAACTCTTTAAGCATTTTGATGCGACAAGAATTATCGCCGAGGATCTAGGTGATATTCGCCCCGAGGTCCTCGATTTAAGAGACTACTATAATTTCCCGGGCATGAATGTGCTGCAGTTTGAGATCCTGAGCGAAAAAGAAATAGCGGTGAACCCCCATAACGTCTACTACATCGGGACGCACGATAACGACACCTTAAAAGGCTGGTATTTAAAGCTCACTCAAGATGAGCGCGTCAAATTGCGCAAGATTCTGGCCAAAGAAGGCCTCTCAGGCGATTTATTCGCGCAGATGATGGAATATGCCTTAAGGCGGCCGAACGCCCTCTCCGTCCTCTTTATGGGCGATATCTTGAAGCTCAATAATAAAGCCCGCATCAACGTCCCGGGCATTATTGATGACATCAACTGGACTTATCGCTTACAATCTTTAGTGACTTTCGAAGAAAAGATTAAATTTCTTCGCAAGATGATTAAAGAGAGTAACAGATTGATTAATGCTTAAAGTCGGTTTAGTTTCCTTAGGATGCGCAAAAAATCTCGTTGATAGCGAAATCATTTTAGGCATGTTTGATGATTCCGGTTACGCTTTGGTTAACAATCCTGATGAAGCCGATATCATCGTCGTCAACACCTGCGGGTTCATCGCCGCGAGCAAAGAGGAGAGCATCGACACCATTTTCGAGATGGCCAAATACAAAAAGAAATTGATTGTTACCGGATGCCTCGTCCAAAGGTATTATGAGCAACTTAAAGAATCGCTTCCCGAAGCCGATTTGCTCGTCAAACTCGAAGATTATCCCAAACTCCATCAATTAATTGAAGAATTAAATAAAGACGGCGAAAAAATCACCCCCTTTAATCCGTTGCGGCGCGTCATCTCCACCGAGAGCTACAGCGCCTATCTTCGCATCTCGGAAGGCTGCGATAATCGCTGCTCCTTCTGCGCGATTCCTCTTATTCGCGGACCGTTTCGCTCACGGCCTTATGAAGAGGTGATCAAAGAAGCGAAAATCCTCGCCGATAAAGGCGTTAAGGAATTGGTCATCATCTCGCAGGACACGACCCATTACGGAAGCGATTTGAAAGAAAGTCATAATATTGTCTCTTTATTAAAGAGCTTGCTCGAAATTAAAGAATTTGTTTCCCTGCGCCTCCTTTATCTTTATCCTGACGAAGTAACTGATGAGCTGATTGCTTTAATCCGCGATAATCCGCGCATCGCCCCTTATTTTGACCTGCCGATTCAGCACGCTTCGAACCGCATTCTGAAGCGGATGGGAAGGCGGAGCAGCAAAGAAAAGATCATCGCGCTGATCAACGAGATTCGCAAAGAGATACCGCACGCCATAATGCGCTCGACCTATATTGTCGGCTTTCCCGGCGAAAGCGAAGAAGACTTTAACGAGTTGGTGGCTTTTACCGAGAAAGTTCAGTTTAACCACTTGGGTGTCTTTACCTACTCTAAAGAAGAAGATACGCCCTCATATGACTTCGAAGAGCAGATCGACGAAGACATCAAAAAGAAGCGCTACGAAATCATCATGGAGACGCAGAAGAAGATCTCCTACCGCAATAACCGCGGCCTAGTGGGCCGAGTGATGGACGGCCTCGTCACCGGCTATGACTTACAAAGTAAGACATATCGCATTCGCTCTTATTTTAACGCCCCGGACGGAATCGACGGCAACATCACATTAACAAGCGAAAAGAAACTAAATAACGGCGATGTCGTCAAAATTAGAATCCTCGCTCCTTTTGTTTATGATTTGTACGCCGAACTGATCGAAGACAATTAATCTATTTTTAATAGAACAATTTTGACTATAATATTTTAAGAGGTTGTCATCCGCATGAATTTTGTCATCATCTCGCCCCACTTTCCCGAGACGTACTGGAAGTTTGCCGAAGCCTTAAAGAAAAACGGCTTCACCGTCTTAGGCATCGGCGACGCTCCTTATCACGAAATCAAAGCTGAACTCAAAGGCGTTTTGACGGAGTATTATTACGCCCCGAAGATGGATGATTATAGCGAACTCTATAAAGCGTTTGCGTTTTTAAGTTCGAAATACGGCAAGATCGACTGGGTCGAATCGAATAATGAATACTGGCTCGCAAAAGATGCGAGACTAAGAACCGACTTCAACATCACGACCGGCGTTATGGAAAAAGATATTCTCGCCTACAAGTCAAAGACGGTGATGAAAGATTATTTTAAAAAGGCCAAGGTGAAAGTTGCCCGCCACCTCAAGACAAGTGATTTTACGGTGGCTAAAAAGTTTGCCAAAAAGGTTGGCTACCCCTTATTTTCAAAGCCCGATATCGGCGTCGGGGCGAACTCGACTTTCCGGCTTAATAATGACGAGGACCTCAAAACTTTCTTTTTAAAGAAAGATGTCGGCGAATACATCATCGAGGAATATATCGACGGGACGATCGTCTCCTTTGACGGCATCAGCAACTCTCATCACGAACCCGTCATTTGTGTCGAGCATCTTTTTCCCGTGACGAACGCCGATGTCGTCGGCGGTCTCCTCGAGGACTATTACTACTCGCTCCACGATGTCGCCCCTGACTTATACAAAGCCGGATGCGCGGTGTTAAAAGCCTTTAAGGTTAATAAGCGCTTCTTTCACTTAGAATTCTTTCGCCTTAATGTCGATAAGAAGGGCTTAGGCCGCAAAGGCGATTTAGTGGCCCTCGAAGTCAATATGCGGCCACCGGGAGGCTATACGACGGACATGATTTCCGCCTGCCTCGGCGTCAGCTCTTATGCGGTGTACGCGGATGTCGTAAGCTATGACGAGAACCGTCAAGCGGCGAGCGGAAAACCGATGGTGGTGGCGGAAGTCGCCAGGCGCGATAAATATAAATACGAAATAACTAGAGAAGCGATTCTCGATAAGTATAAAAGCGCGATGGTTTTAAGCGGCCGCTATGCGCCGTTGATCAGCGTCGGCATGGGTGATGAGTATTTCATCGCTAAATTTTCAACCTTAGAAGAAGCTAAAATTTTTAAAGAGGAAGTGCTAAAACACCAAAAAAATATTTGAGTTATGTCTTAAATGCGACATAATATATAAGCATTGCCGAGTAGCCAAGTGGTAAGGCACGCGGCTCTGAACCGCGTATGCAAAAGTTCGAACCTTTTCTCGGCAGCCAACGCTTACAAACGATCGCAAAAGCGGTCGTTTTCTTTTTCGTTTATCGTGACAAAGAGCCGAGATTGTATTTTTAAGGGGCTGGGGTATAATGAATAAGAATTCATCGGAGAACGAATAAATGAAAATTTCTGACATCGTATATAAAAGCTACGACGAAGTTAAAGCCATGCCGCGCTTTGATTTTAAAAAAAGAACGCGTAAACCGAGCAATTTGCTCAAGCCGTTGATGTTGCTGCTTTGCCTGCCCGAATACTTACAAAGAAAGAGCAAAGTCACCAAGATTAATATGAAAGGACTCAAACCGCCTTTCTTTATGCTTTGTAACCACAATTCGTTTTTCGACTTTAAAGTCGCGACGATGACGATGTTTCCCCGCGTCGGCTGCAATGTCGTGGCCATCGACGGTTTTATCGGCCGCGAAAATCTCCTCAGGAACTGCGGCTGCATCGGCAAGCGCAAGTTCACCAATGATCCCGAACTAATCTTTAATATCAAACACATTCTCAAAAACAAAAAAGGCTTCGTTTCGATTTATCCCGAAGCCCGTTATTCCCTCGTCGGGACGACTTCGCCCCTTCCTGATTCCTTAGGCAAGATGGCCAAGATGTTCGACGTGCCGGTGGTGGTCTTAAATAGCCACGGCCATCACCTCGCCCAGCCGGTGTGGAATCTTAAAAAAAGAAAGTGCCATACGGAATCGACGCTGACGCAGATTCTGACGCGCGAGGATTTAAAGAGTCTATCGATGGATGAGGTCAACGCCCGCATTCAAGAAGCTTTCGTCTATGACGATTACAAATGGCAAAAAGATAATAACATCCATATCACCGAAGATTTCAGAGCCGAAGGACTGCACCTTCCCTTATATAAGTGCCCCATCTGCGGTTCCGAACACCACATGAACTCCAAAGGCGCGGATTTATATTGCGAGAGCTGTAAGACGAGATGGCATATGAATGAGCTCGGCGAGCTCGAATGCGACAAGAAATCGTTTAGCCATATTCCCGACTGGTTTGAATGGCAAAGAGCCCAGGTCAATAAAGAGATTCGCTCCGGCAAATATCATTACGAAGAAGAAGTGATGATCGATTCGCTCCCCAACGCGACCGGCTATTACCGCCTGGGCAAAGGCAAGCTAATTCATACGAGCGAAGGTTTCCGCCTCGTCGGTGATTTCGCCCCTGATTTTGAAGTCGCCAAGCGGCCTTTAGAAAACTTCGGCGTCCACATCGAATACGATTACTTCGGAAGAGGTAACGGCGTCAGCCTTTCGACGAGCAGCGATACGTATTACATCTATCCCATCGATCAGAAGCAGTCGGTGACGAAGTTACACTTCGCCGCCGAAGAACTATACAAGATTACCAAAGAGAACATGAATATCGGTAAAGAAGAAATCATCTAGTATGAGCAAAGTCGTTCTTCCTAATTATCAAGACTCGATTCTTAATGTCTCTAATTCCTTGCTTAAGCATTATGGTGCAAAGGCGCACTATAGTGGTCAGAAAGAATTAGACGCTATTTTAAACAAGAAATACCGCCACATCGCCGTCTTTTTAATCGATGCGATGGGGGCAAAGATCATCGAAAGACATCGCCCGGAAAACTCCTTTTTCCGGCAGCACTTGCTTAAGAGCATTACAACGGTGTGCCCCTCGACGACTTCCGCGGCGACGACGGCTTTCTTATCGGGGCAATCACCATTGGTGACCGGCTGGTTTGGCTGGCAGCAATACTTTGAAAAATATGATCGCCATATCATCTTGTTTAAAAACGAAGACTATTATAGCNNATCTTTGAGCAGATTAAGAAGGCTAAACCAAGCGTTCAAACGTATACATCAATTTTCGAAGATAAGAAAAAGAAGTTTTTAAAGCTTAACGAACTGATTAGATTAGTTAAGAAAAACTTCCGCAAAGACGAAGAGAACTTCACTTATGCCTATTACGCCGACCTCGATTCTTTGATGCACGAAGTCGGACCCTCGCATCGAAAAGCGGGGAG
>DCUC01000010.1:48815-49376 GCA_002329705.1 Caryophanales bacterium UBA1424
GATCACGGACAAATCGAGATTGAAGACTATAATATTTATGACCATAAAGAATTACTTGCGACCATCTCCGGAAAACCTTCAATCGAAGGCCGGTTTACTTCGCTTAATGTCATCGACGAAGTGGGTTTTAATGATTACTATGAACAACACATGAAGGACTATTTTGACCTGTACGCAAAAGAAGAGATTCTAAACAATCATTTCTTTGGACCGGAAGATATAATACAACATGATAAGTTCTTTAGCAATTACTTCCTCTTAGCGAAGTCCAAGTATTCACTTAGCTACCATGAAGAACCGGTTCATTCTCATGTCGGACATCACGCGGGGATGACCGAAGAAGAGATGATGATACCTTTGATTGTCTTTTAGAATGTTGGACTTGATATTTACGGACAAATATTAGAAGATATTAATGCTGTCTTAAAAAGACACACACTTGCCCCCTTAGTTAAGTGGCATAACGGATCCATGGTAAGGATCTATTGGTAGTTCGATTCTGCCAGGGGGCACCATATTGAAAATTTGCCACATTTGTGTAAAGTGTGGCTTTTTTTCTGC
>DCUC01000060.1:0-1257 GCA_002329705.1 Caryophanales bacterium UBA1424
GCCTGGGTTATCGCCATCTTGCTCGCCCTCATCGTCAACTATTTTCCCAAGCGCGAAAACTTCGCCTTTTATGTGGTCTTTTTACTGACGAAATTTTTTGTGACTATCTTCTATGCCGTTGTCTTATACAGCGGCATCTTTGCCATCTTGGCGAGCATCGAAGCATTGTTTGGCATCAACCTCAGCGAATTTATCTACATCGACTTATTCTTTGCCGTCATCGGCTTGGTGGCCGTACCGGTTTTCGTCGGCTTTTTGCCCGGCCACAGCGAAGATAAGCAAGAAAATGATTATCACGTCATCTGGAAGACGGTCTTCGCCTTCATCGTCGTGCCCTTAATCATGATTTTCTCGGCGATTTTAATCGTTTATATAATTACCTCTTTTGCCAATCCGAATTACTATGGTTTCGTGTATCTGATATCGGCCTTGGTCACCGCCTTCTTGACCTTAGCCATGATTTTCTTGCTCGAAAAGTTTGAGACTCATTACCCCCATGTCCGTTTCTTTAATAAATACTGGCCGTTTGTTTTACTCGCCATCTTCGCCGGTTTCGTTTACGAACTAGTTATCGCCTTGTTGTCCGAGGGCTTTACTTTGACGACGAGCATATACTTATATCTCGGAATTGCCTTGCTGGCATTGACAATCGTTCGCCTAATTAAAAAACCCTTGCGACTCGGTCACGGTCAGATTATCGGAGTTACGTCTTTGCTNNGTGACGGCGGTTTTTATGCCCTTTATCAACATTCTCAATCTCGCCACATATTCAGCGAATGCCCGCATTGAGCGCCTTTTAGTCAGCGCGGATATGCTCGTCGCCGGCGAGGTCGTCCCGGCCGGGCCGGAAGTCTCACGCGAAACAAAAGGTGAAATCTCGACCGCCATCCTCTCCTTCCGCGATCTTGGCTATGACCGCATTCGGTGTCTTCCGGACGACTTCACTCTCGATGACTTCGAAGAGGTGTTCGGATTTGAACTTTACGATTATTACACCGATGACCGCATTCCTTTAACATATTACGCCGATTATGAGGTCATCGATTTTTCGGCCATGAGTACCGCTACGTATAGCGATTTTATCTATATTCCTTCTTTAGTCGGCTACGGTGAAATGGATGGCGTTTTCGCTTACCAGTATGACACCGAAACCGGACTTTGGTCGCTGAGCAAAAACGCTGGCGACTATATCGAAATAGATATGGGTAAAGTCCTGCAAAACTTTTATATCTTATTTGATAAAACCGAAGATTTTTC
>DCUC01000060.1:1317-3833 GCA_002329705.1 Caryophanales bacterium UBA1424
ATTCGCCGATAATTTTGATTAAGACGCGCTTTTTGCGCATGCCGTCGAATTCACCGTAAAATATTTGCTCCCAAGGGCCGAAATCTAGTTTTCCTTCACTGATGGCGACGACGACTTCGCGGCCCATAATCTGCCGCTTTAAGTGGGCGTCAGCATTGTCTTCAAAACCATTGTGTTCATATTGATTGTAGGGTTTTTCGGGAGCTAGTTTTTCTAGAAAGCGCTCGAAATCGTGATGGAGGCCGACTTCGTCGTCGTTGATAAACACGCTGGCGGTGATGTGCATGGCATTAACCAGGACGATGCCTTCGGAGATTCCGCTTTTTTCGATGGCTCTAATGACATCGGAAGTGATGTTGATAAATTCCCGGCGCAAGTCGGTTTTAATCCAGATTTCATCGCGATATGTTTTCATAAGTTCCTCCTCTTTTATATTGGCAACATCCTGATATATTTCAAGCGTTTACCCGCAAACGAAATCGGGGCGGCTGGTTACAAATATAATTTTTGACACATTTTCATAATCGTAATATATTGAAAACATAACGGGGAATTAATTATGGAACGCAAAAAGATTTTTGTTTCGCTTCTGATTGGCATTTTAACTATTGGAGCCGTTATTGCCTATCGGACATTTGGCGGTCGCGATTCTTTCTTCAATGTCGAGGCCGAAAAATACTTATACACCAGTTCATTGAACGCTCAAGACGGACCTGGTTCAGGGGCTTCGCAAAGCGGAATGATTGATACGGACATTGTCACATGCTATTACTCCACAAATTCCGATTTGACAAACGACAGTCTGCTTGTCCTGTCGGCCACCGATGCCAAGATGCCGGGCGTATTTCTTAACCTTACGGTTATTAACGGGCTACGCTCAGTTAATGTTGAATTCTCGGGAGGAACCCTTTATGCCATTGCCACCGAAACGTGCTTTGAAAGATTCATTCCTGATTCGGAAGACGAATTAACTAGCGAAGTAACCAAGACATTCAGCGGCGAAAAAAATGGTTATTTGCTCATCATGACTAATTCATTAAGCGATGTAACAATCGATTCGGTTATAATTCAATACTATTGCAGCAATGAGGTCGATGCCGATTTTGTTTATGCCCCTGGTGTTAACAACGTTACAGGATCGCGGTCATGGGCCCAAAATGTTTACTTAGAGCACGACGCCATTCGCTTTCAAACCAACCCGACAGAAACGACAAACAATTATTCGAGTGGAACATATGCGGGACATAATAATTATTGGTATCGTTTCAATGGCGTGACGCCATCAAACTACGCATTAAATGGTGAAGTTCACGATTACACCGCGACTCCTCATGGAGAATTTGTAAGCGATTGTTTTGAGGTCATCATTACCGTGATGGTAGATCCAACCGTCTTTTATGATCCCGCCGCTTGGTATTGTGTGGCGCCCTGGGTCGCTTTAGCGACTGAAGAACACGCCATCTTACCAGATGCCAGGAATTACGTTTGGATGCAATCCTATATCGGCAATGACAATTTTGATCCAATTGGCGAACTGAATGCCCTGGGGCGAACCGATACTTACGAAGGTCGCTTCTTCACCAATTTTGCTCCCGGGGGCGGTGGTTACGAGTGGGGATTTCAAGATCCGGATGAAACCATGGTAATCGGAGATGAAGAAACGACTTTACGCGAAGCTTATGAAGCGATTAATTTACCTTTCTTTAATGTGCGTTTCTTTGTTTATCACAACTCTTATACTTTGTTTATCAATGGTTTCGAAGTCTATCACGAAGATGATGCTTTTTATCCGGCGGGTAACTACACTGGTCAAGAATACTGTCTTGAACGCTTTGAACTGCAAGCCGTAAATTACGGTGATGGCGTTGATTCCGACGGAGATGGACCTGATACAATCGCTTCTCCGCGCATGCCCGGTGGATATGGCGTTGCCTATACTAATCCCATCGTTCGCCAAGTAATCATCTAAATTATATATATCAGCAAAGAGCGGCTTGCTAAATGATGAGCACTCTTCAAAGCCGCTCTTTTCATATTATTCGTAAATGACTGTATAATCATAAATTATGAAATCAGAAATTCGTTCTCTTGCTCACCCCTTTCCACTCCTTTATGACACGAACTCAAGAGTCCTTATCTTAGGCAGTTTTCCATCGGTCAAAGCGGTGGCAGAAGGCTATTATTATGCGAATCCGCAAAACCGTTTTTACAAAGTCATGAGCGCTCTTTTTGGCGAGGATTTCACCAGCATTCCATGGGAGGCAAAAAGAAGTCTGCTCCTCAAACATCACGTCGCTCTTCACGATGCGATTGGATACTGTCAAATCCTCGGATCAAGCGATGCGAAGATTCGCGATGCCAAACCATCAAATATCCGCGAAATATTTGCTAATGCGCCCATCCAAAAAATCATATGTAACGGTGCGAAGGCTTATCAGGAGTTTAATCGTTTCTTTTCCGATATACAAATTCCCGTCGTTCAGGTGCCGTCCACAAGTCCGGCCAACGCCAAGATG
>DCUC01000018.1:0-5292 GCA_002329705.1 Caryophanales bacterium UBA1424
TCATCGACTTTTTGCGCTCGATAGTTCTCGTCAAGCGGATTCCAGGCATTCATATTACCGGCGATTTTTATCGCGGATGCCGCATCGTCAATATCAATCGGAATATTAACATTCAATGTCAGCGTGATGAGCGATGAATCGCCTGAGGAGTTCTCTTGACTCGACGAGTTTGCCGTCCCGATACCATCACTTGAAAAACCAGAGTCGACCGCACATCCACTTATTAGCAATAACAAAGGAAAAACGACAGCAAGTCGACGGAGTATTTGAGGCATTATCGTCGCCGTTTTTATAGCCTTCATATTTAAAACTATAACAAATGGCGAGTGGGCTTTCAAAGTTATTAAAAAATAACTGACCACCACGCTCGAAGATGTGCCGGTTGCATCCGCTAATTCGGTTCATTATAATTTGGTTAGATAAAAAGGAGATTCCATGATGAAATACCAATGCACGGCTTGCGGCTACATCTATGACGAAGAACTGGGCGATCCCGATAGCGGCATTGCGCCAGGCACCAAATGGGAAGATGTTCCGGAAGATTGGACATGCCCGCTCTGCGGCGTTGATAAGTCCCTGTTCATCCTATTAGAATAACAACTTATTATTGTATATTAAGCAACCATAAGGTTGCTTTTTTCGTAATTTAACCAATTTCTTTGAACTGATTGACCAAAATCTGGCACTTCATAATAACTTGTTCGCAATCAAATTCATATATTTTTATTTAGTTATCTAAAGCATTCTAACTAACGCCCTAAACGACGTGATATATCAAGTTATCTAGTTCGGTGATGTATTGCTGGTATCCCGATGTATAGTTAACCTCCACTTTTTCGTTATCGACGATGTTTATCCAGGCGATTTCAAGTTCCTTGCCTTGATCGTTGATGGACGCTTTTAGTTCGAGCCCTTCTTCAATTGTCATATTCATCAAAGCCGTTGAATAGGCATCGAGCAGATAGGAAGGCAGATCCGCCGAGATGAGGTTAATTTGCAGTTGCTGCTCCGCGGGATATCCCGTTTGGGGATTCACAATATGATGACGAAGAATATAACCGTCTTCAGTGGGTATGTTTACTCCCATATAACCACCCGATGTCGAAAAGGAGTATTGACCGCCGCGATTAATATTAAAAGCATAGGGGGCATCTTCGCTCGGCCCAACTAGCTGCCACTGCCAGGGAGCGCCGCTATATTTGCTTCCGAGCGTCGAAATCGAACTCGCTCCGCCATAGATAAATCCGTGTTCCAGTTCATTTTCGTTTAATAAAGGGGTTAATACGTCGTTGGCGTAGCCTTTGGCGATGCCCGCCAGAGTAATCGATAAATCCCCGTGAGGAGCGCCGTTAAAACTGTTGAACCGAACATAGTGATCATCACCGACCGTTTTAAGTTCCAAAGTTTCATCCACTTCCTGTTGATTCATGGGTATGTAACCGGTTAAGCGCTCGAGCAAAAGAACCTGATCGCTATTATAATAGGGGTCGCGATTTATGTAATCAGAACTATTTTCGATAATATCTTCCCAGAAGTTGACGACCTCGCCGACGAAAATATTGAGCTTAAAATCGGTGGCAATCGTTAATTCGAGGCCTCGTTTTAGAAGAAAGTACAAATGGTCAGGAATTTTTAGCCATGTATCGGAACCATAGGATTCGTTGACCATATAAAGATTATTGATAATTGGCGAAGAAACATCGTTTTCGTCGAGGCGATAAGCGTAATGGCAGTCGGCAACTTTATGAATGAACGGCACATTATCCACGTAGATGCCGCGCGCCATTTCGGCAAACGATTCGGGATACACTTTTTGATAGCGAATTTCGTATGATGTGTTGAAGATGTTGCGAATTTCGCCACCGCTCGTTTTGGCAAACACATCGTAGCCGATTCGCTCAAAGGGAATGTCATCGGGATCAAATTCATCGCTGTCCGGTTTAAACAAAAAAATGGAAGAGACGAGCAATCCGCTAATAAGCAGTGTTGAAAGAAGGATTGTCCACTCGCGTGGATCGAGTAATTTTAAGAGACACGCTTTAAAGCGTAATAGTCTATTTTTCATATTCATTAAGCGTTGTTGTTAAGCTCACGCGGCTGACCACTTCCCGGGCGATGAGGGCAATCAAAAGGCCGCTTGCGATTCCGGTGAAAAAAAGAATCGGCAAATAATTAATGATGTAGATTGTTTGATACAAAATGGCGACCATGACGATTTGTCCGACCCCGTGCATGACCGCGGACGCCATCGATAGACCAAAAATCGACAGACGGTTCCAATAATAACAGATAATGACGACGATACTCGCCAGGGCCCAACCCGCAAGAGCGATAAAAAAATTGAACCCGAAACCGGTGAATAAAGCAGTTAAAATAACTCGCAAAAACCCGATGCTTACATATTCTTTAAGACCAAAATAATACAAGACGATGAGGCCAATGGTATTGGCTAATCCTAATTTCACGCCCGGGGCGATAAACGCCAAAGGAAGCAGAACCGATTCTCCATAACTGATGACGACTCCGATCGCCAGCAAAAGGCCCAGATAGGTTATCTTTTGGATTGACGCCTTAATCATAATCTCTCCTCGATGATGACCATAAAGTAATTGGGAGCGCAGATAATCGGCATTCCCGAATCGTCAACCCACCCTTGTATCGAACAGTAATTATGCGGCGATGTCTCTTCGGCGATGCGAACTTTTCCGTTGGTGATTTCAAGCGTTATATCATCTAATAATCGCGGATAATCATCTTTTTTATAGACAAACGACTGATTGACGTATAGTTCATGAGTGTCAATGACATTAAACTCGTAATAGACATTGACGACTAAATCGTCCGCGGGGCGATTGAAAACATTCGTCACGACCAACAATAATGAGGCAAAAATCATCAAAATACTAAAAATGTAAATGTCAAAGCGTGTTTTTTTTAGCGGTATTTTATTCATACATCTTTTTTATAAAAAGGACCCTGCTATCAGGTCCTTAATTATACTTCTACTTTATTAACCTTTCCATCAGGACCGGGTGTCGAATTAATGTAGTCGGCAATTAACTGGTGCGTTTCCTTTTTGGCCGGACGGCAGGCCGAAACCTTCTTCTGGTGTCCGTCAAGGAGGGCCGTGGCCATCGCCTCGCAGCCCGGATGACCGCAAAGTCCGCAATTGAGGCCCGGCAGCATTTTGGTCACGGCGGCAAGCCGTTCATCGGTTTTCACCGCTAATTTTCTATCGGCAAAAGCGAGGGCTAAGCCCAGTAAGCCACCCAGGCAGATCATGACGCCGGCGGCGATTAAAATATCGGTCCACTCCATAATCGTTAATCCCCCTTATCCTTATCGTGATTTTGATTGAGGCGGCAGGTGCTGATGGCGCATTGTGAACACTGATCAGTTTTTTCCAGATCGCATCCCTCGGGTCGAGGAACCTTTTTATTTAATAAATAACCGAGAATAAAAAGACCGACCAGCACTGCCAGCACCGCGATTGCTAATAATGTTTTGATGACTAATTCTGGCATTTACACTAATCCTTGAAAGCCGAAGAAAGCCATAGTCATGAGAGCGGTTATGATCAAGGCGATGGCGGCTCCTTTAAAAGCCTGGGGAACGCGGTTGAGCGAATCAATCCGTTCGCGAATGACGGAAAAGAGGATTAAAACAAGAAGAAAGCCGGCCGATACCGATAATGAATAGACAATCGTTTCTACCAGCGAATAATTATTTCCGATATTTTCAAGTGCGATGGCTAAAACGATGCAGTTTGTCGTGATTAACGGTAGATAAATTCCTAATGACCGGTATAGAGACGGGATGTATTTTTTTAAGAACATTTCGACGAACTGGACAAACGAGGCGATGATCAAAATAAAGCTGACCAGCGATAAAAATTCTAAGCCGAGCGGTTTTAACACCAGATGGTATAAACCATACGATAGTAACGACGAGAAAAAGACGACGAAAATCGTGGCTAAACCTAATCCGATGGCATTGCTGATCTTCTTTGATACGCCTAAAAAGGGACAAGTGCCTAAAAAACGCACTAAGACGACGTTAGATACCAACATGGCCGATATGATTAATGTGACAATGCCCATAATTTCTATCCTTGCCCGCCTTTTGCAATTAGGGCTTCTTTCCGGCGCTTTTTATGGGAAGAAATAAGCATGCTTAAGGCGTTGATGGCCGCCAGCAATAATCCGAGGATTAAAAACGCGCCGGTATTGCTGACCATAAGCGATATCGCATAACGAGCATCAAAAATCGTCCAGCTGAAGACGGTCGCGTTAGTAAAGGGATTGACAAAAGTTAGTGATCCCGTTCCGATAATCTCTCTTAATAGAGATAGCACAATGATTGAAATGAGATAGCCAAAGGCCGTCCCAAATCCATCTATTAAAGAATCGAGAGGCTTATTTTTACTGGCGAACACCTCGGCGCGGGCCATGATGATGCAATTGACGACGATAAGCTGTAAATAGACGCCCAATGTAATCGTCAGTTCCGGGGTAAAGGCTTTCATGAGCATATCGACGACGGTAACCGTCGAAGCGATGATGATGATGTAAACCGGTATGCGAATCTCCGCGGGAATAATTTTCCTTAGTAGAGAAATGATGAGATTGGTCATCATTAAAACAATCATCACCGCCAGGCCCATCCCCACAGCTGAAGAAAGGGTGCTGGAAGTGGCGAGGATTGAGCATAACCCTAAGAGCAAGACAAAGGTCGAGTTGTTGCTAAAAGCGCTGCTAATGAAGATGTTTATCTTTTGTTTCATTAAGAAGCGTCCTCCAGCAAAGAAATGTAATGACTGGCCGCCGCCCATAAGGCCGGAACGAGGTTTCGTTCGGTATTCGTAACGCTTAATGAATTATCGGTTTTATATTGGTTTAGCGCGGTCAAGAAGGCTGCTTCATCGTCAGCGGGTAAACCCGTGATTATGTCATCCAAATCATTTAAATATACACCCCCGTAAGTGGGCGTCTCTTGATTGGAAACATTATTGTAACCGGCAAAAACTCCGTCTCTAAATCCGACTTGGAAAACGATTGGATTACTTGGATTTTTGTTATGGCCGCTGACCGAGCCGTTATAAACGATGCCGAACAGCGAATCATCGCTTTTATTTTCGTACATGACATAGTCGATGATGCCTTTTGCGCTGAGCTCCGCCGCGGCGGCAATCGTGCCTGATTCCGGAACGCGATTAAGGCTGGCATATTTGCTCTCATCAATTTCCAGAAGTTCGAGATAGCCGGCATCAAGCGCCATTTGCTCGCGCCTTGT
>DCUC01000018.1:5340-7028 GCA_002329705.1 Caryophanales bacterium UBA1424
AGCACCAACTGAGATTCTTCGGGTTCGGGATTCTGAACTTGCGTATTGTAGTATGCCAAACCTCCGTTTAAGGCTAATGACAGGAGCAAAACCGATAAGATAACCGACCATTTTTTTAAGTTATTATTATTCGTCATGCCGGTGGCAAAGCGATCGATTAACGGCGATACCAAATTAGCGATGGCGATGGCGAAAGTAACGCCTTCGGGATATCCGCCCTGAATCCTTATCAAAACCGTCATGAATCCGGCAATGACGCCGATTAAAATCTTGCCGAACATCGATGTCGGCGAAGTGACCGGATCGGTAATCATGAAAACCGCGCCGTACATCAGTCCTCCCATCGCCAGATGGAGCAAGATATATGTCCCGGGATTAAGGCCGGCAATTAAAGCGACGACAAGGGCCGTCAAAGTTACCGTCAATAAGTAAGCGACAATCGGTCGCCAGTTGCAAATTCTCCGCACGATCATATAAAGGCCGAGAAGGAGAATGAGGCCGGTAAACGTCTCACCGATCGCTCCTGAATAATTGCCTAACCATAATTGCCCCATGGTGACATTAAGGCCCGCCAGCGAATCGCTAATCCACTTGACTCCGAGGCTTGAAAAAGAAGTTGTTACCGTCGCTCCGACATCCGTCAGCGAAGCGATGTTGCCCGGAACAGTGCCGATAAAGGCCCTTAACTGCGAACCAAAAGCAAAAGTGACAAAGATGCGTCCGAAAACGGCGGGATTGAAGATGTTGGCGCCGAATCCGCCAAACGCATATTTGACGATTAATGTGGCAAATAAGCTGCCGATGATAATCACATAATAGGGCGTGCCAATCGGTAATGATAAGGCAAATATGAGAGCCGTTACAAGACTGTAATTTTCCTTAATCCTCGTAAATAAATATCGACCGAATGGTTTTTCTTTATCACGATAAGAGATAGCACCCACTAAAACATCACAAATCAGCGTTGTCACCACCGCCACAACAACCATCAGGATGGCTTTTAGCCCGTAGCTGGGGGCAATCGTGAAATTATAGACGATCGCGGCAATCCACAATAATCCGAGTAAAGCACTCAGTTCATACATGATGCCAGTCGTTGAACGTTGGCGGCGCGTAAAAGGAGGAGGTTGAACGATAAATTTCATTTGACCGCTCCTTTTTTGGCAATTTCAGATTTGGCATTTTGCAGGCGAACTCTGATTTTGGCGCGAATGACGGCGTCTGCTACTTCGATAAATGATGGGCACACATAGGAGCAGATTCCGCATTCGACACATCGATTCACATTTAGTTTCATTAAACGATCGGTATTATTACTATCGAGGGCCAGTTTGATTTCAATCGGCTGAATACCGGCCGGACACGCCGCATTGCAAGCGCCGCATCGTAGACACGGCACCGAATGATAAGAGACGGGCTTAACTGCCGTATACCCGTTCATTGAAGCCTGGAGGACATAGGAATCGTCGCTGACAGGTCGCGATGTCATCGGTCCGCCGGTAAAGGCGATAACTTCATCNNGTGGTATATCCACCAACTTCTTCGACGATTTGCGAAATCGGAGTGCCGATCGGCGCTCGAATATTAACTGCTTGCGTGATGGCGTTTCCGGATATCGTAATAGTGCGGTGAGTAAGCGGCTCGCCATCGAGTAAAGCCTGCGCTGTCGCCATCGCCGTCGCGACATT
>DCUC01000008.1 GCA_002329705.1 Caryophanales bacterium UBA1424
GCCGACTAAAGACAGAAGCACGAATGCCAGGAATGCAACTCTAGATGTAAACAGTTTACTCATAATCTCTCCAATGATATCGTTAACAATTTGATTAACGGAAAATTCTGGGCTGGAATAATTGTAACTTATGTGCGCGTGGATTTGCCGACCTTAAGGACCGGAGCGTAATAATTGACGCTTGTGGTGACGCTGCGAGGATGGTGAATTTTCTTAAGCAAAAGCTTGGCGAGTTCAATGCCGATTTCATAGATTGGCTGATGGATGGTGGTGAGTTGCGGACTGATGATTAACTCTTTTCCCANNATTGGCGGCTTGGATTACTCCGGCGGCCTGATCATCGCTTGAGCAGAGTACACAATCAATGGATGGGTTATCTGACAGAAGTTTTTTTCCAGCTAAAAAGCCCGAATTTGCGTTATTATCAGTGAAAATAGCCAGTTTTTCTTCGTATTTTATGTTTCTTTGTTTCAGAATGTTTCTGTAGCCATCAAAGCGATCTTGTGTGAATTTCTTGTTCTCTTTAATGCCGACAAAAGCCAATTTCTTATAACCTTTATCTAAAGCGTATTCGGTCATTAGTTCCATACCTTTGACATTATCAACATCGATACAATCGACATTTTCGCTATGGCCGAAAAGGACCAGCGGCTTTTCAAGGGCAAGGGCCTTCAGATTATCTTCGTCTTCGAGTGTTAGACCCATGAGAATTAAACCGTCGACGGCTTCGTGGTTATACCATTTTTTGCTCAGCAGAACCGAATAACCGTGTTCGCCGAGGTATCCGCTGATGCCGGCGCTTACCTGGAGGACGAACTGGTTGGTTGGATCAAGATTATATGAAACATATAGGTAAATGATGTTGGTGCGATTATAGACAAGGGCTTTGGCGACATTATTCGGCGAGTAATGATACTTATCGACGGCATAGAGGATTTTTTCGCGAGTTTTACTCTTAACTAATTCCGGTTTGTTTAAAGCGCGCGAAATNNAAATGTTATCGTTGTCAATTTTATTAAAATTATAGAGACCGGGAGCAATTCGTGAATGCGGAAGGAGTGCAAATGCCGTGGAATTGATATAATAATTACATCGTGAACACATTTAAGAACCTTGAGCTCATCGATAAAGAGAGAATCAACCGCTTGGTCAGGGATTCTTTTTATTATTCAGCCTATTCATCGAGCGAACTCGTTTTTGAAAATATGTTCGTCTGGAATTTTAACCGTCAGATCGAAATATTATGGCTTGATGAGGACTTAGCCCTCGTGCGAAGCTTCGAAAAAGATAATCGCTGGATTTTCTTTCCACCCATCTGCCGGACACCCGATAAATTCAAGCAAGGTTTAACCCATATTAAAAATAACTATCCCAGCGCTTTAGTTGGCGGATTATCTAAAGATATGCTGGCAATTGCCTCAATTGAAGGGGCACTGTATCTCTATGACGACTACTATTCGGAATATATTTATGATCCGGTCGAATTGGCAGAGATGATAGGGGGCAAATTTTCTCGCAAGCGAAATCTTATTGCCCAATTCAAGAAAAAATACTCATATGCATTTGCCCCGTATACTGACGAATATCTACAAGCCGTCAAAGACTTTCTTTATCGCTACGAACAAGAGGGCGGAGCCGGAGAAGACTTCGACGCTATTTTGTATGCTTTAAATAATCGCGAAAAGATTGATTTGTTCTGCGATTTATTACTGGTTGAAGGCTTGGTCGTCGGTTTGAGCATCGGGACCATCAGCGTCTTTAATCACGCCGTCATCCTGTTTGAAAAAAACGATTTCAACTATGTTGGCAGCGGTGCCGTTCTCGTGCAGCTGACGAGTGACGCCCGCTACCGCAATTGCCGTGTTTTGACGAGGCAGGAAGACTTGGGGTTGCCCCAGCTACGAAAGGCAAAACTCGCTTTTAATCCTATCGAAAAAGAACGCAAGTATTCGTGCTTTTTTGATAACGCCACTATTCAGCTCTATCATTTGTATTTGGCGTCTTTTGAAGATTCACGCGACTATGTCGACTTCTTCTTTTTACATTATTATCATCCCGAGCGCGCTTTTGGCGTCCAGCGCGACGGAACAATTGTTTCCGCTCTCCACATCATCATGAAACAAATGATTTACAATAATAAAATTATTGATATGCCATTTATCGTCGCTGCCAGCACCGATCAAAAGTACCGCCGGCAAGGGCTGATGCGCGAGGTGATGGCGAAAACTTTTCAAGCTCTGATCGCCGAGGGTCAGACCATCGTTTCGCTTTATCCTGTCAATCCGGATTTTTATCGCGACTACGGATTTGTGCAGTATACCTTTACCCGCGACATCAATTCATATGCTAAATCTTTTGAATGCGGCCTCGAACAAACCAGTGATGCTGCCCTTTTGGCTCGCATGTACGATAAATGCATCAGCGAATACGAAGGTTATGTCGTCCGCGATGAACAATATTATACGCGCTACATGAATTCTCTATGGCAGGACGGTTATGTTTTTGAGCTGATTAAAAAAGCGGGCGAAGTCGTCGGATATCTCGTCCGCAAAGATGAAGATATCAGCGAAATTCTTTTGTGTGGCGAAGAAAAACCGATGCACAAAGACCTCGACACAACGGATACTTTTATGCCACATCCCGATGGTGATATACCCTCGAATATGATTCGCGTTCTCAATGTCGAAAAGCTTTTGCTCAGCATGTCTTTTGACCGGGATACTTCTTTTGATCTCCGCCTCAAGATTACTGATATTTTTGTAAATACAAACAATCTCGTTCTCGACTTGTCGGTGCAGAGCGGCAGACTCGTTTTGTCGCGCTGCGATAACTACGATTTTGAAGTGAGTATCGAAGCCCTGACCGAGGCCTTATTTCTCGGCCGCGGCGATCAGTGTCTCGCCTTTCTTTTTCCACTTAAAAAAATGGTTTGTTTCGATAAATTTTAATATAAGCATGATGATTATACTGNNATATATGAAAAAAATTGTTATCGTTGGCGGAGTGGCCGGCGGTGCGACCGCGGCGACCAGAGCCCGGAGGCTGAGCGAAGAAGATACGATCATTGTCTTTGAAAAAGACGAACACGTCTCTTTCGCCAACTGCGGTCTTCCTTACTATATCGGTGGCGTCATCACCGACCGCGAGCGCCTGCTCGTCGAAACGCCGGAAACATTTAAAAACAACCACAACATCGATGTCCGCACTTTCTCGGAAGTGATCGCCGTCGATACCAAACACAAAAAAGTGACCGTTCAGGAAGTTAAAACCGGACGCACTTATGAAGAAACCTACGACAAGCTATTGCTTTCGCCCGGAGCCGCGCCGATTTGGCTTCCGATTCCTGGCATTGAAAAAGCCCACAATGTTTTCTCTATGAGAAACTTGGTGGACACCGACAAACTCTTTAATTTTATCACGAAAGAAAAAGTTGAATCAGCCGTCGTCATCGGCGGTGGTTTTATCGGCGTCGAACTCGCCGAAAATCTCGTTGAACGCGGCATTAAGGCGACGATTGTCGATCTCGCCGATCAAATCCTGCCCCCTCTTGATTTCGAGATGGCCAAAATGGCTCAGAACGAACTCGAGACAAACGGCGTAAAAGTATATCTAAAAGATTCGGTCGCGGAAATAAAAGATAATGGTAAAACCGCCGTCTTAAAAAGCGGAATAGTCTTGAAAACCGACTTGATAATCATGGCTGTCGGCGTTCGGCCCGAATCGCGCCTCGCCATCTCCGGAGGGCTCAAAGTCGGACCCAAAGGTCATATCGTCACTAATGAGCACCTGCAGACCATCGATGCGAAAAGCGGCGAAGTCATCCCTGATGTCTATGCGGCCGGCGACGCCATCGAAGTCAAAGACTTCATCGATGGCACTCCGACCGCCGTTCCCCTCGCCTGGCCGGCCAACCGCCAGGGTCGTTTGGTCGCCGACCATATGAATGGTTGGGATGTCAGATTTAACGGCAGCCTCGGCACCTCAATCGTCAAAGTATTCTCTTTGACCGCCGCCAGCACTGGCAACAATCAGAAAACCCTGGAGCGAAAAGGCGTCGCTTTTCGCGCGGTGATGGTTACCCGCTCCAATCACGCCGGCTATTATCCCGGCGCAAGTGACATCGTCATTAAACTTTTATTCAGCCCCGAAAGCGGCAAGATTCTCGGTGCTCAGGCCGTCGGCCAAGACGGCACCGATAAGCGCATTGACGTCATCGCCACAGCTATCAAAGGCGGTTTGACCATCTTTGATTTGCCGGATCTTGAACTCGCTTATGCTCCGCCCTTTGGCTCTTCAAAGGATCCGGTCAATATCGTCGGTTATGTCGGCAGCAACATGATGCAGAAAGAATTCGGCGTCGTTAATCAAAACGAACTCGACGAATTTCGTAAAAAAAAAGCACTCTTGATTGATGCCCGTACTCCTTTAGAGTACAGCATCGGTCACATTCAGGATTCGGTCAACATTCCCTACTATGGAGTGCGCCGCAATCTTGATAAATTACCCAAAGAAAAAGACGCTCCGATCATCGTCTACTGCAATGTCGGTCACACGGCTTACCTCTTTATCAAAGTCCTCGTCAACCACGGCTATACAAACGTCCATAACCTCCTCGGCGGCTATAAGATTTACAAAGCTCTCCATCAGAAAAATCACGACGAAGAACTGCATAATCCCGAACACCGCGTGATCGAAGAAAAAACGGCGGTGAACAGCACTGATTACCGCGAGGATGAAATAAAAATCTTCATCGATGCCTGCGGCCTCCAATGCCCGGGCCCGATCATGCAGACTTACAAAGCCGTCGAAAAATTAAAAGACGGCGAAATCGTCAAGATCATCGCCACCGACAGCGGCTACTTCAGCGATGTCGAAAAGTGGACGGTCGCGACCGGCAACACCTTACTGAAAAAGGAAGCGACGAAAGAAGGCTATACGGCCGTCATTCGCAAAGGCTCACTCAAACCGGTCCAAAAAGCCGTCGAAAACGAAAATACGACCATCGTCTTATTCAGCGGCGAGATGGACAAAGCCATGGCCGCCATGATCATCGGTCAAGGCAGCCGTTCAATGGGCAAAAATGTCACTATTTTCTGCACGTTCTGGGGTCTAAACTTGCTACGCAAAGATCAGAAAGTCAAAGTTAAAAAGTCCTTTATCGAGAAGATGTTTGGCGCGATGATGCCGCGCGGCGCGAAAAAAATGCCGATTTCAAAGATGAACTTCGGCGGCATGGGCGCCAAGATGATGAAGTCGGTCATGAAAAAGAAAAATGTCGATTCTCTGGAAACCCTGATCGCCCAGGCGAAAGCGGCGGGCGTCAAATTCATCGCCTGCACGATGAGCATGGATGTGATGGGCATTCACAGAGAAGAGCTCATCGACGGCATCGAATACGCGGGAGTGGCCACTTATCTTGCGGAATCGGAAAAAGCCGGCGTCACCCTCTTTATCTAAACGATTATTGCTTTAAAAAGCCACTTGCGACAAATAAGTGGCTTTTTTGTATCCGTAAGGATTGAATTGCGCGCCGATAATCCATACCATTATTAATAGACCTTCAAATTTATATTTGAGCGTCGCATCAAATCTATGGCCATCATCCATCTCACCGACTATGTCCGCAAAGAAAACGCCAAGTTAAAACTCGGCACTTTTCGCGATGTCGATGCTCTGGTGTTCGCCCAGCTTTCCTATCTTGATTACAGCCCCTATAAAAACGGGATTAAATTAGAATTTACAGCCGAAAAGGCGAAAGAAGCCGCCCGCCCCAGCCACATGAAAGAGGAGAATGAAGACCTCTTGCGGTGCGCGGCTAAAAGCCTTCGCTATCAGCACATTAAAGTTTGCAGGCATGTCGCCGAGACAAACTTGCTATTCGAACTCCAGTTTTCGGCGACCACCTTTCTTATCAGCCCCCGCTTTATCGTCATCGCCTTTCGCGGCACGGACGACACGATCAACGGCTGGAAGGAAGATTTTAATATGGTCTTCCTCGACGAAATTCCCGCGCAGACGAAAGCGGTTAACTATGTTAAAGCAATCGCAAAGAAATATCGTTTTGCCCGAATTCTGATCACCGGGCATTCCAAGGGCGGAAATTTGGCTTTTTATGCGGCGATGAAACAGAGTAAAGCCGTCAAAAAGCGCATCGTCAGCATCTACAATCTCGACGGTCCCGATTTTCGCGAAAACATCACGGCTTCTGCCGATTATATTGACTTGCTACCCAAGGTCATCAAAATCGTTCCCGAAGAGAGCATCATCGGCATGATTCTTCAGACCAACGACTACTATCACATCGTCAAATCCGAAGGAACCCTCTTTGCTCAGCACAAGATGTATAACTGGCACATCGACAGCGAGACGAGCGATCTCGTTCACGAGATGTCGCTCAGCAAATCGTCAAAAAAGATTAAGAATTCCCTCTATGCCTGGCTCTACAGTTTTAACGTCCATGACCGCCAGATTATCATCGACAACTTCTTTGATATGCTCCAGGCCTCGGAGTGCACGACCCTCAGCGCTTTCTCCAGCAATTTGTCCGGCAACATCAAGGCGATGTACGGCGAGTACAAAGAGTCGGACAGCGAGACGAAAAAACTCATTCGCAAAACCTTCGTCGAACTCGCCAAATACTTGATGTCCAACTATTTCACAAGAGAAAAAGATCTCGACAAAAAAGCCAAGAAATTTGCATTAAAACGCAAAATTAAAGAAGGTGAATAAGATGCCCTCCAGCACGATTGTCCAATTGATAAAATATACCGAATCGCTTTCCAATCGCGAGATGATGAAATGGGCTCTTCGCAATGTCCGCGAAGTGCTTGATGTTTTAAACATCAACGTCACAAATGACGAGCAGTACCGCCTGATGGTCATCGAAACGAATCGCTTTCTGACCGGATTTCACAAAGTGCCGCACATGCGCAATCAGGCCCTCAAGATGCACGAACTCGCCCGTCACGAAAACGATCCCGTCCGCGTCAATTTACTGAGGGCATACGGACACATCATCGCGACCGCCCACGTCAAAGAGCATGCATTGCATGCGACCGAATATGCTAACAAGGCCTTGCGCGCCGCCAACAAGAGCGAAGAAGACATCGAAAAAATCGTTGACGCTCAGAACAATGCTTTAGAATCACTGGCCCGCTTTATCGTTTCAGTTGATAGGCCGATAGTCAATTAGATAAGATATTGCTGCGCCCCTCCCCTCTCGCGCAGTAAAGGAACTCTATTTATGAACACAACCATCCTCCTCGCCCACCCCTGGCACGGCAGTTTTAACAAAGCGATCCTTGATACCGTCACCGGCAAACTTGCGAACTTGAACAAATCATATCAAATTATAGATTTGAATAAAGACGGGTTTAATCCTGTCATGACCGAAAAGGAATTAGCCCTTTTCTCAAGAGGCCAATTCTCCGATCCATTAGTCGGAAAGTATCAAAAGATGCTCGCCGACACCGACGAATTGGTCGTCATCTTTCCGATCTGGTGGGGCGACAGCCCGGCCATCCTCAAGGGTTTTATCGACAAAGTCATGCTCAAGGGTTTTGCCTATGAGCAAGGTGCATCCGGCTTAATCGGAAAGCTGACCCACATCAAAAAAGGCTATGTCATCACGACTTCGGAAACACCGACCTTCGTTTACAAAGAGCACCTCGGCAATCCGATTGACAGCATCTTCTTAAAAATTATCTTGCAAAGCATCGGCGTTAAAAACAATGTCTGGATAAACAAAGACATGGTCTTTTCAGGCGGGCAGGAAAGCCGCGTTGCCTTTCTAAAAGAAATCGCCGGCCTATTTGATAAATAAAGAAAAAATAAGGGCTCTATTAACTCTAGCGTGGGACGATACAAAACATCACACCTTGGATTTTACAGCTCCAAAATAAGTTTAAGAAGCGGAGCTATGCTCTGCTTTTTCTTTTCTGGACAGCGTGACTAGAAAAGCGGTTGCGACACCGAGCATAGCCCCGGAGAGATCGATGCCGACATCGTAGAAGTTACCGCTTCGCCCGCTGGTAAAGAGCTGAATCAGCTCCGAGGCTCCGGCGATCATGATCATCAAGGAGATGGCAAGAATAACCGGCAACCACTTCTTCTTCATAATGGATAAGTTGATGAGCATTAAATAGGCAAATATACCATCGAGCAAAAAGATGAGAAAATGACCGATGATTTTCCGGACAAAAAAGGCAAAAGTATCAAGTTGACTCTCATTGAGAATGACGCCGAAAAAGCGGAGGATGCTATTTAGAATATCGACGACAAAGTTGCTTTGCGAAGAGGAGATCTCGCCGCTAAAAGCGGAGAAGACAAGAATGACGGTCGCAAAAGCGACGAAAAGGGACAGATAGATAATTCCGGGAGTGGTGATAACTCTCTTTTTCGGCTTGGTCATATAAGCAGTATAGCAATTATTAATAATTACTAGAAAGCAAAAAAAGATGAGCGTTCATCTATCTTTCAGACTATGACACCTGTAATATTTAATATGGAGGACTTCACAATGGTTTTCGTAAAATATTTAATACTGATTGCCTTGACGTTTGTGGTCTTTTTAGTCTTTGATTTAGTATGGCTTATTAAAATATCGCCGCGTTTCTATAAGAAAAATCTCGGTCATCTGATGGCGGAGAAAGTCAACTATGCCCCGGCGATAATCTTCTACTTGATTTTTATTGTCGGTATTACTTTGTTTGTCATCGGTCCTGCTTATGTCGGCGGACGCGGCTGGTCATACGCTCTGATTTACGGTGCGGTCTTTGGTCTCGTCACCTATTCAACTTATGATCTCACGAATTTCGCAACGCTAAAGAAGTGGCCTTTAAATGTCACCTTAGCGGATATCGCATGGGGTAGTTTTCTTTCGACCGCGACGTCGATTTCCGTCTACTATCTCGCCGTCTTGATGGGGGTTTAAATAATGGCTATTCTCGGATATGTCCTGCCCCCTGTTCTCGTCATCTTGTTTTTTACAATTACTTATTTTGTCGCCGAAGCCAAAAAGAATTATGGCTACATCGATATCGTCTGGGGAGCCAGTTTTGTCATCAGCGCCTGGTCGGCGTTAGTCATCACCTCCCTCGTCAACATGGCGTGGCCGAGCATTCCCGCGATCGTGGTTGCGGTTGCGGTGACGATTTGGGGTCTTAGACTCTCGACTTACTTATTTAAGCGCAACTGGAACAAACCAGAAGACTACCGCTATGTGACGATGCGCAATAATCTCG
>DCUC01000034.1:0-7102 GCA_002329705.1 Caryophanales bacterium UBA1424
TGCTTTCATGAATAAAAAAGATTACCGACTGATATTTATGGGGACGCCCGAAATCGCCGCCTTCGTCTTTGAAAGCATGATTCAGGACGGCTATCATTTTGTCGGTTTGATCGCCCAGAGCGATTCGCCGCAGGGTCGCAAAAACATCTTGACGAAAGTCCCGACAAAAATCGTCGCCGAGAAATACGGCATTCCCGTCTTTCAGCCCGAGAAAATCCGCCTCGACTACGAATTTGTCAAAGCGTTAAAACCCGATTTAATCCTCACCTTTGCCTATGGCCAGATCGTTCCGCAGGGATTGCTTGATATTCCGCGTTTGGGCTGTCTAAATCTCCATGGTTCAATCCTGCCTAAATATCGCGGCGCGGCCCCCATTCAAAGAGCGATTATGGCCGGTGAAACCAAGACCGGCATCACCTTGATGGAGATGATTGACAAGATGGACGCTGGTAAGATGTACGCTAAAGCGTATGTTGAAATTTTGCCCGATGATAATTACTCGGCTCTATCATTAAAAATGGCTGAGGCAGCCGCGCATTTGATTCGCGAAAAATTGCCGGTTTATCTCGTCGGTCAACTCCCTGGCGAGGTGCAAGATGAGACCCTGGTGACATTTGCCAATAAAATTAAACCTGAAGACGAGAAAATTGACCTTAATCTCTCAGTCTTGAATATGGTTAATTACATTCGCGCTTTAAGCGAAGCGCCGGGCGCCTTTCTTCTGCTCGATGGACAAAAGTTAAAAATATACCAAGCCGCTTATCATTCATCGGATGTCGGCGGCGAACTCGGCGCGATTGTCGACACTAGAGGTGGCGTCATCGTTCAGCTTCACGATGGGCAGATCGCTTTGCTCGACGTCCAGCTTGAAGGGCGCAAGCGACTGAAATACAAGGATTTTATTAACGGCCAGAAAAATCTTATCGGGTCAGTTTTAAGTTAATATGGATAATCGCCTCAAGCTTTCCGTCCATCAACTAGTTGATTTTGTCTTGCGGACCGGCGATATCGACAACCGCATCTTCAATCGCAGCTCGATGAATGAAGGCACGCGCATTCACGCCTTTTATCAGAGCAAACAAGGCGTAAATTATCTATCGGAATACCTGCTGGGCGGCACCTTTTACAACAGCGGTTACACTATTTTCCTCGAAGGCCGGGCTGACGGCATCATCATCGACGGCGCTTTTGCCATCATTGATGAGATTAAATCGACGGTGGTGGAACTCGAGGATTATCACGCCTCGCAAGAGGCCTGGCACGTCGGGCAGGCGCAGTGCTATGCCCTGATGTACGCCCTAGAAAAAAATCTTGATAGAGTCGGCGTGCGCCTTACTTATATTCATCAAAGCAAAGATGAAAAGCTAATCAAAAACTATGTTTTCAGCCGGGCCGAACTCGAAGAAAAAGTCGCTTCTTATCTCGAATCATACCTGGCTTTTTATGCGATTATCATGCGCCGCATCGAAAAGCGCAATGAGACAGCCGGCACGCTCAGTTTCCCCTTTTTAAACTTTCGCAAGGGGCAGAGGGAACTGGCCAAATATGCCTATGGCATCGCCAAGAACGGCGGCACTCTCTTCGCCGAGGCTCCAACCGGTATCGGCAAGACGATTTCGACACTTTATCCTTTCGTCCGTTCATTTAGCGATGGCGTCAATGAGAAAATCTTTTATCTGACGGCTAAAAACTCCGGCAAGGAAGCGGCCTTACAAGCTGTCGAACTGATGAAATCAAAAGGCGTCAAACTGAGCGAAGTGCTCGTCACGGCCAAAGACAAAATATGCTTTTGCCCAGGCAAAGCCTGCAATCCCGATGAGTGCCCTTTTGCCAAGGATTACTACACAAAAATACGCGATGTTCTGACGAAGTCGCTGGCCCGCTACGATGCCTTTGATTCATCAAGGGTGAGCCGGATTGCCGCCGCTCATCACATCTGCCCTTTCGAATTGCAGCTCGACCTCTCGCTCTATGTCGACGTCATCATCTGCGATTACAACTATCTGTTCGATCCTCTCGTCTATTTTCGCCGCTACTTCGATAACGACGCCTCACGCATGCTCGCGCTTATTGATGAAGCTCACAATCTCGTCGACCGCGGCCGCGATATGTATAGCGCCTCCCTTGATTCAGCCTCTTTTGAAAAAGCCCGCAAAGCGGTTCGTAAACTCGATCATAAAAAATATAAAAACGCCAGCAAGCGCATCGCCAAACTCTTCAATGAATTAAAAGAAAATAGCCCGATCGGCGAGACGGTGCTAGCTAACTTCGATGCCAAGATTATCCGGGCGATGGAGGCTTATCTCCTCGCCACGCAGGATATCAACCGCAATCATCACGATTATGTCGACGAGGATTTCCGGCAGTTTTTCCTCGATATCAACCGCTTTCTAAAAATTTACGAATTCGTCGATGATAGTTTTACCCTCTATGTCACAAACACTAACGATAAAATCGTTAAGATTAGCATTTTCTGCCTGGATCCCAGCCGCCATCTGGCGCGCAGTTTAGGGCAGGTCAAAGGGCGCATCCTCTTTTCGGCGACCTTATCACCCCATGAATACTATGTCGATGTCATCGGTGGTCGCAAGGAAGATCCGGTCCTGCTTCTTCCTTCGCCTTTTGAGGCTGATAACCTCCTCTTGATGATCGCTCCGACGGTATCCATCAAATATAAGAATCGGGCCGATACTTATAAAGTGGTGGCCGAATACATCGAAAATTTCGTCTCTCACAAAATGGGCAACTATCTGATTTACGCACCCAGCCACGCCTATTTGGCTGAGTTGGTCGAGCATTTAAACTTTCCCGATGATTATGATGTCTTTGTCCAGCTTCGCGAGATGGATGACCTCGATAAAGAAAGATTCCTCGAGCGCTTTCAGCTAAATCCGAGCAAGACGACAATCGGCATCGTCGTCGTCGGGGGCGTTTTCGGCGAGGGCATCGACTTGGTCGAAGACCGGCTGATCGGCGTCGCCGTCATCGGGGTCGGCTTGCCGCAGATCGGCTTTGAGCGCGATCTGATCCGCGACTATTTCGATAAGCGCGGGCAAAAGGGCTACGAATATGCCTATGTCAACCCCGGCATGAACCGCGTCATGCAGGCGGTGGGCCGCGTCATCCGCAGCGAAAAAGACCGGGGGATGGCTCTTTTGATCGACGACCGTTTCCTCAACGCCCGCTATCGCGACTTATTTAAACACGAATGGTCGCATTACGATGTCGTGATATCACCGGAAGATATGGCTTTAAGCATCGCTTCTTTTTGGAAAAAAGCATGAAGTTTTAAAACTTCTTGCTATAATATCACGGAAGATAAAATTATGACCTACGATCAAAGCCGCATTCGCAACTTCTCCATCATCGCCCACATCGACCACGGGAAATCGACCCTCGCCGATCGCATTTTGGAATTGACCAACACAGTTGAGAAACGGCAGATGAAAGAGCAGCTCCTCGACAATATGGACCTTGAGCGCGAGCGCGGCATCACAATTAAATTAAACGCCGTCTCGCTCAAATACAAAGCCGATGATGGCATCACTTATGATTTCAATCTCATCGACACGCCCGGGCATGTCGACTTCACGTACGAAGTATCTCGTTCTTTAGCGGCGTGCGAAGGCTGCCTTTTAGTCGTCGATGCGACGCAGGGCGTCGAAGCGCAGACGCTCGCCAACGTTTATCTGGCCGTCGATAACGATCTGACCATCGTTCCCGTCATCAACAAAATCGACCTTCCCAGCGCCATGCCAGAAGTCGCCCTTGATGAAATCAAGAATCGAATTGGCATTCCCGTCGAAGAAGCCTTATTAATCTCGGCCAAGACCGGTCAGGGCATCAAAGGCGTCCTCGAGGCCATCGTCAAGCACATTCCATCTCCCGGCGGCGATAACAGCGCTCCTCTTCAGGCTCTCATCTTCGATTCTTACTACGATTCATATCGCGGTGTCATCGCTCTCGTTCGCATTAAAAACGGACAAGTCAGAGCCGGCGATCGCATTCGCTTGATGTCGACGGCAAAGGACTATTTGGTCACCGAGGTGGGATTCCACGCTCCTTACGAAGTAAAGTGCGAAAAACTGATGACCGGCCAAGTCGGTTATATCGCCGCCCAGATCAAAGACATCAAAGATATTTTCCCCGGCGACACGATCACTCTCGTCGATAATCCGGCCAAAGAAGCTTTGCCGGGCTACCGGCGCATCAACTCAATGGTTTTCTGCGGTCTTTATCCGGTCGACAGCAAAATGTATCTCGATTTAAAGGATGCCTTAGAAAAATTAGCGCTTAACGATTCATCGTTAATCTTTGAACCGGAAACCTCACAAGCCCTCGGCTTCGGCTTTCGCTGCGGCTTCCTCGGACTTCTGCACATGGATGTCGTTCAGGAGCGGCTCGAGCGCGAATATGGCCTAAATCTCATTTTAACGGCCCCCAGCGTCGTCTATCGCATCAATCTGACCGATGGTTCGACCATCACCCTCGACAACCCCTCAAAGCTCCCGGAACCGACTTTAATCGAATCGATCGAGGAACCATATGTCAAAGCCGCGATTATGACGCCGAAAGAGTATATCGGTCCGATCATGGAACTCTGCCAGGAAAAGCGCGGCATATATATCGACCTCGAATACTTCGACGACACGCGCATGATTCTCAACTACGAACTTCCGTTGCTCGAAATTATTTATAATTTCTTTGATAAGTTAAAAAGCTTTACGCGCGGTTATGCATCATTTGACTACAGCCTCAGCGACTACAAAGCCTCGCGCCTTGTCAAATTGGACATTTTGCTAAACGGCAATGTCGTCGATGCTTTATCAAGCATCATCCATCGCGATTCGGCTTTTAACCGCGGCAACTCGATCGTGCGCAAGCTTAAGGGCATCATCCCGCGCCAGCAATTCGAAATTCCGGTGCAGGCCGCCATCAACGGCAAAGTCATCGCCCGCGCCGATGTCAAAGCCGTCCGCAAAGATGTTTTAGCCAAGTGTTACGGCGGTGATATCAGCCGCAAGCGCAAGCTTCTCGACAAGCAAAAAGAAGGCAAGAAACGGATGAAGACAATCGGTAGTGTCGAAGTTCCGCAAGAAGCGTTTATGACGATATTATCTATAGATGACGAATAATTTAGCATAAGTTTAGTATATATTTAGTGAATTTTCTTGAACATTTTTGCTCGTCCTTATAAGATAAAGGCGAGGACAACATTATGGCAAACTCAGATTTATCCGTCCGCTTCACCGACGAGACATATGCGACGCGCAGCGATGTCATGCGCGCTTTAAACACCAGCCTCATCGATTCTATATGGCGCAACATCGAAGAGTATCGCAGCCGCTTCAGCCGCATCTTATCTCTTAGAGATATAGCAAAGCGTCCCTTTCGCGTGACTTTCACGCCGAACATCACTGATAAAATTACGGGTTTGGAGCGAAAATTCGCTCGCGCCATGAGCCAGTTCAGTCAGCTCGACCGCAACGACTCCGAGCGGGTGGCGATTCAAAAGGAGAGCTACCGCAAGATTCTCGCCTACCTCGCCCAGAAGAACAATATCGTGGCCACCGATGTCGATATCATGGCCATCGTCACCGATCAGAATTTCAATTCTGCCCATCAAGGCCTCGTCGATTATTACAAGACTTTACGGCATTTCGAACAATATCATCACGATCCGATCGATGATAATTTTCTCGCCGATTTTTTAGCGCGTTTCAAGGGCGAGGATGAACTCGTCAGCTTCTACCGCGAAAAAGACTATGCCCGTCCATATCAGACTGTCATCGGCAAAGAATATGATTTTGCGCCGGCGGCGACGATTGAATTTTTGATGAACGATCTCTTCGATTTTATTAATAATAGCGAGATTAGCTTCGTCGTCAAAGCCGTGGCGGCATACTATTTTATTGACTATGTCAAACCTTTCGAAAATCACAATGAGGAAGTCGCCATCATCCTCGCCAAGAGCATCTTGGCTCACAACGATATCGGCGATGTCAGCGCCTTTCTTCCTCTCGAGGCCCTCTTCGCCATGCGCAATGAAAACTTCCGCAAGATTTTTCTCGAGGTGCAGAAAACTAACGATTTGACTTACGCTTTATTAGCGGTTATCGATCTCGTATTAAACGAGGTTCAGAATTTTTTAGACTTGATCACGCAAGTCAAGATGACGGAAGTCAAAAAAGAATTTCGCTCCCTCGGCAGCGAACTTCCCGCCGCCAAACCGGCAAGCGAGCCCAAACCGGAACCGAAAGCGGTCGTTAAAGAAGAGCCGGCGGTGGCGTCGAAAGGCGAAAAAGTCCGCCCTGCCGAAGTTGTCGCCGTGCCGCAACCCCTCGAACTTCCAAGGGAAGAAGATGTCAAAAGCATCATCAAAAATCTCCTTGAATCAAATCCGTTGCTACGGCCCAAACAAGCTGAATTCTACGCTCGCCATCGCACCCTCGGTAAGTACTACACGATTTCGATGTATAAAAAAGAGATGGATGTCGTCTATGAGACGGCGCGAACTTCGATGGACAATTTGGCTCAACTCGGTTATTATCGTCGTGAGAATGTCAAAAATAAGTTCGTCTACACTCCGATAAAAAAGTAAATTGAGGCATCAACTATGGAATCATTATTCGTCGTCTTAGCATCTGCCGGATGGGAAACTCCGGTCATCCTCTTCTCCCTCCTGGGCTTTTTTGGACTCGTCGTCCTCGGCGTCATCTTTGCCAAGAGGCACATCAAAGGTTTACAAAGTAAAGATGATCAGCCCATCGACGAGGAAAAAGCGATTGAGGAAGAATTAAAGCGCGTTCTTGAACCGATTGAAGATGAAAAGATTCAAGAGGAAATGGCTAAAGCCAAACACGAGAAAGAACCCGATGCCGACAAAGATAAGCCCCAAGGCTAATTCCCTCTATATCCACATCCCTTTTTGCCATCATCTTTGTCATTACTGCGACTTTCCGAAGTTGCTCTATGATGAGAAAATGGCTTTTTCTTATCTCGACCAGCTGTGTAAAGAGCTCGACTCGTATCACATCGATAAAGTCGCGACGATTTATGTCGGCGGGGGCACGCCGAGCGCTTTACCTGATGCATTATTTGA
>DCUC01000034.1:7126-11379 GCA_002329705.1 Caryophanales bacterium UBA1424
TGATCATGAAACATCGCGGCGTGAACCGCCTCTCGATCGGCGTCCAGTCGACCGACGATCAAATCCTCGCGAGCCTGAACCGAAAGCACAGTTTTGAAGATGTTAAAAAAATAGTCAAACTCGCACGCGCAGTCGGTTTTAATAATATTAACCTCGATTTGATATACGGTGTGCCTTCGCAAAGCGAAAATATTTTGAAGCTCGATCTTAAACGCCTTCTTGCTTTACATCCGGAGCATCTTTCAATCTATTCGCTCACCGTTCATCCCGGGACGATTTTCTTCTTAAAAGGGATAGCTGAGCAAGACGAAGACTTATCGCGCGATCATTACGACATTATCCTTCGCGAGCTGCGCAAGAAGGGTTATAACCGTTACGAGGTGTCCAATTTTGCCAGGCCGGGCTTTTTCTCGCTGCATAATCAAACCTACTGGCATAATGAAGAATACTACGGCGTCGGTCTCGGAGCCTCGGGCTTTGTCGGCGGAGTGCGCTACGACAATACGCGGAATCTGAGCAAATATCTCGCCGGGGCATATCGTCAGAGCGAAGAACACCTCACACTTGAAGATGACGAAAAATATTTCTGGATGCTTAATCTACGATTAGAATCCGGATTTGCCATAAAAGATTATATTAAGAGATATGGAGAGGAAATGTTAAATGCTCGTCTTTATCTTTTGCAGGATGCCATCAAGAACGGATTGATGATAAAATCGGAGGAGCAAATTCGCCTTTCTGATGACGGATTGATGATTTTGGATCGAATTTTGCTTACAATAATATAGTTATGGAAATCGCCCGTTACGAAAAACGCATTATCGCCTACCTGATCGACCTTATTTTGGCTTTCGCGCCCCCTCTGGCCGCCGCCATCGTCGTCTATTTGCGTCTCCCGCCTAATTTCGATCTGCCTCTTTATTTCTATTTCCTCGGTGTTGAAATCGCCTCTTATCTCTTATTTATCATCTTCTCTTTCTTCTTTATCATCATCTCCAAAGGTTTCACTTTCGGATCGCTGATCATGGGCATTAAAATCATGCATCCCAACCGCATTCCCTTAACCGCCCGCGATGCATTTCTCCGCGGGGTGACGATCGGGGTCTTGCCGATGGTTCTCGCCAATGCCGTCTACATGTTGGCGATTCACACCGAACGGACTATCTTTGATCGCATCACGGAAACGGTCGTCGTCGATTATCGCCATCGCTAATAACTAATTTCACTATTAACCACACTTGTGTGGTTTTCTTTTTGCTCAATTTTAGCACTTATTACTTGACAGTGCCAAAAGACTCTTTATAATATAGTTAGCACTCAGGCTACAAAAGTGCTAATCAAGGAAAAAACAATGAACCGCCGCGATAAAATATTAAAACTGATTGTCGATCACTTCATCAAGACGGCTCAGCCCGTCGGAAGTCAGACGCTGCTCGATGAATACCATTTAGAATATTCGTCGGCGACCATCCGCAACGAGATGAACGCTTTAGAGGTCGACGGTTTTATCGAAAAAACCCACACTTCAAGCGGTCGCGTGCCTTCCAGCAAAGGCTATCGCTATTATGTCGATAATTTGCGTGAAAGCTCGCTTGATGAGGAAATCAAACATCGCATTCAAACCGTTTTGGATCATAAAGTCCAGTCCGCCGAAGAGGTGATAAAGGAATCGTGCGAGATCTTGTCGCACATGACTAATCTCGTCAGCGTCGTCTTAGGTCCCAATGCCCAAGAGGAAAAGCTTGTCAACTTACAGATTATCCCAATCGGTGAGCGCTCGGCGACGGCGGTGTTCGTCACCGATACCGGCTATGTCGAAAACAAGACCTTCAATGTCGGCGAAAAGATTAAACTCGAAGATGTCCAATCATGCGTCAAGCTTCTCAATGACCGTCTCGCCGGGACACCGATCTCTGAATTAGTCATCAAAATGCAGGCTATTAAGCCGTTAATCAGCGATTTGATCGTCGGGCATGATATTTTATATCAAGCGATGCTCGAGACCTTCCTGCGCTTCGCTTCCGACCGCTTGAGTCTATACGGCCGCGACCGCCTGCTCGATCAACCTGAATACTCAAAAGATATTAATAAATTAAAAAAGATGATGCAGATGCTCAGCTCCCCCGAAATGCTCAGGGACATCGCCGAGCAAGGCGACAGCGAGATGACGATTCGCATCGGCGAAGATGATAACGATCTCGAAGACGTGGCGGTCGTCTCGGCCAAACTCAAAGTTCCCGGCCAGAAAGAAGGCAGTATCGCCATCGTCGGCCCGCGGCGCATGGACTACGCGAAGGTCATCAATTATCTCGAATATGTTGTCGCTTCGATTGAAAAGCATTTCGAGGAACAAGATATAAAGGAGCCAGCACCGGCAAAGGAGGAAGACGATAAATGGAAAAAGAATTAAAACCGGAAGAAAAAAAAGACGTCAAAGCCGAAGAAGAAGGCAAGGATAAAGAGCCGCGGTCATTCCGCCACAAATTAGAAGTTAAGGAAGCGGAAATCGAAAAATGGAAGGCTGACGCCAATCATTGGAAGAACGAATACTACCGCGGCTATGCCGATACCCAAAACCTCAGAAAAGCGCTTGAGCGCGAACTCGGAGAAGGGCTCAAATACCGCGCCGAAGGCTTCGTCGCCGAGCTGCTTCCGATTCTCGACGGCTTCTACTTCGCGTTAGCGATGGAACCGGCTAATCCCGAAATCAAAAATTACCTGGTCGGATTCCAGTACATCTATCAAAATCTTCTCGCCGTCTTAGAAAAAGAAGGCGTCAAAGAAATCGCGCCGAAAGAGGGAGACCCCTTCGATGTGCGCACCATGCACGCTATGGAAGCCGAAGAGTGGGAAGGACAGCCCAATTTGGTCGTCCGCGTCCTCAATAAAGGCTACAAATTAAAAGATCGCCTCATCCGTCCGGCGAATGTCATCGTCAGCAAAGCTAAGGCTGCCGAAGTCAAAAAAGAAGAAGACGGAGCCACGAATAAGGAAGATGGCGTCAAAAAAGACGCTTAATCATAGGAGGAAAATTACATGGCAAAAGAAATTATTCTCGGTATCGACTTAGGTACCACCAACTCAGTCGTCAGCTACTTACAAGCCGACGGAAAAGTCAAAGTCATTCCCAATCCCGAAGGCACCAACACGACGCCTTCAGCCGTCGCTTTTAAAGCTAACGGCGAAGAAATCGTCGGCAACGCCGCTAAGCGGCAGGCTGTGACGAACCCCGACACCGTCTTGTCGATCAAACGCAAGATGGGCACATCAGAAAAGATTAATGTCAAGTGCATTAAAAAGGATTTTACGCCGCAGGAAATCAGCGCCAAAGTCCTCGCTTACATGAAGAAATACGCCGAGGACAATGTAGGACAAGCAATTAAAAAAGCGGTCATCACCGTCCCGGCCTACTTTAACGACGCTCAGCGTCAGGCGACCAAGGACGCCGGCGTCATCGCCGGTCTAGATGTCGTCCGCATCATCAACGAGCCGACGGCGGCAGCCCTAGCCTATGGTCTTGAAACGAAAAAGGCGGGAAAAATTCTCGTCTACGACCTGGGCGGAGGCACTTTCGACGTCTCAATTCTCGATATCGGCGACGGCACCTTTGAAGTCGTGTCGACATCCGGCGACAACCGCTTAGGCGGCGATGACTGGGATAAAGTCCTGGCCGACTGGATCAAAGCGCAGATTAAAATCACACACAATGTCGATTTGACCGATAAGATGGCGGAACAGCGTTTCGTCGAAGCGGCCGAAAAAGCCAAAATCGAATTATCAGCCTCGCTGGAGACGACGATTTCATTGCCTTTCATCGGCATGTCGAGCGCCGGTCCGATCAACTTTGAAACCAAACTCTCCAGAGCGAAGTTTCAGGATTTGACCAAACACCTCTTAGCGCGCACTGAAGCTCCGTTAAAAAGAGCTCTAGCCGATGCTAAGTTAACCGCTAATGACATCGACGAAGTCCTCTTAATCGGCGGCTCGATCAGAATGCCCGCCGTTCAGGAACTCGTCAAAAAAATAACCGGCAAGAATCCGAACCTCTCCATCAACCCGGATGAGGCCGTCTCGGTCGGAGCGGCCATTCAAGGCGGCATCGTCGCCGGTGACGTCAAAGACGTCGTCCTGCTCGATGTCACCCCGTTGACCCTCGGTATCGAAACCCTGGGCGAAGTGATGACGCCCCTCATCACGCGCAATACGACGATTCCGACGACGAAATCGCAAATCTTCTCGACGGCCGCCGACAA
>DCUC01000034.1:11470-35642 GCA_002329705.1 Caryophanales bacterium UBA1424
ACGGCCAAAGACTTGGATTCGCAAAAAGAACAGCAGATCACCATCTCCGGCACGAGCGGCCTTTCCAAAGCCGACATCGACCGCATGATTCGCGAAGCCGATGAAAACCGCGAAGCCGATGAAAAGCGCAAAGAAGAAGTTGAAGTCAAAAACAAAGCCGAACAATACATCGCGAGCATCGATCAAGCCCTCGCCGAAAAAGGCGACAGCCTCGAAGCCGCTCAAAAAGAGCAGACGACCAAGCTCCGCGATGAGCTCAAAGCCGCTCTTGACGCCAATGATATCGACACCCTCCGAAATCGCTTAGGCGAACTCGAGCAGGCGGCGGCGATGATGGCTAATGCCGGCGCCAAGGCTCCGCATGCCGAAGCCGGTCCGGAACCAGCTTCCGACGGCAAAAACAGCGAGCAGGCCGGTGACGATGTCATCGATGCCGACTTCACCGAAAAGAAAAACTAATCATCATTTGCGAGCGTGGGGGCTAATTGCCCCTTCGCTTTAATAGTAAAGGAGACTTATGGCCACGAAACGCGACTACTATGAAGTGCTCGGCCTTAAAAAGGGAGCGAGCAAAGATGAGATCAAGTCCGCTTATCGTCGCTTGGCGAAAAAATATCATCCGGACATCAACAAAGAAGCTGGAGCCGAAGCCAAGTTTAAAGAAGTTCAGGAAGCTTACGATATTCTTTATGACGACAATAAAAGAGCGACTTATGACCAATTTGGTCATGCCGCTTTTGAACAAGGGACTTCCGGGGGCGGCAACCCCTTCTCGGGTGCCGGCTTTTCGGGCGCTGGTTTCGGCGACATAAATCTCGGCGACATCTTCAATTCCTTCATGGGCGGTGGCACGCGGCAGCGCGTGGATCCAAATTCCCCGCGTCGCGGCGATGATAACCTGATGCGCATCCGCATCGATTTCATGGATGCCATCAACGGCCGCAAGTACGCGATTCCCGTCACTTATGACGAGACGTGCTCGACATGCGGCGGCAGCGGTGCTCAGAGCGCCAAAGACATTCATACTTGTTCGAACTGTCATGGCAAAGGATACGTCCGCACTCAGCAGCGCACCCTGTTCGGCATCATGGAAGGCCAGACGACTTGTCAGGTGTGCGGCGGAAGCGGCAAAATCATCGATAATAAATGCTCGACATGCGGCGGCAAAGGTTACAATCGCGTAAAGCGCGATATCGATGTAAGTGTCCCGCCCGGCATCAACTCCGGGCAGCAGATTCGCATTCAGGGGCGCGGCGGTCGTGGGCACAATGGTGGCCCCAACGGCGATTTATTCATCGAAATAAACGTCAATCCCCATCCGCATTTCAAACGCGATGGCAACAACATCCATATCACGATTCCCGTCAGCTTTGTCGATGCGGCCTTAGGGACGAGCATCGAAGTGCCGACCGTGTACGGCGATGTCGAAGTTAAAATTCCCGCCGGCACGCAGCCCGATAACATCTTAAAATTAAAAGGCAAAGGCATCAAAGATATGCGCAATGGGACACCGGGTGATGAATTCATCCACCTCGACATCAAAACGCCTAAAAACCTCAGTAAAAAGCAAAAGGATTTACTGGAAAATTACCGCTCCCTTGAAGGAAGCGGCGAAAATGTCTTTCAGAAGTTTCGCAAGAGTTTCACCAAGTAAAGCCATTCAGCAGAAGCAAGAGGCTCGTCAGAGTCTCTTTTTTCATAGAAAATAACATTCATTATGCTAATATATTGATTGATTGTGAGGAAAACAGATGAACAAATTCATGAGGATGGCCATCAACGAAGCCCGCAAAGGCATTCATAGCGGACACGGCGGACCGTTCGGCAGCGTCATCGTTAAAGACGGTGTCGTCGTCGCCAAAGGCCACAACCAGGTGATTAAGAATCAAGATCCGACTTGCCACGGTGAGATGATGGCAATTCATAAGGCGTGCAAGAAACTCGGCACCTTTGACTTAAGTGGATGCGAACTATATACGACGGCCGAACCGTGCCCGATGTGCCTCGGCGCCATTTTGTGGGCTAATATTTCCAGAGTATACTTCGGCTGCAACATCGTCGATACCGAAGAGATTGGCTTTCGCGACAAAGTGTTTTATGAGATCAATGAATCCGGCAAAAAAGACGAGATCGTCATCGAGCTCGATCGCAAACAATGTCTGAAATTATTCGAAGAATATAAAAATATCGAAGACAAACATCACTACTAATATGAAGAGATTCTTTGCTTCGTTTTCGGTGATGTTTGCGAATTCCAAAACCGAACATCTTTACAGTGTCAACGGCCGCGTGCCCTTGCTAAAAGCGATACCTTTTGGCTTGCAGCACGTTCTTTCGATGTTCGTCGCCAACATCACCCCCGTCATCATCGTCTTCGGCCTTTTCGGCGATCCCGAACTGACCGCCCAAGCCGTCCGCGGCGCCATTTTCATGGCCGGCATCGGCACGATTATTCAAGTCACGCTCGGCTCGAGGCTTCCGGTTGTCGTCGGCACTTCATTCACCTTTGTCAGCGCCCTGGTCGCAATCGGAAATCCCGGATCGATCTTCGGCGCCTTGATCGTCGGCGGACTCATCATTCTCATCCTTGGCATATTTGCCAAATATTGGCGAAGATGGATACGACCGGTCGTTCCGGCCGCCGTCGTTTTGGCCATCGGCCTCTCGCTTTTATCGGTTGGTAGCGCTCAATTCTTCGGCGGATCAAACTATCTTTCGCAAGTTCTTAGCGGCGCGGCCAGCAACGAGCTTCTGTGGCAATATGCCCTCGTCGCCTTCATCACTTTATCGACAGCCGTCGCCTGGAATATCTTCATCAAAGGCGTCTGGAAAAACCTCGCCATTCTCGTGGCGATGGCGGTCGGCTATCTCGTCGCCCTTCTATTTCCCGGCATGGTCAATCTGAGTTTGATCGGCAGCGGCGGCATCATCGCCCTTCCGTCATTCATCGATTTTTCCTCGCTTCGCTTTGAGCTGGTGCCGATTCTCATCGTCAGCATTTCATATATCGCTTCATCGGTCGAGTGTATCGGCGATACGACGACATTGGCCCGCATGGGTCTCGGCCGCGATCCGAGCGACCGCGAAATTGCCGGCGCGATTACGGCGGATGCCGCCAACAGCATCGTCGGAGCTTTGTTTGGTTCATTGCCGCTGACGACTTTTTCGCAAAATGTCGGCATCGTCGCCCAGACGAAGGTCGTCAATCGGTTCACGATTTTTATCGGCGCTTTATTTTTAGTCATCGCCAGCCTCTTTCCTCCGATTGCCAACTTATTGATCACGATTCCCGAGCCCGTCCTCGGGGGCTGCATGCTCATCTTATTCGGTTCGATCGCCGTCATCGGCATGCAGATGGTCGCCGAAATCGGTTTTGATTCGAAAACTATCCTCGTCTTAGCGATCTCCCTCACCCTTGGCTTCGGCATAACTCTCGTCGGTGATTTTTACCGCGTTCTCGACACCTTTGGTTTTGAATATTTGTCGGTCATTTTTGCCAGTCCGATTCTCAATATGTTCGTCATCTCGATGATCCTTAGCTATGTCATTCCCGAGAAGAAGAAAAAAGCCGTGGTCACAGCACCGGAGAATCAAGCTGAAAATGCATCCAACGGCGAAGAAAAACAAATAACCGGAAAGTAAAAATTCCTTCTCTTCAAAGCAGTCTTATCCAACAGGATTGCTTTTTCTTTTAGCACTCTAACTTGACAAGTGCTAATAATCTTTTATAATATAATTGTTAATAATGTATTATTAAAGGAGTTGATATTATGGAAGGACCAATTGATTACGGCAAAGATCCCGACGTGCTAAAAAAGTTCGGGCGTCTAATTACGGAGGAGGCCCGCGACGGCAAGATCGACCCCGTCATCGGCCGCGATGAGGAGATTCGCAAAATCATACAAATCCTGTCGCGCAAAACGAAAAACAACGTCATCATGCTCGGCGAACCCGGCGTCGGCAAGACGGCTATTTTAGAAGGTCTTGCTCAGCGCATTATCAAAGCCGACATTCCCGCCTCCTTAAAAGATAAAGATATTTACGAGTTGGACATGGGGGCTTTGGTGGCCGGGGCTAAATACCGCGGCGAATTTGAAGAGCGCCTCAAAGCCGTCTTAAATAAAATTAAAGAGTCGGAAGGCAAAATAATCCTTTTCATCGATGAAATTCATCTCATTGTCGGCGCCGGAAGAAGCGATGGGGCCCTCGATGCTTCCAATATGTTAAAGCCCATGCTGGCCCGCGGTGAAATCGACTGTATCGGCGCCACGACGCTCAACGAATACCGCCAGTACATCGAAAAAGACCGGGCTCTGGAGCGCCGCTTTCAAACCGTTCTCGTCGAAGAGCCTTCNNGTCAAGATTACCGACCAAGCGATTGTCGCCGCCGTCACTTTAAGCACGCGCTACATCACCAATCGCTTTCTGCCCGATAAAGCGATCGACTTAATCGATGAAGCGTGCGCCTCAATCCGCGTCGAAATCGAAAGCATGCCCGCCGAACTCGATGCCATCACGCGCAAGATTCGGCAGCTCGAAATCGAAAAAGTCGCCCTTTCTAAAGAAAAAGACAGCATCAGCCTCGAGCGATTCAAAAAGCTCAATGAAGAATTAGAAAGCCTTCATGCCGAGGAACGAAATCTGGCCAAGCGGTGGCACGATGAAAAAGATGCAATCCAGTCGATAAAAGTCATCAAAAGTCAACTCGAAAGAGCCAAGTTTGAACTCGATACGGCCTTTAATCGCGGCGACTACAAACTGGCGAGCGAACTCCAGTATAAGCGCATTCCCGATTTGGAGAAGCGCGTGGCTGAACTGGAAAAGATTAATAAAGGTGACCATCTTCTCTCCGAAGTCGTCACCGAAGAAGAAGTGGCCAAAGTCGTCGCCAAGAACACCCACATTCCCGTCAGCCGTCTGATGCAGGGGGACCGCGACAAGGTTCTCGGACTTAAAGACACTTTAAAAAAGCGGGTAATCGGTCAGGATCAGGCCATCGGCCTCGTCAGCGACGCCATCGTAAGACAGCGAGCGGGCATCGCTAATCCGAACCGGCCGATCGGCTCGTTCCTCTTTTTGGGACCGACGGGTGTCGGCAAAACAGAAGTGGCGCGCAGCCTCGCCGAGGCTCTTTTTGACAGCGAAACGCACATCATCCGCATCGATATGTCGGAGTACATGGAAAAATTCTCCGTCTCGCGTCTGATCGGCGCCCCGCCGGGATATGTCGGCTATGAGGAAGGCGGCCAGCTGACGGAAAAGGTGCGGAGGAGCCCCTACTCGATCATCCTCTTTGATGAAATTGAAAAAGCCCATCCCGAAGTGTTTAACTTGTTGCTGCAAGTCCTCGATGACGGACGCTTGACGGACTCGCAGGGACGGACGGTCAATTTTAAAAACACCGTCATTATTATGACGAGCAATCTCGGCAGCGAATATTTCATCGCCGGGAAACCGGAGATGGTCGACAGCTTGGTGAAGTCGACGTTCAGACCCGAATTTTTAAACCGAATTGATGAGCTCGTCTACTTTCTTCCGCTCGCAAAAGACACGCAGATTAAAATCGTTGATAAACTGCTCGGCGAATTATCCACAAATCTCAAATCGCAATATGTCGAGCTCACTTTCAGCGAAGCGCTTAAACGCCATGTCCTCGACAGCAGCTTTTCGCTCGAATACGGAGCCCGGCCCCTCAAACGCTTCATCCAAAAAGAAATCGAGACGGCGATTGCCCGCAAATTAATCGATGGCTCGATTGAGCCCCATCGAGCTTATCTCCTCGATGTCGATAGCGGCGGGAATCTGCTCGTTAAAAATATCTGAGTTTGGCAATTCGGGCTATAAGCCCATGAAAAAAAATATTCTGTATTTATCGGCAATCATTTTACTTTTGTGTGGTATACTACATAATTGAATTATAACTATGCCAAATTGTCGCGGATGCCATCGTAAAATCGAAAGACTAGACAAAGATATTTGTCCCTTTTGCGGCACGCCTAATCCGATTCCAGGCAGCCAGAGTTTAACGGTCGATATCACCGGCGTCATCTCCGGAGCGGGAGTGCCAAAAGATGAACTGCCCCGGGCCTGCTCTCGCAAAAGAGCATTTACCTTATGCGCTTTGTTTGGATTCTTGGGAATTCACGCGTTTTATGTCAAAAAACCAAAGCAGGCTCTCTTCTTTATCTTGTTCTCTCTTTGTTTAATCGGCGGCGTCGGCTCGCTCTTGTTTTTCTTTGTCCTGCCCGGTTCGATCTGGGCTTTCCTAATTCCTGTTTTTGTCCAGATCATGTTTCAGATGATTTTCGCCTTTCATTATCTGACTAGCGAAGATTTAAAAGACGGAGTCGGAGAGCTGATGCACTGATGCAGCGCTATTTCGGACAAGTATTTGAAGGTCGCGCCATCCTCGGTGAGGGTGACGCTTTCCATTTAGCGAAGGTGATGCGCTGCCAAATCGGCACGGAAATCGAAGTCGTGGCCGACGGTCACGTCTATCTGGTCAGAGTTGAAACAATTAAACCGCTATTTTTGAAGGTAATCGGCACAAAAAACGAAACTAGGGAACTGCCTAACGATGTCGTTTTGGTAATGGCGCCTTTAAAAGGCGATAAGATTAATCTCGTCTTGCAAAAGGCGACTGAACTGGGAGTAAATGAAATCGTTTTGCTCCTCACCTCGCGGACAATCGTCCGCTTTAATCACAAGGATATCATCGCCAAACTGACGCGCTTTAGGGCGATTTTAAAAGAGGCGGCCGAGCAATCGCAAAGGACTCATATTCCGACCATCAGCTATGTCGACAGCATCTCGAAACTCAATTCTCTTACCGCCAAGCACAAGTTTGTCGCCTATGAACAGCAGTCAGGACCGACTGGCGGTTTTAATAAACTCATCAAACAGATTAAAAAACGCGAGCGAGTTGCCGTCGTCATCGGACCCGAAGGCGGTTTTGCCGGCGAGGAAGTCGACGAACTTAAAAACCTCGGCTTTATTCCCGTCTCCCTCGGCCAGCGCATCTTGCGCGCCGAGACGGCTTCGATATATGCTTTAAGCGTAATCGCAAACTTCTTGGAAAATTAATATGAACATCTTCGAAGATCTTCAGTTAAATCAAAAATTTCAGGGTTTTCTCGAGAGTGAGGAAAATCTTTTTTACCTTAAAAATCGCATTATCCTCGAGCGCTTTCCGATGTACAAGCACCTGGCTCAGGCCACGAGCGATTTCGATATCATCCGCGCCAATATCATCATCCGCTCCTTGCAAAACAAAAAAGCGATTGAGGCGGCGGTGCGCTTTGCCGTCAGCAATAACGATGTCATCAAACGCGAAAAAGACATGGCTTTCTTTCGCACTTTTATCCGCGAAAAAATCATCGATTTGCCATTTGCCACCGATCAAAAAAAACGCCTCTATGTCCCGCTTTTTAACCGCGTCATCAACAGCATCTATTCTGAGGAGTTTGAAAAGTTGCTCCTCTCTCCTTACGATAAATTGGTCGACGAGTTCGAAACGCTGGTCGTCGACCCGTTTGAAATTTATAATTTCAGCCTCTTTGATTCGCTCTTCACCCAATTCGTCAAAGTATATAGCGACGACGATATCATGGCCGTTTTTCACTACGATTTTCAAGCCATCTATTTTATTGATAAACAAGGTCGTCTCGACAATAAATTAGCTCTTTTTGATCGCGGGCTGCGCCACCCCGATTTTCACCATCTCCTCGAGCGCGTTCGCCCCGTCATCGCCGCCTATATCGCCCACGATAAAGAGGCGATGCTCACGGCTTTGGCCGAAAAGAAACTTATCTCGGAAAAGCTGATCAGCCGCCTGCGCAGCAAAGACTACCAATTCCGCATGTCCTTAATTCGGAAAATCAAGTGATGAACTTTCTTCTTTTTACCCTTGGTTGCAAGGTTAATGCCTATGAAAGCGATGCCGTCCGCGAACTTTTTTTATCTCAGGGATGGCGTGAAGCAAGAAGCGGTGATGAAGTCGAGTTAGTCGTCATCAACACATGTACCGTTACCGGTACGGCCGCCAAAAAATCGCGCCAACACATTCGCAAATTCCGCCTTGCCTATCCGCGCGCTTTGCTCGTCGTGATGGGCTGTTATGCGCAAGAGGAAGGAACATCTATCATCGCGGAGTGCGGCGCCGATTTGATCCTCGGCACCTCCCATCGCAAAGAGGTCGTTCAATTAATCAAAGAAGTACAAAAACAGCCGCTCAGACGGGCTGTTATCGAGGCCGAACCGCGCCAGTTCGATTATGAAGAAATCGCGACTCTCATGCAGCCGATGACATCGCGGGCTTTCGTCAAGATTCAGGATGGATGCGACAATTTTTGCTCATATTGCATCATTCCCTATGTCCGCGGAAAATCGCGGAGCCGCGATCCGCAAGAAATCAAAAAAGAAATTAGGATGCTGGTCGATAACGGCTATCAAGAAATCGTCATCACCGGCATTCACACCGGTGGTTACGGAAGGGATTTAGCGAATTATTCTTTCTCGCGTTTAATCCGCGAAATATGCGAGGAAATCATTGGCCTTTACCGCCTGCGCATCAGCTCGATTGAGGCGACTGAAATCGATGATGATTTCATCGCTCTTTTAGCATCATCTTCTGTCATCGCCGACCACCTTCACATCCCGCTTCAAAGCGGTTCGGAAACGGTCTTAAAACGAATGAATCGCCGCTATCGAATAAGCGACTTTGTCAAGACGGTCGAAAAAGTGCGCCAAGCGCGACCCGGAATCGCGATAACAACTGATGTCATCGTCGGTTTTCCCGGCGAGACCGACGCCGAATTCGACGAGACCGTCGCCTTAATCCGCGCCATATCTTTTTCAGAGCTCCATGTCTTCCCCTTTTCCAAACGCGAGAATACCGCGGCCGCCAAGATGAGCGATCAAGTGGAGAGCGAGGTCAAAAAGAAACGGGTGAATACCCTGCTCAAAATATCGGAAGAACTCCACCGCGATTATGAGCAAAATTACTACGGTAAAACGCTGGATGTTCTCTTCGAAGATTTTAATGAAGCCGACCAGACTTATCGCGGGCATACTTCCAACTACCTTGAAGTCCATCTCAAATGCCAAGAAAACCTCAGTGGAAAAGTCTCCTCAATCACATATCGCGGACCGAAAAATTCAGAGTTAAAAAAGGCTTAGAATTTCGCCCTTTCCTATTGACTTACATAAGTAATAGATTATAATTAACAAGCCTACATAAGGAGAAAAACTATGGCCGTACCATTCAGAAGAACATCCAAAACCAAAAAAAGAATGCGCCGCACGCATCAAAAACTTGAAGTCGAAGGCTTGGTCGCCTGCAAAAACTGCGGAGCGACGATTAAAGCCCATAACATCTGCCCCGAATGCGGATATTACGATGGCAAAAAGGTGCTCGAAACCAAGAAAGCCAAAGCCAAAGAAGAAAAGCCCGCCGAGAAACCCGCCAAAGCAAAAAGCAAATAGCCCTTTGCCCTAAACGTGTTAAAATAACTTCGGAGGAAATACCATGGAATACAACAAATTAATCGATCACACTTTGTTAAAGCCAGATGCATCACTAGCGGCCGTCGCTAAACTGTGCGATGAAGCCAGCGAACATGACTTCATGTCCGTCTGCGTCAATCCCTGCTTTGTCCCGGTCGTCAAAAAATTGCTCGAAGGCAGTTTAGTCAAAGTTTGCACGGTGATCGGATTCCCTCTCGGAGCCACGCTCCCCGACGTCAAGGTCTTTGAGACCAAGCGCGCCGTCGAACTCGGAGCCGATGAAATCGATATGGTCATCAATGTCTCGATGGCGAAAGCCCATGACTACGAGTTCATCGCCAACGAAATCAACATGATCAAAGTCGCCTGCCAGGGTCGCCTTCTAAAAGTTATTCTCGAAACTTGTCTCCTCACCAACGAAGAAATCGTCGCATGCTGCCGCGCTGCCGTCAAAGCCGGCGCTGACTATGTCAAGACATCGACCGGCTTCTCGAGTGGAGGCGCCACCGTCGAGCACGTCAAGCTCATGCGCGATACCGTCGGACCGCAGATCGGCGTCAAAGCCAGCGGTGGTGTCCGCACCAAAGAAGACCTCGAAAAGATGGTCGCGGCCGGAGCGAGCCGCATCGGCACTTCATCCGGTGTCAAAATCGTCGCCAAATAATTCATTAACGCATAAAAACTTGCGAAGGGAGGTGTGAACATGCCAAAAACAGTCGTCCGGGACAATGAGTCTCTTGATGAAGCGCTGCGCCGTTTTAAGCGCCAAGTCAACAAGGCGGGCACACTTCAGGAAGCCCGCAAGCGCGAATTCTATCTCAAACCAGGTCTTAAAAAGAAACTGAAAAGCGAGATGGCTCGCCGCAAAAAATACTAAAGACAAAATTGGAAGCACTGCTTCCTTTTTTATTTCCTGTTTTGCCGAGGTTTTTCCTTATATATCGTTTGAGCGAATCATGCGATATTTCACATACCAGGGAAACGATTATGACTGTGGCTTTGCCTCTTTGAAAATGCTTCTTTGCTATGCTCATAAAACCCCAAAATATCTGCGCCTTGCTAAACCTGAAGAAAAAAGGAGCCGCTATTCATACCGCGATTTGCTGGACATCGCCGCCCGGCACGGCGTCGTCCTTACCGCCTATAAGCTAATTGACAAAGGCGAGATTAAAAAACAGAAGAAGTGGCCAATCCTCGCCTCGCTAACAAGCGAAAACGGCAGCTTGCACTTAATTTTATTAAGAAGAATTGGGAAAAAAGTGCTTGCCGATGATCCCGCCAGCGGCGCCGTGACGATGACATACGAGGATTTTTTGCGGCGGTGGGATGGATCATTTCTCGAAGTTACGAAAGTTATCGAACCGCCGCGTTTTACGAAGGAAAAACCAATCGTCGCCGGATCGAAACGCTTTCTCCTTCTCATCTTGCAGTCTTTCTCCGCTCTGTTTGCCTTAATGGGCTTTGCCTTTGTGTCCTCGGAAAACTATTTCGTCTATCCCCTCTTATTCTTCGTCCTCTTCATCGCCTGCGAACTTCTTTTTCGGCGCTTCCAGCTTTCCGTCTTGGCCGAATTTGACGAGCGCTACATGCATCGCACTTTTGATGATGACAAACTACTTATGCACACTAAATTCAGCAAGTTCCACGATTTCAAGAAAGACTATTTCTTATTTCCGCAGATTATCGTGAGCGCGCTGATCATCTCGTGTTTTGCCCTGCTTGTTTTGGCATTGAATGACATGCGGCATCTCGTCTTTCTCGCCACTCTTTCCACCTTTGCGTTCTTTGATTTTTTACTTTGTAAAGTTATTGATGACAAGCACGAGAAACTCCTCAGAAAATTAGAGGTCGATTCCTTTCGCGATATCCTGAGCAAAAGCGATGCCATCAGCAATTATCAGAAGATGAGTTCACTCGCCCAACTCATCGCCAAAAGCGCGATTGCCCGAAAATATGTCGGCCTCTTTCTCGTCGGCGCCGCGGCCTTGACTTATGCGGCGATAAGCGGGGCGGCAACGCTTAATTTTTTTCTGTTCCATTTCTTTATCTATGCCTTATTTTATGAGCATGTCGGAAAACTTCTTAAATCCCTCCTGCACATCGGCGAAATCAGGCGCGAGATAGCGGCTTTCAAAGACCAATTTGTGCGATAGTATAATATATTATAAATGTGGTAAAATAATAATATTAGGGCATGAGATGGAAATCACTTTTACCAATACCGGACCATCCGGTTTAAACGATTACGAAACTATTTATCGCGATTTAGCGGTTTCGGCCATCGCGTTTTTAAAAATCACCGCCGAGTATATCATCGAGGTTAATCTTGTCAGCGATGAAGAGATTCAGGCTATCAATAAAGCTTATCGCGGCAAAGATGCGCCGACCGATGTCATCAGTTTTGCTTTCTTGGACAGCATCGAGACCGAAGTCGCAATCAAGGGCGATGTTCCGCGGCTCCTCGGCGAAATTATGATTTCCTACGAGACGGCGGAGCGCCAAGCCAAGAAGTATGGTCATTCTGTGCAAAGAGAGATGAAATTTCTCTTCGCGCATGGTATTCTTCACTTACTCGGTTATAATCACGAGACCACAGATCAAGAAAAAGTCATGTTTGCTTTACAAGATCAAATCCTCGATCAGGAGAAAAAATAATGAACAGAGAACAACTCATCGAATTAGCCGTTGAGGCCAGAAGCCTCTCATACTCACCTTATTCGCATTTTGCCGTCGGCGCCGCTTTGCTATGCAAAGATGGCTCCGTCTACGTCGGCAGCAATGTCGAAAACGCCTCTTATCCGCTCTCCATGTGCGCTGAGCGCAATGCCCTTTACAGCGCCTTTATGGACGGCAAGAGCAAAGAGGATTTTGTCGCGATGGCGGTCGTCGGCGATACCGATTCGCCAATTACTCCGTGCGGTGCCTGTCGGCAAGTCATCAGCGAGCTCTTTCCGATGAACGCGCCAATCTACATGGCTAATTTAAGAGGCGACGTCAAAGAGACGACGATTGCCGAACTGCTGCCTTTTGCCTTTGACGGAAGTGACTTATAAATGAAATCGGGTTTTGTGGCGATCATCGGTCGGCCGAATGTCGGTAAATCGACAATTTTAAATGCGCTCATCAATCAAAAAGTATCGATTGTCACCAATAAAGCCCAGACCACGCGAGATAATATCAAGGGAATCTATGAAGATGACGAAGCGCAAATCGTTTTCGTCGACACTCCCGGAATTCATAAACCGCATCACGAATTAGGCCGCATCATGAATCAGAGCGCCCTGGCCTCGACATCCGGGGTCGAAGCCGTCATCCTGGTCGTCGATGTCGCCAAGCCGTTTGGCGATGGCGATGCCTTTTTGGTCGGCGAATTAAAAGTCGATTGCCCCTTAATTATCGTCCTCAATAAAATTGATCTGGCCAAAATCGATCAAGTCCAAAGCCTCAAAGCCCGCTATCGGGAATTATATCCCAAGGCTCATATCATCGAGATGAGCGCGATTCGTCTCTTTAATGTCGATGATTTATTAAAAATCATCAAATCACACCTCGAAGAAGGTCCGCGCTATTATCCGCTCGGTTCGGTGAGCGACCGCGATGAATCTTTCTTTATTAAAGAACTGATTCGCGAACAAGTTCTGATGCAGCTCCGCGAAGAAGTCCCGCATCAAATCGCTGTCGCCGTCGAAAAATTCCAGTTGAAAAGCAAGGCCGTCGTCGTCGAAGCTTTAATCATCGTCGACAAGCCTTCCCAGAAAGCCATCGTCATCGGTAAAGATGGCGCGCGTATCAAGGCGATCGGCATCAAAGCTCGCGAAGCGCTGGAAGAACGCTTCCATAAAACCGCTTATCTGCAACTATATGTCGCGATCAAAAAAGATTGGCTCAACAATCCGCGCCTCTTAAAAGAATACGGCTACAAATAATGGAAATCATCGGTATTGTCACGCGTTTGACGCCCTTTAAAGAAAAAGACGCGATGATCAATGTCGTCGCCGAAAATAAGGCTTACTCCTTTTTGGCCCGCGGCGTCTTGGGCATCGCCAGCAAAAATATGGCCAGCGTCCAGCCCTACACGAAATCAAGGTTCGTCCTTACCAAAGGTAAAGAGGGGCTTTCTCTTCGCACCGGCACCGTCATCGACTCTTATGCGAAAGCCAAAGAAGGTCTAGCCGGATTGACGGCGCTCTCATTTATCGGCGAGCTGACAAACAAGGCGATTGAAGGCGAGGAAGCCGCCAAGATTTTTCCCGCTCTTGGGATGGCGTTAGCGAACATCGATGCCGGATTTCATCCGCTGACCATCGTCCTTTTATATTTCGCGGCCGTCTTGAAGGCCATCGGCTTTGGTCTCGAGGTGACAAAATGCGTTATTTCCGGTCAGAGAAGCGATATTTCGGCGATTTCTTACCTCGACGGGGGATTTGTCGCCGCGCCTTATTTCGACGCTCTGCGCCACCAGAAACGAAATGAGCGGCAACTCAAGATAATCCGCCAGATTTTTCTCGCTGAAGCCACGGACTTTGATCGAGTCGCTTTTACAAGCGGCGAATGCTTAGAAATAATTAAAGATTTATCGGTTTATATTCAGGATGGCGCCGGCATCAATCTTAAAAGTATCTTTCTACTGGAAAAATCTTCATAAAATCATAAACTACACTTATAATAGGTTGACAACACGCCCATGAGAGCATACACTTGGGCGGCTTGCGTTTTACGCGGAGGAAGACATATGAAATATGATTTCGACACAATCGTGAACCATTTAATCACCAGCGGTTTTGTCTATCAAGGTTCGGAAATTTATGGTGGTTTATCGAATACTTGGGATTATGGTCCGCTCGGTTCCGAGTTAAAGAATAATCTTAAAAAGGCGTGGTGGAAAAAGTTTGTTCATGAATCGCCGACCAATGTCGGAATCGACGCCTCAATTCTCATGAATCCCCGCGTTTGGGAGGCGACCGGACACGTCTCGGCTTTTAACGATCCGCTGATCGACTGCAAGAGCTGCCGGGCCCGGCACCGGGCCGATGATTTAATCAGCAAAGCCCATCCCGAAATCAATGTCACCGGTTTAACAAACGAAGAGATGAACGTCCTTATCAAAGATAAGAAGATCGCTTGCCCCGTCTGCGGCAAATCTGATTTCACCGATATTCGGCAGTTTAACATGATGTTTAAAACCCATATCGGCGTCGTCGAAGATTCGAAGTCGGTCGTCTATCTGCGCCCTGAGACGGCGCAGGGTATCTTCGTCAATTTCCGCAACATTCAGCGGACGACGCGCCGCAAACTGCCTTTAGGCATCTGCAATGTCGGCAAGAGCTTCCGCAATGAGATCACGCCTGGCAATTTCATCTTTCGCACGCGCGAATTTGAACAAGCCGAACTCGAGTTCTTCTGCAAACCGGGAACCGACCTCGAGTGGTTTGAATACTGGAAAAACTACAGTCTAAAATTCCTCAAGAGTTTAAATATCAATCAGGACAAGCTGCGCTACCGCGACCACGATGCAAAGGAACTTGCTTTTTATTCAAAAGCAACATGCGATATCGAATACGAATTCCCGTTTGGCTGGGGCGAATTATTAGGTATTGCCGACCGCACTGACTACGATTTAAAACGGCATATGGAATATAGCGGCGAATCGCTTGAATACCTCGATAGCGACAGCGGCGAAAAATACGTTCCCTACTGTATCGAACCTTCTTTTGGCGTCGATCGCCTGATGCTGACGGTGATGTGTGACTCCTATGTTGAGGAACAACTCGAAAAAGATAAACGCGTCGTGATGAAACTCCACCCCGCTTTAGCGCCTTACAAGGTCGCCGTTTTGCCTTTAAGCAAACAGCTCAACGAAAAGGCCAAAGAAGTCGTCAATATTCTCAATAAGTATTTCGCCGTCACTTATGATGAGACCGGAAGCATCGGCAAGCGATATCGCCGCCAGGATGCGATCGGAACTCCTTATGCGGTGACAGTCGACTTCGAAACCGCCGACGACCAGAGCGTCACCATTCGCGATCGCGATACGATGAATCAGATTCGCCTGCCGATTAAAGAACTCGTCGGATACTTCGGCGTCAAATTGTTCTATTAGTATTAAACTAGTATATTTTTAGTTTAGAAAGGAGGAGCCCATATATTATGATATATGAATCGAGTTTAGTTGATGATATTCTCAAGCAAGCAGATATTGTAAATGTCATCTCAAGTTATATCAACGTGATTCAAAAAGGTCGCAATTATGTGGCCCTATGCCCTTTCCATGATGACAAGAATCCGTCGATGATGATCTCCAAGGAAAAACAAATTTTTAAATGCTTTGTGTGCGGCGCCGGCGGCAATGCCATCGGCTTTGTCGAAAAATACGAGAAGATTCCTTTTTCCTCCGCCATTCGCAAGACCGCGGAAATCATCGGTTTTCAAGACATAAGGCTCAATAAGCCAATCAGCCACGTGCAAGTCGATGAGACGATCGCCCCCTTGCATGAGTGCATCGAAGACTTGACGACTTACTACCAGTTTGGATTATCGACCGAGGAGGGTTCAAAAGCCCGCGCCTATCTCGAAGGGCGTCACATCGATCTCGACCAGCAGGAACGCTTTCGTCTCGGCTATGCGATTAAAGACGGAAAAGGAACCGTTTCATATTTGCAGCAAAAAGGATTTAGTCTAAAGACTATTGAAGGCATCGGCATCGCTTTGGCCAAGGCGGAAGGCACCTCCGATTTCAACGCCGGACGCCTCATCTTTCCGATTCACGACGGCGATGGTAAAGTCATCGGCTACAGCGCCCGCAAACTCTTCGATGAAACCGAAGGTCCCAAATATGTCAACTCACCGGAAACCAAACTCTTTCATAAAAGTTCCGTTTTCTATAATTTTCACAACGCCAAATTAACCGCCAAACACGACGGCTACCTCTATGTCCTCGAAGGCTTCATGGATGTTTTCGCCCTCGATAAAATCGGCATCAAATCAGCGATTGCCATCATGGGAACCGCCCTCACTCGCGAACAGGCCAGCATGTTGAGGCGTTTAAATGTGGAGATACGCCTCTGCCTTGACGGCGATGCCGCCGGCCAGATGGCCATGATGCGCATCATGGGCGTGCTCGATGCCGCCGACGTTAAATATCGCCTCGTCTCCGAGCCCGGAAATGAGAAAGATCCCGATGAAATCTTACAGGAAGACGGCCCCGAGGCTCTGCGTAAGTATCTTAATATGCTCGTCGATCCCTTTGAGTTTGCCCTCAACTATTATCAGCACACGAACCCTTTGGGTTCGCTGGAGGACCGCCAAAAGGTTGTCAATCACTTTTTGCCGATGCTCGTGCAGTTAAGTAAAGGCATCGACCTCGACAATCGCATCTTTCGCCTTTCGAAAGTCACGCGCTTTGATCCGCAGGCGATTGCCAAGTTCGTCGACGAAGCGCGGAGCCGCGTAAGCACCGAACGACCGATGATAACCGAACTCCCGGAGATGGAGTTCAAACCGTTCAGGAAAGATCTACGGCGTCTGCAAAATGCGGAAAGACAACTTCTCTACAGCATGTTCAAGGATAAAAATGCCGTCGATTTCTATGAAAAAAACGTCCAGTACTTCTATATCGAAGTGTATCGGCACATCGCCCTTCATATCATCGACTACTTGTCGAAGCATGAAGAGATCGACGTCTCGCTGCTCATCAATGAGATCGCCATGAAAGAGGCGCCAAATAAAGATGAGATCATCGACGAGATCACGAGTCTGAATGCTAAAAACATGTATCCGGATCCGACTGAGCAAAGCCTTAATGAAATGCGCGATGTCATCAAGGAGGAGACGCAAAATCTCTACGAAAAAGAAGCGCTTAAAAAATCGTTGCTCGGCAAGACACCGCGCGAACAAGCCCGCATCATCGACGATTATAATCGTCGTAAAATGAAAAAAATCGGAAAATAACCGATAGGAGAAATATATGGCTAAGAAAAAAATAGATGAAGAAGCGGTCGCTAAAGACGTTGAGGCGGCCCAACCCGCCAGGAGCAAGGTCGCCCAGACGCCTAAAATCAAAAAAGGCGGCGAAGTCAAAAAGGATGCAAAAGTTAAAAAAGAAAAAGTGAAGGCCAAAACCAGCAAAAAAATCGATAAGGTGAGCGACGAAGAGGAAGAACCCGTCATCATCGTCGACGAAGAAGAGGAAATCGAATCGCTCGAGACGATTAAAAAGCGCCTCGTCAAAACATTTAAAGAACGCGGATTCATCGATATGAGCGAAGTTCTTGATGAAACTTCCCACCTCGATTTATCCGATGCCGATGTCGAAGATTTAATCGTCTTTTTGAAGAGCAAAGGCGTCGATGTCATCTCCGATATTGATGCCGAGGCGGAAATCGATGATATCCCGGAAGAAGAAATTGCCAAGGGCGACTCGCTTGTCGACGAAGATCTCATCGATGAAGAAGAAGTCGTCGATGAAGAAGTCGAGGCACTGGCCGAGATCGATGATTTATCAAAGCTCGCCACCGGCGAAGTAAAAGTTAACGACTCGGTTAAAATGTATCTCAAAGAGATAGGTCGCGTTGATCTATTGCGGCCGGAAGAAGAACCGATTCTCGCCAAGCGCATTCTCGAAGGCGACATGGCGGCTAAAAACGAATTGATCAACGCCAACCTGCGCTTAGTCATCAACATCGCCAAGCACTATAGCCGCGGCAAAGCGATGGACTTTCTTGATTTGATTCAGGAAGGAAATCTCGGGCTGATGAAGGCGGTCGATAAATTCGATTACACCAAAGGTTTTAAATTCTCGACATACGCGACATGGTGGATTCGCCAATCAATCGCCCGCGCCATCGCCGATCAGGCCCGGACGATACGCATTCCCGTCCACATGGTCGAGACCATCAACAAGATGAAAAGGGTGCAGAGACAGCTCGTCCAGCGCTTTGGCCGCGAGCCTACCGCCGAGGAAATCTCGGAGGAATTAGAAGGCTTTCTCTCGCCGGAAAGAATTCGCGAAATTCAAAGAATCGCCCTTGATCCCGTCTCTTTAGAATCGCCAATCGGCGAGGAAGAAGATTCCCACCTCGGTGATTTTATCGAAGATAAAGAAGCCGAAATACCCGTCGAATTCACGACCAAATCACTGCTTAAAGATGAATTGTATGAAGTCATGAAAGATTTAACTGACCGCGAGGAGCGCGTTTTGCGCCTCCGCTACGGATTAGATGATAACCGCCCCCGGACTCTTGAAGAAGTCGGAAGGGAATTTGGCGTCACGCGTGAGCGCATTCGTCAAATCGAAGCTAAAGCCATTCGCAAGCTCCGCCATCCGACGCGCGCTAAAAGGCTGGGCGATTTCCGCGACTCCCGATGATCAGGTTAAGCAAGCGCCTCAGCGCCATCGCCAACTTTGTCGATAAGTGCGCCGTCGTCGCCGATGTCGGTTCCGATCACGGTTTACTCCTCATCTATCTGGCCAGCCTCGGCAAAATAGCCAAAGGCTATGGCATCGAAAACAAATCGGGTCCTTATCAAATTCTCAAACACAATCTCGAAAGCCATAGCGAAGCGGAGTTAAAGCCTCTGCTTCAGGATGGCATTTCAAGCCTTGAAAAGGATGTCGACACGATTGTTTTAGCCGGTCTCGGGGGCGATACGATCGTCGGCATTTTAAAAAACGGTGTCGCCAATCTCAAGAATGTAAAAACGATCATTACCGATTCGCACACGTCGATCGGCGAAGTCCGGCGCCACATCGTCGCTCTCGGCTTTATCATTAAAGATGAAGTATTAGTATTAGAGAAGGACAAATATTACGAAATCTGCAAATTCGTCAAAAGCGATGAACGCCCCGCTTATTCTGATTTCGAATATCGGCGCGGACCCATCATCATCAAAAGTCCGGCGTTTCGTCACTATGCCAAAGTGCTAATTAAAAAGATGGACGCTATCCTTGAAAAGGATTTGCCCGAAGCCATGAAAGAGCTTGTGCGGCAAGAAAGAGAGGTTTTACTGCCCTATGAAAACTAAAGCCTTAGTCCGCAAATTAGCGACGCGCTTTCCTAAGCGCATCGCCGAACCCGGCGACCGGGTCGGACTCATGACAGGAAAATTTAAAGAGAAGACAAAGCGAATTGTCGTCTGCCTTGATTTTGATGAAGAAGTCATGCGCCACATCGAAGCCCTTGATGGTGGTCCGGTCGACTTAATTTTGACACACCATCCCTTCTTATATCGCTCCCGCTATCAAGTCTTTAAAAAAGATGAGATCAAACGGAGATTGACGGAGAAAGTCGATGCCCTCGGCATTCCCGTCTACAGCATGCACACGAACTTTGACAGCGGCAAAGACGGGATGAACGACGCTTTAGCGTCCGCTCTCAACCTTTGCGACATTCGCCGGCTTGAGAGCATGCCGATGGCGCGCGGCGGACGCCTGGCTCAGAAGATGCCGATTAAGCAATTCGCCGAAGTGGCCGCCCGCTTGCTAAATGTTCCTTACGGACTTTTAATCAATGCCGGCAAGGAGATGGTCGAGACGGTGGCCATCATCGGCGGCGGGGGCAGTTCATATTATCAAAATGCCCTGAATGAAGGCTACGACATCTTTATTAGCGGCGACGCTCCGCACCACGTTCGGCGCGACATTGTTTTACGAGAGTATAACTATCTTGATCTGCCGCATGAAATCGAAAGAATTTTTATTTCTCAGATGGGCAAAATTTTAAAAGAAATCGACGCTGATTTGGAAGTGATTGCCATCAATCACGAAGAGACGCCAGAAGTAATTATCGTCTCTTAAGTTCTTCGACCACGCGATTGGTGGTCTCAAGCGGCGTCGAAGCGCCGGAGACGACTGCGACATAATTAAGACCGTCAAGGTCTTTTTTATTTATTTCATCAGCGTTTAAAATGCGGATGACGCGGGTTTGGGGCAGCGTCTTGCGCGCCATGTCCGCCAAAGAGGCGGTGTTGCTGCTGTTTACTCCGCCGATCACATAGACGAGTTCAGTCTCTTTGGGCAGCGCCAGGACGGCCTGCTGGCGGAGGCGCGTGGCGTTGCATATTTCATCGGCGATCCGCGCCTTAGAAAACTTACTGATAATCGAAGTGTGCAAAGCCGCCAATTCCGTCTGCGAAAGCGTCGTCTGGTTGATGACTAACGGCGATTTGTCGACGAGCTCCAAAAGATTGACATCCTCGTTATTTTCTATAAGAAAAACATTGTCGCCGAGCGATTTGGCAGCATTGGCTTCAGGATGATTTTTCTTGCCGATATAAATAACTTGATGATCGTTATTGAGTTCGTTTTGAATAATGCGGTGGTTGGTCGTGACCATCGGGCAAGTCGCATCATAGACGACCATCTTTTTTTGGCGGGCGATTTCATCAAGAGATACTTCGTGGCCGTGAGCCGTAAATACGACAACCGCCTGGTCGGGGAGTTCTTTTAATAATTGCGCCGGCGATTTTTTTAAATCGCGAACGGTGGTTATACCGAAGGAAAAAAGCTCTTTAATGACATCTTCGTTATGGACGATGCTGCCTAAGACAAAAACCGGTACACCGACATGCTTTTGACGCGCTTTTTTGGCGAGATTGATCGCGCGGATGACGCCGGAGCAATAACCGTGGGGCCGGGATATGAATATATTCATGTGTTTATAATAGCATAGGCAAACTCATTCCGTGTATAATTATCAAGGAGCGAAAAATGAGCTTTAAATCTTTTAATTTAAGCGATCTGATGATCAAGAGTCTTGCCCGTCAAGGCTATCTTTCGCCGAGCTCGATTCAAACCCGCGTTATTCCCAAAGCTTTAAAAGGTGGCAACATCGTCGCCCAGAGCGAGACGGGCAGCGGCAAGACGCATGCTTTTATCATTCCCATCATCGAAAATCTTCAGCTCGATAGCGACCGCCTGCAGGCGCTGATTATCACGCCGACACGCGAACTCGCTCAGCAGATTTATGCCTTTCTCGAAGCTTTTAAAGGCGATTATCCGAAATTGCACGCCCGCTTGTTTACCGCCGGCAAAGAAACGGAGCGCACCTTTCGCCAGGGGATGCGCGTTCCCCACGTCATCATCGGCACCCCGACGCGCATAAAGACGATGCTCGAAGCCAAGTCTCTGATTGATCTCGGCTCGGTTAAAACATTAGTTTTAGATGAAGCCGATATGCTGATGGAGATGGGCTATTTCGCTGATATTGATATTATTTACCGCCTCTTAAAGGCGCCGCCGCAGATGATGGTTTTTTCCGCGACGATCGAATTTAATCTTCGCAAGAACCTCGAAAAATATGTCGGCGCTGATTTCGTCATCGAGATGGATGATGTCAAAACCGCCAAGACGGTCGGCCACCACGCGATTGACGTCAAGCACGGCGACAGACTCCACGCCATCGAGATTTTTATCAAAACCTTAAACCCTTATCTTTTAATCATTTTCGCCAGCCGCAAAGAACAAGTGGCCACCATCAGCTCATACTTAAAAAGCGCCGGACATGATAATATCATGCTCCACGGTGACATGAGCGCCCGTGAGCGCAAGAGCGCCTACAAGTTGATCGGCGCCAACAAGCATCGCCTCATCGTCGCCAGCGACCTCGCCGCCCGTGGCCTCGATATCAAAGATGTTAGCGAAGTTCTCAATTTCGACTTGCCGAAAGACCTGACCTACTATTTTCACAGAGCGGGGCGGACCGGACGATTTGGCGCCAATGGCCAATGCTACAGCTTTTATAATTCCGATACCGTCACACAACTTGAAAAGCTCATCGAGTCAGGAGTGTCTTTCTCCTTTCATGAACTCCGCGATGATACAATTATATCAACCGATAAAATCGCTCGCCGCAAAACGAGAAAACAGAAGGTTGATCCCGATCTCGAGCGGCAGATTAAACTCGCGGCGGCCAAAGTCAAAACCGATGTCGTAAAGCCCGGCTATAAAAAGAAGGTTCGCGATGCGGTGGCCAAAGTTAAGCGCAAGCACAAGCGGGAAATCATCCGCAAGGATATCCGCCGCCAGCGCGTGGCAAGATATCGAAAGGAAGGTAGTAAAAATGAGTAAACTGTTTATTGGATCACATGTCTCGATGTCGGGACCGGAATATTATTTAGGCAGCGTCAAAGAGGCGCTTTCTTATGGTGCCAACACCTTCATGTTTTATACCGGAGCCCCGCAAAATTCATATCGCAAACCGGTCGGAGAACTAAAGATTAAGGAAGGGCGCAAGGCGATTGCCGATGCGGGTATCGATGAGAGCAAAATCATCGTCCACGCGCCATATATTATCAATATCGGCAACAAGACAAATCCGACTGTCTATGAATCATCGAAGAAATTTTTAATCGAGGAGTTACGGCGCGTGGCCGCCTTTGGTCCGCGCATTCTCGTCCTCCATCCGGGCAGCCACGTCGGAATCGGCGTCGAAGGGGGTTTAGCCTCGGTGGTCGAAGCTCTTGATGAAGTGCTGGAGCAGGACGGAACAAACGTTCGCATCGCCCTCGAGACGATGGCCGGCAAAGGTTCGGAAGTCGGTGCGACTTTCGAAGAGATTAGCTATCTTCTTACGCACAGCCGCCATCCCGAACGCTTAGGCGTCTGCCTCGACACCTGCCATATCAACGATGCCGGCATCAACGTCCACGAAGTCGACGAAGTATTAAATACTTTTGACCGCGTCATCGGCCTTGAAAAATTGCTCTGCCTCCACGTCAATGACTCCAAAAATGTCATGGGCGCCCACAAAGACCGACACGCCAATATCGGCTACGGCGAAATCGGCTTTGAGACGATTCACGCTTATATCAAGCATCCGCGTCTAGAAAATGTGCCCAAAATTTTGGAAACGCCTTATATCGGTGAAAAAGCGCCTTATCAAAAAGAAATCGCCATGCTCCGTGAGGGCGTCTTTGAAGAAGGATGGATTGAGAAGTTATAATTTATAATTATAAGAAAAAGGACATCAGGCGATGTCCTTTTCTATTGTGGCAATCAAGGCGTCAAAAGCTTCATCCTCTTTGACAGTGCGAAGTAGTTTGCCTTTTTTAAATAAGACCCACGTGCCGTTGCCGCCCGCCAGGCCGTAATCGGCGTGTCTGGCTTCACCGGGGCCGTTGACAACGCAACCCATAACGGCGACTTTGAGATTAAGATTATGTTCTTCAAGATAGGCCAGTACGCGCTTGGCCATGGGCACGACATTGACTTGTGTGCGGCCACAGGTCGGACACGAGATGATGGTCGGATAGCGCTCATATAAATCCAGATCGTGAAGCAGCCGTTTAGCCGCAAGAATCTCTTCTTCGGGTTCGTCGCTAAGGGAGATGCGAATCGTATCGCCGATGCCCTCAATGAGAAGCGGCGCTAAACCGGCGGCGCTTCTGATAAGGCCGATATCTTTAGGCCCGGCTTCGGTAATTCCTAAATGGAGCGGGTAGGGGAAGGTTTTGGCTGCCTTGCGATAAGCTTCGATCGTCTCAATCGCGTTGGAGCCTTTAAGTGATATGACTATGTCATGAAAACCATATTTTTCTAAGATGGCCACGTGCTTCTGGGCCGAGGCCACGAGTTTTTCAGCATGCGAAAAAACTGAGTTTTCGGCGATATCTTTATCGAGCGATCCCGAGTTGACTCCCACGCGAATGGGAACGCGGTGCTTCTGACAGGCTT
>DCUC01000034.1:35774-40044 GCA_002329705.1 Caryophanales bacterium UBA1424
GAAACGCGCATGAGATCAGCGCCCAAAAGCGTCACGCGCCTAATTTGGGCGACAACCTCGGCGATGCGACTCGTTTTAATGCTGCACATCGACTGAATTAAAACGCGGTTTTGACCGCCGATGGCCCGGTCGCCGATTTGTATCTTTCTTGTTAATTCTCGCGGTAACATAATTACTTATATAATTATATCACTCGATAACTTAGTGTAGATATCTTTATTTATATGTGCTACTATTTATGAGCAATTTAAAAAGAGGTGACGAAAAATGCGCGACAATATTATCCTGAAGTGTACCGTTTGCGGTGAAGAAAACTATATCGGGAGCAAAAACAAAAAGAATCATCCCGAGCGCCGTGAAATAAAGAAGTTCTGCTCAAGATGCAATAAACAAACGATTCATAAGGAGAAAAAGTAAGGCTTAGGCCTTCTTTTTTAAAGATGCTCGTCACTCTTCTCAACGAGTCCGATTTCGTCAGCAATACCTATGTTCTGAGCGAAGACGGGCAAGCCGTGGTCATCGATCCGGGTTTAGGCGACACACCTGCCATTCGCGATTTTCTTGTCCGCCACGGCCTAAAACTAGAGGCCGTCTTGCTCACTCACGGTCATTTCGATCATATTCGCGGTCTACCCTATCTTTTAGAAACCTTTCCCGATGCGCCTGTTTACATGCATGAGTCGGAGATCGATTTTCTTGGTGATTCACGCCTCAATTGCTCTTATCTTGACAGCGGCATTCCGCCGGTGAGCCTTAATATCAAGGCGCTTGGTGTCAGCGATAATGATGCACTCTATCTTTTAAAAAAAGATATTCGCGTTGTGCATACACCATTTCACACGCGGGGAAGCGTCTGCTACTACATTCCCCAGGAGAAGATGATTTTTACGGGCGACACATTATTTCGCAGCGCCATCGGAAGAAGCGATTTACCGACCGGTTCGCCGCGGAGCATCGTTCAAAGCTTAACTAAATTAAAATCCCTGCCTCCGGAAACTAAAGTCTATCCCGGCCACGAGAAAAGTACGACGATCGAGCGGGAATTGAAGTTTAATACTTACTTGCGAAAAGAATACATACCCAACAATAAATAACTTTGTTATAATAACAAACGGCAAAAGGAGGATACAAAAATGATTAACGTTACAGAACTTAGACCGGGAAACCACTTCCTCGACGAAGGCGTTTTATACTCGGTTCTTGATATTTTGCTTAATAAGACAGCGATGAGAAAGATGGTGGCGAAAGTCAAAGTCAAAAACCTTCGCACCGGAGCCATTCTTGAAATCTCGCGCAACAGCGGCTATGTGGTCGAACCCGTACGCCTCGACAAGAAAAAGATGACTTATCTCTATGATTCGGGCGACATGCTCGTTTTCATGGATCAAAACACCTATGAGCAGATTGAATTGCCGAAAGCCAACATGGAATGGGAAAGAAATTTTCTCGTCAGCAATGCCGAAATCGAGATTTTGGCTTATGAAGATGAGATTCTCGGTCTTTCCTTACCTGCCAAAGTCGCATTACAAATTGTCGAATGCGAACCGGCGGTCCGCGGCGACACCGTCAACAAGGCGATGAAGGATGCCATTTTGGAAACAGGCTTGAAACTGCGAGTGCCGCTCTTCGTCGAAAGCGGTGAAACGATTTTAGTCAGAACTGATAACGGCCAATACGACGGCCGCGCATAAGGAGAAAAACAAATGGAAGTATGGTCATGGATTTTACTCATCGTCCTCGCCCTCATCGGCGGACTCGTCGCTGGTTTCTTCGGTTCGAGATGGCTCTTTAAACGCGAGCTCGCCAAGAACCCGCCCATCAACGAAAACATGATTCGCGCGATGTTCCTTTCGATGGGTCGCAAGCCGAGCGAAGCCCAAATTAGGGCGGTCATGAACAACATGAAAAACAGTCAGTGAGCACCCGCTTCTGACAGCAAAAAAAGACACCTTCTCGGGCGTCTTTTTTTATGTTTGCGAAGACGGTGATGATCAGTATTTACTGCTGTGGTGCGATTTTGTTTTCAAAAGACGCGGAGGTCAGTTCTATTGTCTGTTTGTCAATCAAAAAATAAGATTTAATCGAATTATTTTTATAACGACGCTTATTGTGTGGAAATTATTCACACTTGCATTTTTAACTAAATAACTACTAATTATAAACTATTTTTATTTGATCCATCGCACTTTATTTTCTTCATTTCGAGCGAGTCTTTTGATATTTTCGTGATGTCTAAAAATGAGGATGATAGTGATGATCAAGATGGTCGCGAAATAGTCCCAGCCCACCAAGAATAATTTCCCGTTTCCCCACATACCGAAGTTGAAACTACCGGGCACAAAATAGTCCGTAAGAAACATCGCCAGAGCCGCTAGGACAACGGTTGAAGAGGCGATGATTGACGAGAGTGAAACAAACTTTTTATTTTTAAGAATGACGAAGAAAACCATTCCGAAAATAGATAGAAACCAACTCGTCGCCACGACCATTCCGGCAAGCGCCGAGACGGCTTTCCCGCCGCGGAAGTTGGCGTACAGCGGCCAGCAGTGACCAAGCGTCGCACCAAGGGATGCCAAGTAGTAGTAAGTCATGCCTCCGCGCCATAAACTCACGGCATTTGCCAGGCCGGTGAGGTTGATGAGNNCCGGCTTTTTTGCCCCATAGTCTCCCGGCGTTCGTGCCGCCGGCGTTTTTGGAACCGAAATCGCGGGGATCTTGCTTGAAAAAGACTTTCCCGATGACGATTGCCGTCGGAAAAGATCCGATTAAATAACCAATTATTAATGATCCTAATCCAATTGCTATATTATAAATAATATCCATAAGTCCTCACCTGTTAAATGCTTATTTATTATATAAAAGTATCATTACTTTTCAAAACTTATTTGTTATAATTACGAATTGATTTAGAACACGCGAGGACAAGATGACCGAAAAAACGATTAAAAACACATATACGGCTGCTGATATTGATATTCTTGAAGGCCTTTCTGGCGTTCGCAAAAGACCGGCGATGTATATTGGTTCGACGAACTCTTCTGGTTTGCATCACCTCGTCTGGGAAGTGATCGATAATGGCGTCGATGAGGCTCTCTCCGGTTTTGGCAGTAAAATTACGGTCATCATTCACAAAGACGGCTCGCTGTCGGTCGAAGACGAAGGTCGCGGAATCCCTGTCGACCTCCACACACAGTCGAATATGCCGGCGGTGCAGCTCATCTTTTCAACACTGCACTCTGGGGGAAAATTCTCCGATGCCGTCTACAAAAGCAGCGCTGGTCTCCACGGTGTCGGCGCCTCGGTCACGAATGCCTTAAGCGAGTTTTTGGACGTCACCGTCTATCGCGATAGTTCGATTTATCACCTCCGTTTTGAAAATGGCGGAAAATTGGTGACTCCGCTTGAAATTATCGGCAAAACCAACAAACATGGAACGCTTGTCAGATTTAAGCCTGATGCGACGATTTTCACCTCAATTGATTTTAAATGGGATACGATTTATAACCACTTGCAAGAGAGTGCTTTTCTCTTAAAGAGAGTTCGTTTCATCCTTAAGGATGAAAGAACGGATTTATCCCACGAATTTTACTATGTCGACGGCCTTAAAGAGTATGTCGCGACATTAAATACGAACAAGAAGCCGCTGGGCAATATCGTCTCATTTGAAGATGAAGCCAACGGTATCATCATCGAATGCGCGATGCAATATTGCATCGAGGACTATAATGAGTCGATTTATTCGTATGCCAACAATGTCCGCACTCGCGATGGTGGTACTCACGAGACCGGCTTTCGCATCGGTTTAACCCGGGCTGTCAATGACTTCGTCACCGAACATTCCCTTTTAAAAGGGAAAAACAAGATTGAAGGCGGTGATATCCGCGAGGGTTTGACGGCGATTCTTTCTTTAAAAATCCCCGAAACGCTCCTCCAGTATGAAGGTCAAACCAAATCAAAACTCGGCACTCCCGAAGCTATTCAGGCCGTCAATAATTTTATTTATAGTAAGTTAACTTACTATTTAAATGAAAACAAAGAGTTCGCCGTCAACTTAGTAAAAAAGATCAGCGATTCGCGTGATGCCCGTCTGGCAGCCCGCAANNGCCAAAGATGAGGCCAGAAGCACTAAAAAAGCTAGAAACGATCTGATTATCAGCGATAAACTGACACCTTGTCAGTCCAAAGAATACGCTTTAAATGAATTATTTATCGTCGAAGGCGAATCGGCCGGCGGCACGGCCCGCAAAGGCCGGGATCGTCTCCATCAGGC
>DCUC01000034.1:40138-40346 GCA_002329705.1 Caryophanales bacterium UBA1424
ATCATCATCATGACCGATGCCGATACCGATGGAGCGCATATTCAGACCTTGCTTTTAACATTCTTTTATCACTATATGAGACCCCTCGTCAACAAGGGCAAAATATTCGTCGCCGTCCCTCCTTTATATCGCGTTTACAAAGAGGTCAACAAGACCATTGTTTATGAATATGCCTGGGATGATCGCGGCTTAGAAAAAGCCAAGAAAA
>DCUC01000007.1:0-2738 GCA_002329705.1 Caryophanales bacterium UBA1424
AGAAAAATCCGCAGCGTCCTCCCCATCTGGTTTGTAAAGATGTTCGCTCCTTTGGCCGGCCTTTGGTCGAAGATGAAAAAGCAGCCGCCCATCTTCACCGCTTACTCAGTTGATACTCTCGTCTCTAATTCAAACTTCTCAAATGCTCTTGCCGTTCGCGAACTAGGTTTTACCGTCCGGCCTATTTTTAACACGATCGAAGACACGGTGCGCGACTTGATGTCACGCCAAGATAAGAACGCGAAAAGCAGTAAGAAAACGAGAAAATAGCAATTGTAACTAGTCCATTATATAATAAGCACATGAACGGAAAAGATAAGCTTAAAAAAGCCGTTTTTGCAAAGATTTATGTCTTAATTGCTGTTATTTTGCTTTTTGCGGCCTTAATCGTCATACGCCTTTTCACAGCTTCAGCCGAGTTTTGGACCAGGACATTTTATCGCTTTATCCAATCATTTTTTGGCCCGCTTGCGAGCCTTATACCTTTTTCGCTCGCCGAGGTTTTTTTCATTCTTTTTGGCGTGACAATCATTACCCTTATCGTCCTGATTATCATCGATTTCAGCAAAAAGAGGGGCCTGATCGGGCTCAATAAGACATTAGCTTTGATTCTGGTTGCGACATCGACTTTCGCTTATTACTTTGCGACTGCCGGCGTCGCCTATGGCCGCTATCCCGTCGACATTCCGCAGCACCAGGAAGATGTCGAGAGCAGCGAATATGTCGAAATTATCGAACACTTTCTTGCCGACTTCAATGCCTGTGCCGACGAACTCGAGTTCACCGCGGAAGGCAGTGTTATCCGCCCTTATTCGATTCGCGAATTAAGTGAGATTCTCAAAATTGAGTACGCTCGTCTTGAATCCGATTACTTCACCAGTTTTACACCAAACGTTAAACCGATGTTCTTGTCCTTTTTATTCCGCGAGTTTAATATTACCGGCATTTCCTTTGCGCCGACGACCGAGCCAAACATCAACTACCTGACTCCCGATTCACAGCTCGTCTCAACGATGGCCCATGAAATCGCCCATTCCAAAGGCGCGATGCGCGAACAGGATGCAAATTTGGTCGCGGCCTACATCCTGCTTAATAGTGACGATCCGTATCTGCGTTATTCCGGATACTTCACAACTTTCTACAGCATTATTTCTCTATCGAACTATGTTGGCGACGAAGATAAATACGGCGAGTTATCAAATTCTTTAAGAGATGAAATTAAGGGCGATTATCAATACTCGCGTTCTTATTGGGAAAAATATGATTTTCTCGATGATATGGCCACTTGGTTCAACAACTTATATTTGATGATCGTCGGAAATAATGGCGTCTCTTCATATGTCGATACACCCGACATCGATGAGACGACGGATCCCGATACAGGAGATCCAGTATATTACATTAAAGAGTACTCGCCTTATCAGAAACTGTATTTCTATTTTTATTATTCGTAATTGATGATTTCGCACGTGGCGAAATCTTTTAAATAAAGATAACCGCTCGTAACCTCTTCACCGATGTTTGTTATCGGCTCTTGAAAAGTGATTGTCAGGCGCTTGACATCTTCGAGTTGAAAGACGACTTGCTGCTCGCTGTCGTTTTGGACGTTAGTGAGCATTTTTGTCTCCAAAAGAGCACCGTCGCCGTCAAAAGCCTGAATTGCGTAATTATCGCTGCTGGTTTCGACTTCCGAATAAGCCTTGAAATTGAACAAGCCAAAACCTATGTTGATTGATACGGCTTCCTGATACTCAGGAACGCGCACCACGATCTTTGACGCGAGACTATCCCAGCGAAAGCCTTGTTCGGCGACAAAAACGGGCTCTTCGCTGACCGCGGGTTCATAGATATAATCATCGTTGAACTCGGCGGTCTCGCCCGTAAAGTTGATGCTGTGGAGGGCGCGCACTTGCGCGTCCTGATCATCGCCCCCCGAGAAGATTGTTCCGATGATAATAAGCAGTAATAAAGCGATGGTAATAAGGGCTATAAAAAAGGCGGGCAGATAAGAAATCCACCGGCCTTTTTTCTTTGTTTGACTATTTTCTTCGCTCTTCTTTTCGGTTAGCTTATTTTCGTTCATCAATATTATTATAGCCGAATAAAACGCGGAAGGAAAACCGGCATCATCAGCCGGAAATCGGTTTTTTCTTCTTGGGGCCTTTGATGGCGACGATCAGGCTTGGAATAAAGACGACGACGCCGATGATGAAAAGGGCGACCCAAACGGCGACCATGACGATGAAGACGACAAATGCAATCGGGGCGAGCGGATCAACTCCTCCGGCAATATAAGCCGACAATTCTTGAACGGCCTGAATGCCAAAGATGACGGCGACGACCATCGCCGCAAGACCGGCGAGGGCAAAAATGATGCCGAAAATGCGTTTTACCATATGCTTACCTCTTGGCAATTATCGTGGCACAAATATACTAAATGAACAAGAAATACCTGTTTTATAACACTAACCCCAGGGATTGGGTGTTGTCGCCTCAAGAAATTGCTGATAGAAGACGTGGCGTTGAAAAATATCTTCATCGATGTTGACGATACTGTTAAATTTGCCTTCTTCTCGGTTGTTGATGATGTATGTTGAGGTAACGATTTGATAAACAGTATTGTTATCTAGGGTCGTCTTTGAAATTCCATCGACATAAACGGTTGTGGTACTCCACGTTTTTAATTGTGCCCCCGTCGCCGCAACAATGACGGTGGCGTTATCAAAGGGGAAGGCTTT
>DCUC01000007.1:2770-6995 GCA_002329705.1 Caryophanales bacterium UBA1424
TAAAGAAACATCGTCGCCACATCTGATTTCGGAATGCTTACATTATCATAGGCGACATACTTCGAGTCACTCGTGATTTCGCCGACTTTATCGCTCTTTAAAGAGCGGAGACTATCGCTGGAAACCGGACCATCCTGCGCGGGAGCATCAAGATAGCGATCATAAATTGCCTGAACGCCGTCATCCTCAATAAGGGAAATAACGCCATCGAGAACATTGGTGTTTTTGTAGGTTCCCAGTTCGTATGAATCGGTCTCGGCATCGTAGATAAAATCGACCTCGCCAAGCGCGCGCCCATTTGAGGAAGATTCGATAATCGGAATCGTCTTTGAAGTCGAACTAGTCATGGTCAAAACTGAATTATGGTGGTTATGACCGGTAAAGATGGCGTCGACATTATTGGCTATTGTCTGCGCGACTCGCTTATCGACGTCGTGGGTCGAATAGATGATAATGTCTGATCCCGAAGCCCTTAATCTCTGAGCTTCAGAAATGACCATCGAAGCGGCGTTGACGAATTCGTAACCGGCGACAATCGGACCATCAATTGAATCGTAGACGCCGCTATCGATGGAACCGATGATGCTGATGCGGGCCGGGCCGCGATTAAAGGTTGTGGAAAGATGACCGAATTCATATTGCCCCTCGGGTCCCAAAATGTTGCCGGACAAAAAAGGAAAAGCCCAGTCGCCCGTATCGGAATCGAGAGCATATTGCGCATTCTCCGCGAGGACATCGACGCCCCAGTCGAATTCGTGGTTNNTTTCCCTGATTGATATTGGAATCGAGACTGCCCTGAAACATATCGCCCGAAGACAAAAGCACGACATCCGTATTTTCTTGAGCGCGCTTTTCATTAACATAACCGGCGATGTATGCCATGCCCGGTTCATTATTGTCAGGCAGATATTCAATCGAGCCATGTGTGTCGTTCATGTGCATTAGTTTAATGATATCGCCGTCGTTTGCTTCATGGCTTATCTCTTCGCCGTTGATGTCAGAAACGACAGGAGGGGGAAGCGGTTCAGCGGTGCTTGTCGAACTATCGTCTGACGTACCGCTCGTCGAAGAGTTTGAATCTCCGCCGTCGCAACCCGCCAAGAACAAGGCTAAAATAGGTAAGAATAAGATGATTTTTTTCATAAATATTTCCTTTTCGAATAATTTTCTCCGTATGTAGTTTTAGCAACCAGTTTGGCGTTTACTGGTGAACTGCCGAGTAAATATAGTTTAATCGTGGTCGGGCAGCGAAACAGTCCGGCGACGGTCACTTCGGATTTTGGCAAATCTTCATTCGCCGTCCTGATTAAAAAACGGGTGTCCTCGTTAATTTCAAACTGCACCGATTTTTGGCCTTTGATGACGCCGACGATTTCACCGTCGAAAAGAACTTCGACTTTGATGTCGCCTATCCACGACGTCTGATCGGGGCCGATGATAGTTACAAGCGCGGTTTCCGGGTGATTATATTTCATATTCTTATTCTACTAGATATGGAACCTTCTTCCAAACTCCTTTGCAACCAGCTTAGGTGCGAAGATGACAAAAACGAGCAGGGTTAGAAGTGAGAAAGAAGAGGCGGCGATCGACATGAAAAGAGAGCCTAAAATATCGGCGGCAAAGATATCAATCATGATCAGGACAAAGGGGATAAAGCCGATAAAAGATAAAGAAAATTGCGCGATGATATAGTCGCGCAGACGGTGCCTTTGCGAAAGCGTGGCGATATTAATCGCCAAAATAAAAGCCATTAAGGTCGCCGGCATCGCATAATCAAGCGACCACCGGGCGATTTCCGAGAAGTTTTCCAGGAATTCCGAAGAGGTCATCGAGGGCGAGGCCGTCACAAAATTAATGACGATCAAAAGCGCGGAGATGCCTATCGCGTGCAAGAGTAACTTCTGACCGAGGTGATCGGTCCTGCGCACCGTATATAGACCGACGAGCCAGGCATATAAAATTGCCACTCCGACGATTAAAGACCACAGAAAACCATTCCATGTCAAAAGGTTAATCAAAACACAGATGCCGATGGCGACCGGAGCGGCCAGCGAAATGCCGCGGGCCCACCTCTTGCGCAGATTGACAAACTTGATATATGAAGGAAAAGGTTTCTTTGACGCCGGCTTCTCTCCGCGGTCAAGCGGGCCTTGGCAAAGAGGGCACTTCTCGCCTTTGGAGACGACTTGGACTTTACATTCCGGACAATAATCCATACTAGGCGACCTCCTCCCAGTAATTGCTCTCGACTTCGACGGCTAAACCTAAATTGACAAGATTCCGTAAAAACTGCATCGGCAGCAACGTATCGCGCACTTCGCGAAGAATGCTGATCGTCATGACATTATTAAAGGTGATGACGCCGATGCCATAGGCGCAGTTGATATCGTTTGATAAATTAAACTCGAAGTCTTTAACGTGTTCGGCCATGCTCTCGGGAAGCTGAACGATGCCGATGTTTGACATAGTTAAAGTATTAAGTCTTCCCCCATACATCGTTCCGGCGATAGTCATCGCTGGCTTCTTAAGAAAAAGGGGAGTCAGGCGCATGGCCATATTGCGTTCGGCCTGCATGTTGACGTTGATGTTCTCGATGATACTTTCCTTGGTCAGACCCTCGCTAAAGCTCTTCTTCACCTGGGGGAGAATATCGGCGATTTCGAGATGGTTTTTGTCGGTCACGGTCGTGTGAAAGAAAAGAGTGAAATTGCGCAGGGAATCCGAAGGAAATAATCGCCGTAGATTGATGGGAATGCAAATGTTGACGCGGTCATTTTTTATCATTTTGTCGCCATATACCTGATAGACGGCCTGAGTCAGCAGAGCCGAAAGATATTCGGTGACTGTCGCATCGTGCTTTTTGGCAAGCGCATATAAGGCGGCCGAATCAAGCCGAGCGTTGATCACTCCGCGACCCTGACCGCTCGGAAAGCGGGCATCGCGGATGCTAAAAGGTGTCGGCACGACGAAGCGCTTGTGCGGATTCATCGTCGCATATTTAAAGAAGCTGTCTTCAAGTTCTTCAATTGAAGGATCTTGGTCGACGGTCAGCACCAGGCCTTCGCTTTCCAGTTTGTGACCCTTGAGCTCGAGATAGCGATAAGCAAGGGCTTTTAAGAAAGTGACGGCGCCGGTTCCGTCTGTCAAACTGTGAAAGACCTCTAAACTGATGCGGTTCTCATAGTAAAAAACGGTGAAGCGGAAATAATTATTACTATAGTAATCAATGGCTTTATTAATGCGGCTATCCTCCGGACGGACACGGGGCATTTTCTTGTTCTCTTCGAGATAATACCAGAAGACGCCGTGTCGGACGCGGACAAACATCGCCGGAAAGCGATTCCGCATATCGAGGAGCGCCCGCTGCAAGACGTAGGGATCGACTTCTTCTTTAAGATTTATCGCAAAGCGAAAAACACAGCTGTTGCGGCGGCTGACCATGGCCGGATAAATTTTCGCGGCGTTATCAAGGCGGTACCAGTCTTGATTGATGCCATTAATTTTCTTTTTCATCTTTGTTAACAGTCGTGTTACCACGACTTGAAAATACTATACGTGATTGCTGCTAATTCGTAAATCATTTTGATGGGTGGAGGGCGCGGCTTAAAGCCGAGATGCGCCGGGCCATCACTTTTCTGACGAGTTTCTTGCTCTGCATGATATCAAAGGCATGAAAGGCGCCCTCCACATAATTGAGTTCGACGCTGACGCCGTGATCTTCAAGCTTCCTGGCATATTCAAACCCCTCATCGCGAAGGCAGTCGTATTGGGCGGGCTCAATGTAGGCGCTGGGTATTTTTTCAAAGCAAGTCGAGACAGCTGGAGAAGCGTATGAGAGCATTCCGAAGTGGCCATTTTTCAAATAGATCTTCCACATTTGCTTATTAAGCAAAGAATTCCAGCCCGGAGCATCGTAATACTCCTTGATGGAAGTTGTCTTTTGCCGGTGGTCAAGCGCCGGATACACCAACATCTGAAAACAAAGTTTTGGTCCGTTGCGATCACGGCTCATATGGGTCAGGGCGGCTGCGAGTCCGCCTCCGGCGCTGTCACCGGCTACGGCGATTCGCTTTTTGTCGATGCCTAGTCGCGAGGCATTCCGCGCGAGCCAAAGAAGAGCTGAATAGCAATCTTCCACCGGATAAGGAAACGAGTAGCGAGGGGCGAGTCGGTAATGAACAAAGACGAGCTTAGCCTTTGCTCCCACGGCATAGTCGCGACAAAC
>DCUC01000007.1:7082-8609 GCA_002329705.1 Caryophanales bacterium UBA1424
TTTATCGTTTTAACGCGCAGATCGATGACCGGAGCGCGGGTGGTGAGGGCCGCTCCCGTGTTGCTCAAGGCTATTTTTGCCGGCGTGATTTTAATCGAGCCCAAAGTCATGAAGCGAGCGTAGTCCTTCAGCTCTTCGGCAATCTGATATTTTTTCTTCCAGGCATCGGTTACGATAAGCGCCATAAATTCCTCTTACTATTTAATATGATATCTAAATGGTCCTACTATTTTAGCATGTCGCCGCCAAAAACGGGGTCGATTATCAAAGATATTGAAAAAGATACAAAAAGGATTAAGATTTATCTTACCGAACAACAAATCGGCTTGAAAAGTAGGTGCTTATCGTGGCTTGGACAATTGCCTTGTCGCTTCTTACAATCCTTACCATGATCGGCGCTTCCCTATTTAAGCCCGATTTAAAAATTAAGAAGTTAAGTATTAATACTTACTGGATAATACCTTTGCTGGGCGCGCTTGTTTTGTTGATAGCCGGTCTCATTTCGCTTCCGGAAATTTACGTGGGTTTAAGCGCCGATACGGCGATTAATCCGCTGAAGATACTGGCTCTCTTCTTATCGATGACTCTGATGTCCATCTTTCTTGATGAGGTAGGACTTTTTCGTTTTCTGGCTTCGTTTGCTCTTAAAAAAGCTAAAACAAGCCAGATGACAATGTTTATCATCCTCTATGCCCTCGTCTCGTTTTTGACGATGTTCACGAGCAACGACATCATCATTTTGACCTTTACGCCCTTTATTTGCTATTTCGCCAAACGCGCTAAAATCAATCCGCTGCCTTATCTCTTTGCGAGCTTCGTGGCCGCCAATACCTGGAGCATGATGTTCATCATCGGAAATCCGACCAATATCTATCTGGCTTCGAGCCACGGAATCTCATTTCTGGATTACGTGCAAGTGATGTATCTGCCAACCATTTTTGCTGGTCTAGCTTCCTTCGGCGCCCTCTTTTTACTCTTTCGGAAACAGCTGTCCGCTCCCCTTGGGGAGGAGGTGGAAACCGTGCAAATCAAGGATAAATTTCTGCTAATCGCCGGTTTGTTTGCTCTCGGTGGCTGTACGATTCTCTTGACTGTGTCTAATTATATCGGACTTGAAATGTACTTGATTACTCTCATCTTCGCCGCCGCCCTCGTCGTAATTGTCTTGCTCTATAAGGCCTTCCGAAAATCTAAATCGACCGAACTAAAGACGACGCTCAAACGGCTGCCTTGGGACCTGATTCCCTTTATCATCTCGATGTTTGTCATTGTCCTTGCTTTAAATAAGCACGGCGCCACAGAGTATCTGGCCGCTTTCTTTTCTGACNNCTCTTCATTTTTAATGTCGAACTTTATTAACAACATTCCGATGAGCGTCCTTTTCTCGTCGGTGACGGCATACGCGTCAGACGCGATTGTCCTGCCCGCCGTCTACGCTTCAATTATCGGAAGTAACTTAGGGGCCTTTTTAACTCCGATCGGTGCTTTGGCGGGCATGATGTGGATGGGCTTATTAAAAAGCCACCA
>DCUC01000007.1:8640-12291 GCA_002329705.1 Caryophanales bacterium UBA1424
GCTTTGGGTGCGGCCTTACTCGGTTTATTTATTGTTTTGTTATAAAAAAGACGAGGGATTCCTCATCTTTTGATTTCAGTTATTTTATCGTAAGCGCCAACAACTTCATCAGATGGTTTTTCAAACGAATCGCGCATCACCACCATGTCGTCGTAGGGAATCGTCAGATGGCGTTTTTCATTTCGCTCCAAACAAACCACAAAGGGAATATCGAAATAAACTAATTCGATATTATCAAAGTGGCTGCGAAAAATACTCGCCCATCTGAGGCGGCGAACATTCGTGGTCGCTGACGAATCGGCGATAACGGTACTATGTGTTTTGACTTTTTGTCGTATGCGGTTTTCAAAAATTTCCCAGACTAATTCCTCTTTGCTGAAGTCGTCGACACGGCCAAAAAGTTCCAGGCGAATGGCATCGCTTGCGACGATATAAGTTCCGGTGTTTTTACTGGCATAGTCGGCAGCGTATGTGCTCTTGCCTGAACCCGGAATTCCCGAGAGGACGATCAGCTTCTTTTCCATGTATCCTTGTCTTCTTCTTTGATGACGATGATTGAATCAAAACTATTATTCACTTCTTCGTTGGGCTCTTCAAGGAGTTTAAACATCCCGGCCATCGGATTTAACGGCACCTTGCGTTCGCGGGCAATATTTCTCTCCCAGCATACGGCGAAGGGCAAATTGAGGTAGACGAGTTCTATTTTTTCAAAGGCATCGCGAAAGGCGCGATACCATTTCATCCGCAGAAGATTGGTCAGAGCCGTCGAGTCGGCGATGACGATGTCGTGTCCTTTTGAAGCTTGCTGAACGCGTTTTTCAAATTCCTGCCAGACGCGTGTCTCCTGCGAACCATCGCAGGCGTCTCCGGTCACATCTTTGCGAACTTCATCGCTGGAGATAATCGCGACGCGCGGCAAAATATTTTTGATGCCCAAAGCATATGTCGTCTTGCCTGAGCCGGGAATGCCGGACAGGATGATTAATTTGCTCATGATTATACCTCGCCATCATTAATGATGGATATCAACAACAAATACCATAGCAAAAGCGGAAACCTTTCTCAAGAGCGGACTTAAATTATGCTTTATCAATCGATGCTTTTTGTCCTTTGCGCCTGCTGACAAAACGGAAGATGATAACGGCGATTACGCTTAAAAGCGCGGTGCCGAAGAAAACGATTAATGAGACGAGTAAATTATCCTCTACTAAGTAATGTCCGACGATCGTCGAGGAGATGATCTTGGGAATGCGGGCCAAAGTCGAAAGCAGGAGAAATTTTCCGAACTTGATTTTGAGAGTCGGTGCGAAATACGTGGCCGTATCGACGGGAAGACCGACCACTAGATAGATGATGAAAATGCCTAAGGCAACCTTTTTCTCATCTTGAAGAAAAGCATATTTTTCGAAGTAATTCTTTTTAAGAAAAAGTTTGACAAAAGGGATGCCGACCCATTTGGCGAGATAGTAGGCGACGCTCGTTCCGGCGAGGACGCCGAGTACGGCGATCGCTAAACCGATGAACGGGCCATAGGCCATTCCCAAAAAGAGCTCGACGACTTCGCCCGGCAAAATCGAGATGACGACCTGGGTAAACTGAATGAGAAAAGCCAATCCGTAACCCCAGATGCCCATTTTGAGCATGCGGTCGCGCAGGGCTTGGCGATTGGCGACTTCAAGAAGCGAATAAAAGAAATCAAAATAGGCGATGAAAAGACCGATAAGCGTGCCAAAAACGATGACGAAAGCAACAATTTTAATGATGGTCGCCGTTTTTTCCGACATCGAGATTTTCACGCCGCCATTATAGCATTTTCTTTATGAGGCTGTCGTTTGACCTTCGCCTGCTTCATCGACGGGCCAAACGACATCATAAACCATCGGCCTCAGGTAAACTTCTTCATACTTATGAACGCAAAGCTCGTAGTTGGATTCGCGCATGTAATCGACATTTTCCTTGACGCTATAATGCTCTTTGGGATAAATCGGCGGCATGATGTGGACGGTCACGACTTTGCTTTTGATGATTTTGGCGCGCAGTCCTTTGGGATCGGAAAATGTCAGAAAAATCGGTATGACGGGGACGTTTGCCGTCGCGGCGAAATGAAAGGCTCCATTGCGAAACGGGCGCGGTTTTTCATACATCCACCACTCCGCCTCTTCGGGATAAAAAAGAACATAACTACGTTTTTTCAATAACTGTTCCGTCGCCTTGCGAAGATTAATCATCGCGCGCAAATTCGCGCTTAATGGCAAGGTGCCGCCCGCTTTTAAGCATCGTCCAAAGAAACCTTTTTTGTTGTTGAACTCACCGACGACGATGTAAAGGCGATGGCCGAATAGGGCATTCCTGACCATCAGATTATCAAAATTATTGACATGGTTGCAGGTCACGACGGCCGACTTGACACGGCGAAGATTTTTGCGTCCTCTGACTTTCATGCCAAAAGCCAGACCGTTGATGAAGACGCCGGCGATCAGGGCGATAAAACGGACGAAAAGATGAAAGAGGCATTCGAGAAAACCCGAGCAGAGATGATTGTAATTTTCATCGACCGGATCATAACTGTTCTCGTCGATGGGCTCAGCGACAAAATGAAAATCACCGCGCCTTTCGGCATCGCGGATGCGTTCGAGTAATTCTTCCTTAGGAAGAGCCATGACTATTTATCCTTTTTTGGCGTGTAAGCGATGCGGTCGACATTATCCCATTCGAGATTGTTGGTCGCCGTAAAGATGCGGATAAAGATCCAGATGAATTCCGCGAGGATGAAGGGGTTGAGAAAGATGACGGCGACGAGTTCAAAAAAGCTCATCTTCAGCGCCTTGCGGTCGACGATGAGAGTGAGGATGGTAAAGAGCATCAGAACGCCATAAACGGTTCCAAAGGAGATGATGGCCACGCGAAGAATCGGCCAAAAAAGAGGCTGAAAAAAGATAGCATAAGCCCCGGCTGCGAAAAGACATGTAATGCCAAGTACCAAACTGATGCCGGCAAAGATAAAAACGGGGAGAAGCGAGTAGAGAAAATCGAAATTCTTCCAGACGATTTTTCCCTCGCCAAAAGTTTTCTTGACGACCGCGCGCCGGTATTTTTTGTTGCACTGCGTGTAGCCGGTCAGCCACCGCATGCGCCGTTTAAAAGAAGTGCGATGCTCGACGGCTTCTTCGGTGTAAACAATCGCATGCATATAATACATGGATGTATAGCCGCGCAAAAAGCAATCCATCATCACTTCATAGTCTTCGGTCAGGGTCCGGTACGGCCAGCCGTTTTGTTCTTTGATGACATCGGCCCGAACCATCATACCCGTGCCGCACATGCTAACGGGGATATTGTGCTTGGTGCGATGGCGGTTGCCTAAATCGTCGACCATCGCATAGACGAGGGCGGTGCAGTTGCTGAACAAGGAGCGATCAGCGCGGTTTGCTGATTCCCAGTTTTTGATGCGCTTTTTGCCGACGACGATTTGCCGTCCACTGGCCAGTGCATTGTTCATTTCTAAAAGAAAATCGGGATGGGCGAGGTTATCGGCGTCGATGATGACAAAAGCATCATACTTATCTCGAGTATCTTTTAGTATTCTTTTTAACGCCCCGTCGAGCGCTTCGCCTTTCCGCGTCTGATCGGGGACGACGTGAATCGTCGCAT
>DCUC01000021.1:0-1366 GCA_002329705.1 Caryophanales bacterium UBA1424
AGATAATAGATAAAAAATCCGAGGAGCGCTCCGCCCAGAATCAAAAAGACGGAGGAAAAGCTAATCGCCAGCAAATCAAAGATAATCAGAGCTGCCATGATAATAATCATGATTGGAACCGAATACCATGTCTTCTTCATCTTTTTGAGCATTCTGAGGCCGGCCGAAAGAATTAAAAGTGCCACCGCCGCTTTAATGCCCATAAAAGCCGCGGCGATTATTTGATTATCCTTGATATAGGAGTATAAAATCGAAATTCCGAAAATGATGAAAAAGGAAGGCAGGACGACGCCGAGCGTCGCCAGGAGGCTGCCCCAGAATCCGCGAATTTTATAACCGGTGTATGTCGCGACATTGATGGCGATGGGACCGGGCGTCGATTCGGCGATGGCCAAAACTTCCAAGAGTTCTTCTTCGCTCAGCCACCGCTTTTTGTCGACGACGTCATTACGAATCAGCGGAATCATCGCATAGCCGCCACCGAAAGTCGTCGCACCGATTTTAAGAAAGGTGAGAAATAAATCTAAAAACTTGTTTTTCATACAAGTTAATAACATAGCATAAAAGATGGCAAAACGCCATCGTAATAACAAGTCCCTCAGCGCTCTTTTTTAAAAGTCACGACGATGAGTGAAAGACTATAGAAGAGGATGGCCGTCGCCACTAGATAGACGATTTGCATCCACGGCAATACCACGAAATCGCCAAAGGCGAAATTGACACCCATCACATCCAAAAAGGAATTCTTGATTTCGATGGGGGCGCCATAAAAAACGGTATCGGCTAAATCGCCCATAATAATTCGTCTGAACAAGGAGGCGGCATGAGAGAGGGGGATGACTTTAATGACGGCCTGGACGGCGGCCGGAAAGTTGCCGACGGGCATGTAAATTCCGGCCAAAAAGCCGAGGAGAGTGCCGACGACCGTGCTGATCGTGGCAAAGGCCGTCATGCTCTTGATGAAGATCGTGATAAAAAAGACGATGGCGCTATTGGCGAGCGTGACGAGCAAAATCAATCCCAGAACTTGCATAGTCTCGACGAAATCGAGAATATGGCCATCGCGTATGAGCATGTATAAATCAAGAAAAACCAACGAGAAAACGCTCATGATGATACCGATTAAATAGGCCGAGATAATATATCCGCCGACGAGCGAAGAACGCTTTAAGGGTGAAGATGAGAAGTCTTTATAGATTTTTTTGGCCTTGTCATCGACCATCGTTCCGAAAGCGCCGAGCGTCGTCGTAAATGAGACGACGGCGAGAATACCGGCCATCAGCCAGCCATCCATCAAGGCTTGACCGCCAGTGACATTATCGGGCAGAGCTGAAGCCCAGGCGTTATTAAGAAACAATGTATATAG
>DCUC01000021.1:1467-3758 GCA_002329705.1 Caryophanales bacterium UBA1424
TCGCGCACTAAATCGAGGACAGCCAAGGCGTCAATCGTCGCCCTAAGGGGAATGATGGCTTCGCCATTGTGCAAAGTGTAGCTCAGATTGTTGCCTTTAAGTATCGCTTCGATGGCCTCCTGATCAAGGTATTCGAGGCGCAGGCTATCATTGGCGTAGTGCTTACGCAGTTCATAAGGCGTTCCGCGAGCGGCGATTTTACCGTTATCGATAATGATGACGTAATCAGCTTCCGAAGCCTCTTCCATATAATGAGTGGTCAAGAAAACGGTCATATTGGAATCGCGCTGCATCTTGACAATTGTTTCCCAGACTTTTTTTCGCGTCTGCGGATCAAGCCCGGTCGTCGGCTCATCAAGAAAGAGAATTTTGGGAGTGTTAATCAAAGCCCTGGCGATGTCGGAGCGGCGCTTTTGACCGCCAGAAAGCTTTTTGTACTGACGTTTTAAAAAGTCTTTGATGCCCGCGGCCTCGACGACGCGCTCAAAGGCTACCTGGAGTTCTTTTCCTTTTAGACCGTAGAAACTTCCGCGGTATTTGATGTTTTCTTCGACGGTCAGCAAATCGTCGAGAAAGCCATCCTGAAAGACGACGCCGATTGCAGAGCGAATTTTGTCATCATCTTTTCCAAGCGTGTGCCCATCGATGCGAACCGAACCGTTGTCCGGTTTTAAAAAAGTACAGATGATATCGATTGTCGTCGATTTGCCCGCGCCATTAGGGCCGAGAAAAGCAAATAATTTACCTTTTTCGACGTAAAATGAAATATCGTCTACAGCTTTAATGTGGCCGTAGTATTTCTTGAGATGCTCGACTTCTAAAATTTTGTCCATATGGTTGCCCCGCCATAACTATGCTTTATTATAATAACTGTTTAATTTTTCGCAAATTATATCGTACTTGCGCTATGATAATAATGCGATGAAAAGAACCATAAAACTTATAAACAATATGGGAATGAAGGTAACTCTTTCGCCTTTTGGAGCCGCCATTCTCGATATCGTTATAACGATGAAAGATGGATGCGAGCGAATGGTGACGTTACGGCCCAAATCTCTCGCTGATTTTGCCTCTTCTAGCGGCTATTATGGAAAGACAATCGGCCGCGTAGCCGGGCGCCTTGAAAAGAGCCACTGCCACATCGACGGAGGCGAATACACGGTGCTGGAAACTCTCCCAAATAACGGTTTACACGGCGGCAACAAAGGTTTATCAAATGCATATTTTGACTATATAAATTATCGCGATCCGCGTGGACAAATTGCCATTTTTTCATATCAGATACCGCATCTAGAAGACGGATTACCCGGCAATTTGCAGGTTTTTGTCACGTATTTACTCCATCTTGACCGCAATCGCCTCGAAATTCGCTATGAGGCAAAAAGTGATGCCGACACAATTTGTAATCTCACCAATCACACATATTTTAACCTCGATGGCCAGGGAACGATTCTAGATCATGAGCTGATGATTAATGCCACGCGATTTGCTGAAGTCGATGAGCGTCTTCTTCCGAAGCGAGTCGTCGACGTCAACCCAGTTATGGATTTTCTAAGACCGAAGCGAATCGGAGATAGTATCACCGCTCGCGAGCTTTCCGGCGCCGCCCAAGGTTATGACCACCCTTATATCCTCAATGAATCGAATTTACAAAATTCTTCAGCGTCGCTTACCAGTTCAAACAATGATTTATCTTTAAATATGTACACCACTTATCCGTGCCTCGTTTTTTATTCCGGAAACTATCCGACCAATGAAAATATGATTCCGACAAAAAGAATGCCGAAGCACGGAGCTCTCGCCCTTGAACCGCAGTATTTGCCAAACGCTATCAACAATCCGTTCGGCCAAGAAAAAACCGGCCTGTTAAAAGCCGGTTCATTATACCAAGAATCGATAATCTACGAATTTATCATAAAATAAGTCTATTTCTTTTGCGTCATCACGCCGTCGACGATGATATAGACTTTGTCACAGAATTCGGTGAGGCGCTCATCGTGAGTGACCATGATGGTCGCCTTTTTTTGTTCTTTGGTTTGCTGGGCCAGCAGTTTGATGACTTCAAAAGCCCGGTTCGTGTCGAGGCTGGCCGTCGGTTCATCGGCGAGGATGACGACTGGGTCATGATAAAGGGCCTTGGCAATCGCGACTCTCTGCCGCTCGCCGCCGGATAATTCACTTGGATATTTGTTGCGAAGCTTTTTGATATCGAGACGCGTATACAATTCTTCAATCCTTTCCATATTGCGGCCGCGGCGGCTGATGCGGTCATGGAGAAACATCTGGTCAGA
>DCUC01000021.1:3801-9050 GCA_002329705.1 Caryophanales bacterium UBA1424
CTTAATGTTAAGTTGACTGAAGGGCTGTCCGTTGATTAAGACGCGGCCGGTAGTCGGCGTCTGCAAACCGCCGATGATCGTCAGAAATGTCGATTTGCCGGAACCGGATGGTCCGATGATGGCAACTAATTCTCCCTCATATGCCTTAAAATTTGTCTCTTTTAAAGCGTGGACAACATCATCGCCCTGAAGGAAATCTTTCGTAATTTGTTGCATTTCAATTAATGTTTTCATGATTNNACTGAGAAGAGCCCACCGACGATCGCAAAAGCGATAAAGGCGGCCGTGATGACGACATAGAAGAGGATATTGATGGCAAAAGGCACCGTTCCGGCTAAGAAAAATCCGGAGATAAGCGTCAGAACAAGACCGATTAAAATGCCGATGGCCGTTAAAATAAAGGTTTGGCTGACGACCGATCCGGCGATGTATTTGTTTGATATGCCTTGAGCTTTCATGACTCCGAACATCGGCGTTTTCTGAATCGTTAACACATAGATAAAAATGCCGAGGACAAAGGCGACGATGACGATCAGAAAGCCGATCATCACACTAAAAGTTAAAACTTGGGCGGTATAGCCCGGCAGGCTATTGATAAAATCGGCGATGGGAGCAACGACATAAACAGATGGGGCATTAGTCACTTCACCGCGCACGACCGCGGCGTTAAAAAGCGTCACCTCTTCGGGAATCGCGCCGCGGCCATAGTAGCGATAATCTTGCCACGTCTTAAGATTCATATAGAGAATCGGGGCCGTTTGATAAGTTGATTTCGCGGTGAAGCCAACGATTGTCCACTTGATTAAAGGGAGATCATTGGTGTCGGTTCCCGTGACGATGATGGTGTCGCCTTCTTCATAGCCGAATTCTCGTATCGATTCATCGGCGATAATTTCGTTATCGGCGAGGTCAAGTCCGGAAATAGGGTTAAGAAAGCCGGCGCTTTCGATGCCGAAAACATAGACATCAGCTCGCGTGTCTTCGATGCCTTCGGCGGGCGTCTCATCTTTGATGACGGCCATAAAAATGCCGAGTTTCGCCTTCTCGCCTGCGACGGTTAAGAGGCTGTAATCGTCATTATCGTCATTGGTGACATCAGACATTGTCGACATGAGAATGTTGTCATTTGAAGCTTCGGTCAAGACGATATTATCGGCATTCCATTTGGTGATGCCGTTTGTATACGAAGAGGCGAGACCATAGGCCAGCGAAGTCAAAAAGTAGACGAGATAACTGACGAGGGCGACGACCGCCATAATCAGGGCAAATTTGCCTTTGGAGTGTTTGATTTCTTTCCAAGCTAAAAACATTTAGTTCCCCTTTTCCTGCAATAATTTTTCAATATCGGAAGCGATGCGTGATGGTTTGACATTCGGTCCGTAGCGGCGCACCATCTTGCCGTTATGGTCGACTAAAAACTTCGTGAAGTTCCACTTGATGCGCGGCGACAAAAAGCCGCCCAGCGTCTTCTTTAACATCGTAAAGAGCAGATTTTCATCTGGTCCGTTGACATTAGTTTTCGCAAAGCGCGGAAAAGTCGTCTTGTATTCCAAACTGCAGAATTTAGCGATTTCCTCATCGCTTTGCGGCGCCTGATTGGCAAATTGATTGCACGGAAAATCAAGGATTTCAAAGCCTTTATCGTGAAATTTGTCATAGAGGTATTGAAGTCCTTCATACTGAGGGGTAAACATGCATTTTGTCGCCGTGTTGACAATTAGCAAAACGCGACCGCGATACTTTTCTAGAATGACTTTTTCTTTGTTGGCGTCTTCGACGGTGATCTGATAGATGCTCATCTATTTTCCTCCTGTTATAAACATATCAATTTTAAAGTATTTACAGCGTCTTTTCACTCGCAACGCTCGTATCTTTTTGCTGCTTAGCATAAATGTATCGATTCAGGAACAGTAAGCCAAAACCCAGAAGGAAAACACATAATAAAATGATGATGATCCAGTAGAAAACGCCAAAGGAAGAAAAGGTGTATAACGAAGAATAAGCGGAAGCCGAGAACCAGCCAAATTCGTAGAAGTCGATAAAGAAGTAAGGCATCCGGAAAACGTGGAAAGGCACACCTGCTAACGAACAGACAACAGCAAAGAGAAAATAGTAAAGTGGCGTCGCTAAAGAGAAAAAAGAACTCTTTTTCGACAATTTATAGTCTCGAGAATCAAAAAAGGAGAAAGACGCAAGCGACAAGATTGGGGTAAGTGTATGAGCGAAGAGATTGCTCGGCGAAAGAAGATAAGAAGGCAGCTGAATAGTCGGAGCGAGCAGCAGCCAGAAGATGACCATCGTCAAAGTGATGGCCACCACAAAAACGTATTTTGTAACATAGAGCCAACCGGTTATCACAACACTTGATTTCTTAACCCCGATTATTTGTAAAATAGCAAAGGTAAGGCTCGTCAAACCAATCCAAATATTGCTCTGGACCGTGTAGTAAAGAATCGAGACACCGGTCATGAGTCCTGACACACCAAATGAGGTGGCGATGACGCCGACCATGGCGCAGATAAAAACGGCAAAGTTGATTGATATCTTGCCCAGTAAATATTTGCTCATAGCCTATCCTATGCTTAATTGTATCGAGCCAATTGGCAAAATGTAAGGATTTTTAATTTGATTTAAAGTATCTGTTTTTTCGTCTTTTGGTAGAAGAGGAAACCGGCAAGCGAGATAAAAATGATGCCGGCAAAGGATATTATCGCGACGGCGATGGCCGCTTCGCTACCGAGTAGATCGATACCATCATCGCTATTAAGAGCCATCAAGACCGGATTGCCGAGGGCGTCGGTCAAGAAATTGTCGTATCCGTACTTGTTGATAATCACGGCATAGCGTTCAACCATCGCGGCAATTAAAACATCGTTTTCGGAATGCTCGTAAATGTAGTTTTTCGACTCGTCTGATAGATTTTCATAACCTGATTTTAAGGTTGACCATGTCGAGCTTTTAACATCGAGGGCGGCGCATTCAGAGGCGGTTGTATTCATGAAAGTTGAGATATAATCATAAGCTCCTTCTTTGGCGGGATTAACATCGTCGACAAAGCGGTAAAGTTGAGGAAGAAGCATGGAGCTGCTTGCATCAGAAGTGTAGGTTGTAAAGCGCGGCGAGCTGACATTATATAAAAATCTGCCATTCGCAGTTGTAGAATTACTAATTGTTGCATTATTTTCGCTGATAGAGATCGCCCAAGTTGTTGTACCACCGTTCCATGAAATGGCTTTTGCTCCCGTGGAACCAAGTAACGCACTCTGATTATTTTCAAGCGTCCATTCGCCGGCTGTGCCGCCAAGCGTCAGTTCGATGGTCGAAGCATTAAGAGTTGTTATGGTTTGCTTATCCGCGCTAAATGTGGAACTGAGGCTTGCCATATATGTTGTCGAAATATTGCCGGCTGTGAATCCGTTGTTTGAAGCGATAACAAGGCGGTCGCCAGCGGCAAGCGATGAGGCTTCGGTGACAAGATGCCAGCCTCCTTCACTTGGCGTATTAGCAGTGACAGTGACAGTACAAGTGGCGCTTTTGCCACTACCGTCACTTGCTGAGGCGGTAATCGTTGCCGTCCCTTCGCTTAATGCCACGATATGCCCATGCGTGTTGACGATTGCAACACCGGTGTTTGATGATGTCCAATTCAGCACTTTGTTAGTGGCGTTGCTTGGCGAAATTGTCGGCAAAAGGGCAACTTCTTCGCCGATTTGCATTGATTTCGTCGTTAGATTAAGATTAATGCTTGTTATTGGAATAGTTAGATTTGGATCTGTTACCGTTACATTGCAAGATGCGCTTGAGGCGCTACCGTTCGCCGTAATTTTCGCCGTGCCAGCATTTATCGCTGATACGTTGCCTTGATTATCGACAGTGGCGACATTGATATTGTCGCTGGACCAAGAGATGGTCTCATCATTTGGATTACTAACAATATTAATCTTTGCACTTTGACCAATATTCAAAGACAAGGAACTATGATCGAGGACGATGCCTTGATGCAAATCACCATATGTCTCGATGACACTTTTGACCGCTGCCGTCGGCGTGCTAGCACCCGGTTCAGGGAGGTGATAGTAAATTTTGGTCGCATATTCGGGATGATCGACGAAAGGATTGCGATTGTGATGCCAACTTGAAGCTACTTCGTTATTGCGTTTAATTTCCCATTCACTCGGAGGTTCTTGATAATGCCATTTTAATAGGGAAGAAAGTTTTCCAATTCTCCCACTCTTAAGGGTCACAGCTTGATCGTGAAGTTTGACTGGATAAGTCGTATTATTACGATATCTAGTTGCCACGTACATAAGAACGCGAGCAATCGCGCCTCGATGTCCGCGAGCGGGATATAAAGCGTCATCAGGTTGACCATTGGAATTATTAAAAGCCGTCGACCAAACATACGAATCGTTATCGCCAGGAGTTCCGTAACTCCAGTCCGTGGCGCTGAATTCATAAGATTTAAATGATGAAGCAAAGTCAAGTTCATCGAACGCACATGAACCGCGCTTGCTATTTAAAGCTGTTGCCGAAGGCCAGACGTTATGGGCGTCGGCACCTGGTGAACCCGATGATTCAGTGCGATCTCCGTTTCCATACCACGAGGCTGGCCACACATGCTCTTTATTCGTGTTGGCTGGCATGCCACCGGATGAAAAAGATTTTTCGGTTCCGGTATAAACCATGACCATCTTACTGCTATCGCTTAGTGAAGCGTCGCTATATTGATAGATGCTTGGTAGGCTCGAGTATGACTTGCCGACGAAGCCCGTCGATGTCAGCGTCGATAAGGCGACGATGAGATCTTCTCCAGTCAAGGAATCGTCGATTCCAGAATAATATAGGTCATTTTGATTAGTAGCGTAATAAGAAGCGCCATCCGCTGGATTAGAAACGGCGGCGACATCTTGCACAAAAGACGAGTGATTAATTGAAGAAAGCGAGGCGACGCCGGCAGTCAAGGCCAAGGCAGTTAACAGGATAATTTGTTTAATTTTTTTCATAGTTTCTTGACTATTTAATCATAAACGCCATATGCTGGCAACTTCTTTTAGAAGGATTGTGAATTTAGTGTTGCNNTTGTTGCCGATCGAGTAGGCCATCGCAACGATGACTAATCCAAATGCGAGAGCAGTTCCGACGTAGCCGGCAGGCGTGGCACAGCCGAGGACGGCAGCGACGCCGCAGCCAAAGACGACCAAGACAAAAGTTCCGATAAATTCAGCAAAATACTTTCTAAAATCTTTCAT
>DCUC01000062.1:0-639 GCA_002329705.1 Caryophanales bacterium UBA1424
GGCGCCAAATATCTGACGCCGCCTTTGTTTTTCTTATTTTTATGGTATTTATCTATGTTTTTACAATTATAATTTGTAAAATAAGAATATGAATAAACGCTTCATTCCCTTCTGCGTGGCTAAGAGCATTTACGACATCGAGCCCGCCTTTTTCCAAAAACATAATATATCGATTTTGTTTGTCGACTTGGATAACACATTAGATGCTTACCATCAGTCACATCCAACCGACAAAGCTTTTGCCTTAAAAGAAAAGCTGAGCAAGGCCGCNNATCGAGATGATCGTCGTCTCCAACAATACTTCGAAAAGGGTTTCGACGTATGCTAAAGAATTAGGGGTTCGCTATGCCGGATCACTATATAAACCATTTGCTTTTAAACTTAGAAAGTTTATTAAGAAAAATGGTATCGATATTTCCAAAGTCATGATGATCGGCGATCAAATCATCACCGATGTGGCGTGCGGAAATGGCGCCGGCATTCGCGTTATTCTGACCGAAAGGCTCGTCGAAGACGACCAGTGGACGACGCGTTTTAATCGCTGGTTTGATGCTCCGCGCTATCAAAAAATGAAAAAACAAAATCTCTTAATCAGCTGGGAGGAAAGATAATGGCTAAGTTAAATATTATTCGCCGCTG
>DCUC01000062.1:685-1024 GCA_002329705.1 Caryophanales bacterium UBA1424
GTCCTTTTTTGCTCAAAGTGTTTCCACAGCGAGAAATATAATCTCGCACCGCGCGAGGCGAGTCTCGATCACGAATTTTTCACCCTCATCGCCGATGCCCAGGCCACCGATGCCTTAATCGTTTATGTCATCAACCTCTTCTCTTTTGAGGCCGGTTTTATCCGCGCCCTCAACCATTGGCTTTCGGGCCTTGATATCCTCGTGCTTGCCAATAAGCGCGATATCCTTCCCGATGATATCGACGATGAACAACTCAAAGAATATGTCGCCCATCGCCTCAGGGTCGAAAAATTAAAAGTTCTCGATGTCAAATTGGTGAGCGCTTCCGCCAACTACAAC
>DCUC01000062.1:1100-2717 GCA_002329705.1 Caryophanales bacterium UBA1424
AACCTTAAAGTCATGCAAATACCAATCGACCAATCGACATATTTTTATGACACGCCCGGATTAGGAAACGATAATTCTGTTCTCGAAAAGGTCGAAAAGCCAGTCTTGAAAGCAATCGTTCCCGTCAAAAAGATTGAAAAACGGCGCTTCACCATCACAAAAACGCAGTCTCTTTTCATCGGAGGTCTGGCCCGCATCGAGTTGGTCGAAGGCGAGAAAACGGCGGTGGGATGCTATTTTTCTGATGATGTTGACATCAAAAAAATTGTCTTGCCGGATGCCAACAAGCAGTTCTTAAGAACACTTAGCAAAGACTTGCTCCATCCGACTTCGAAAAATTTGCAGAGCCTGAAAGATTTTGACATCTACGACATCGTCGTCGACGAAGAAGGCTCGCGCGACATCGGCATAAACGGTCTGGGCTGGTTCTCTTTTATCGGCGCCAATCAAACCTTCCGCCTCTACCTCCCCAAAGGGGTTTCGTTCTACACGACGAGGTCTAAAATCCAAGATGTTAAGTAACAAGGACAGGCAAGAATTATTTGCTTTGAGCAACAGGCTTAAAACACGCTACATCATCGGCAAGGATAATCTTGACGAGAAAGTTTTAGANNGCCAACGAACTGATCAAGGTGTCAGTCAATAAAAACGCCAGTCAGGAAGCTGATTATTTCGCCACGGCAATCTGCGCAAAACTTGATTGTGAGCTGATAAAAATAATTGGTAAGACAATTGTCTTATATCGGCAAAAACCGCAGAGGAACAAAAAATAGTGGAAAGCGTCATTCTCTTCGGCGGAGCTTTCGACCCGGTCCATAACGGCCATCTTAGGATGGCGGGAGCGGCCAGTTTTTTGCTCAACGCCGATGTCATCTTCATACCCAGCAAAAGCCCGCGATGGAAAAATCCGAGTGTCGGCATTGATCACCGGCTCAAAATGCTGGCTTTAGCCATTCGTCAAAATGGATTATCGGGGACGACGATTTCCGATTACGAGATCCGTTCCGAGGCNNGAAGTCAATTACACGATTGATACGGTTCGTTACTTTGTAAATAAATATCCCAAGAAACAATTTTACCTTTTAATCGGCGCTGATCAGGTCAACCAGTTTCACCAGTGGCGGGAACCTGAGGAGATTGTTAAATTGCTGACGGTGGTCTACATACCGCGCCCTGACATCAAAATAAATGAAGGTAATGTGACAAAGTATAAAATTATGAGTTTGCCGTATAATCATACCGGCGAAGTCTCCTCGACCAAAATTCGCAATTTGCAATCTGTCGACACGCCTTCAGCGGTGCTTGATTACATCGAAAAAAACCGCCTCTATTATATAGAGAAGATCGCCGGAATGCTCGACAAGGANNCGTTTCGAACATTCGCTTTCAGTCGCTCACCTCGCGCGTTCAATCGCTTATAAAAACGAGCGGAATGATTATTCGAAAGCTTACATTGCCGGCTTGCTTCATGATCTCGGCAAAGGTTATGACACAGCGCAGACAATTGCCATCATGAAAAGACAATATAAAGATTATGTCAACCAACCTGAGTTTTCCTACCATCAGTTTGTCGGATCATATTTGGCCGAAAAGGAATTCGGCATCAAAGACGAAGAG
>DCUC01000023.1:0-3382 GCA_002329705.1 Caryophanales bacterium UBA1424
GACATTTCCCGCAAAGGACTAATGAATTTAGCGACTTCCCTTGCTAAATCATTTCAAGGCGAACGGCTGATCACCGTCGAAAAGATTAATAAAGTGCGCGTCAAAAACGCCCATGTCTATGAAAGGCCGCTTAGCGAAGTCTCGCGCGAAGAAAAAATCGCTCTGATGAAAGAAGCCCATGAGGTCATCTCATCTTATGATAAGCGCATCGTCCGCATTCAATGCTCATTTATGAATAACCGCAAAGTCGTCACCATCTTTAATTCAGACGGCAAACAATTCGATGATTTTAAAGAGCGCGGCCGCATGGCTTTCGTGGCCATCGCCAGCGAAAACGGCAAAATAGAAACTAGTTTTGAAGGTCCGGGCGCAACGGCTGGCATGGAATTTTTCACTGCCAAAATCAGCGTTCGCGATACGGCAAAAAGAGTGGCCGAATTAGCGATTAAGATGCTGACCGCGGCCGAATGCCCCAGCGGCAAGATGCCGGTCGTCATCGGCAACGGTTTCGGCGGCGTCGTCTTTCACGAAGCCTGCGGACACTCTCTGGAGGCCACCGCAGTCGCCAAAAAACTATCGGTTTTCTCCGACAGTTTAGGTAAACAAATCGCTTCGCCGCTCGTGACTGCCATCGATGATGGCACCATCGCCAACGGATGGGGTTCAAACAATATNNGTCGACTCATTCAATGGCCGGCGGATGAACGCCAAAGCTAACGGTGCCTGCCGCCGTGAATCGTATAAATACGAGCCGACGTCACGGATGTCCAATACCTTTATCGCCGCCGGAAATTCCACACACGAAGAAATAATCGCCGCCACCAAGCTCGGCCTCTATGCCGCTTCAATGGGGGGCGGAAGCGTCAACCCCGCCACCGGTGAATTTAACTTCTCGGTCAGCGAAGCCTACATCATTCGCGATGGCAAAATTGCTGAGCCCGTTCGCGGCGCGACTCTGATTGGTTCGGGAGCCGATATCCTGATGAAAATCGACATGGTCGGCAACAACCTGCAGAGAGCCCAGGGCATGTGCGGCTCGGTCAGTGGCAGCATTCCCGCCGATGTCGGGCAACCGACGATCCGCGTAAGCGAGATTCTCGTCGGGGGCAGAGGAGGAGTTTTAAAATGAACTATAAAAAATTCTTTGAGTTAGCAAAATCAAAAGGGATTGAAGCCAGCGAGCTATACTCCGCGAAAAAGTATTCGCTTTCCTTTGAACTATTTCATTCCGAAGTATCGTCTTATTCCACCAGCGAAACATTTTCAATGTCAGCCCGCGGAATCTATAACGATAAGTTCGGAGTCGTAAGAACCGAAAAAGTCGATGCCAAGACACCCGAGCATCTCGTCGACGAAATCATCAGCAACGCCAAGGTAATCGAAAAGGCTGATAAAGCTCTTTTATTCAAGGGCAGCGACAAATATCAAAAGCGCAATTTATACAACAAAGATATTCCGGCCATTTCTATCGATCAAAAGATGAAAAATCTCTTTGAGATTGAGGCCAAGCTCAAAAAGGCTGATCCGCGCATCGTCGAAATTGAGGGTGTGCAGTATTCCGAAGACGCAATCGAGGTTAATTTGGTCAACTCGTATGGCCTTAATCTGAAGAGCAAATCAAACTACTATGTTTATGCCGCCTCAGTCGTCGTCAAACAAGGCGAAGAAGTAAAAACCGGCTACAAAGTCCTCTTATCAAATGATCCAAAAGAACTTGATATTGACAAATTCGTCGACCAGGTCGTCGAAAACGCGACCAGCAAATTAGGCGGTACACAATGCGACAGCAAAAAGTACCCCGTCATCCTCAATCCGAAGACGGCTGCAAGTTTCCTTGATCCGTATCTGGAAAGCGCAAGCGCTGAAGAAGTACAAAAGCATTCTTCGCTCTTCATTGGCAAACTCAATCAGCAAGTGGCCAGCAAGAAAGTCACAATTCTCGAACAACCTCTTTTAAAGAATTGCTTCTTCCGCTACTTTGACGATGAGGGTGTTGCCACGGTCAACAAGAAAATCGTTGAAAAGGGAATTTTAAAGACTTATTTACACAATTTGGAAACGGCGCAAAGAGAAGGCACCACCACGACCGGGAACGGTTATCGCGGCGGTTCAAAAATCGGCGTCGGTTTCGTTAATCCTTCAATCAAGCCAGGTCGTAAATCAGAAGCCGATTTATTGGCAAAGATAAAGACTGGTGTCTATATTTCCAGCGTCGCCGGACTTCATGCCGGGTTAAATCCGCAATCAGGTAATTTCTCATTGCAAGCCGAAGGCTTTATGATTCGCGATGGCAAGTTGGCAGAACCGCTCAGCCTTATCACTGTCGCCGGCAACTTGCTCGATTTATTCATGAATGTTCGCGAGGTCGCCAACAATGCCGAACTGCAATTGTCCGGCATCAGTGCGCCGAGCCTTTTGATCAAAAATTTAGCGATTTCCGGAAAGTAACGATAAGTTCAAAGCAATGCGCCACTCACTGTCATTTTTAATCTTGTCGACGCTTATTCTTTCGTCTTGTTCCTCTTTTGGGGATTCAAGCGTTTCCCCTTCAGATGTCGACACCTCTTCTTCTGATACATCAATCTCAAGCGAACATATTTCATCAGATACCGCCACCGATACTTCGACTGGAGCGAGTCCTAGCGAGTCAACTGGCGAAGTGCCCGTCGGAGAGTATCGTCTTAATCCTGTCCCCGGTACAGGAAACATCGGTTTTGTTTATGATGAATACGGTCAGGTTTTAAAAGAAATCTATAAGGATGAATACTACACGGATGTCGAAGATGTCGCGGCTTATATCGTGGCTTTCAATGATGTTCCGGATAACTACTATTTCACGACCGAAAGAAATGGATATGGCGAATCAAAAGATGTCTGCTACGGATTATACGGAAACGAATGCCGCATTTATCCCGGCCCATATGAAAGCAACTATTCATTTTTGCCTTACTCATTAGACGATGTCTATAACGAGGCCGATATCGGCGGAGACGGATATGCCGAATCATCTAGTTGGAATCGCGGTGCCCTGCGCGTTGTCTTTACTCTCGGCGGCATCTACGAATACGGAAATAATATTCCTGTTGTTTTTTATACAGACAATCACTATGACACTTTTTACGAGTACAAAAACTATGCGGGAGGATGGGGTCCGGAGTTCGGCGAAAACGGTTACGATTGGTCGCCCATCGAGACCTGGTTCTAGAAAAATGTAAAATTAAAACGTCGGCAAAACCGACGTTTTTTAGTGCAAAAAGCGACTATTTTTCTACTTTTTAAGGTAGAGAACGCCGATTGTGCCGTATCCGCAGTGAGAGGAGATGACAGCGCCGGCGTTGGTGATCATAACACTATTCGGGTTGACGAGTGCGCCAACTTTTTT
>DCUC01000023.1:3407-38344 GCA_002329705.1 Caryophanales bacterium UBA1424
CCGCTAATTCATCGAGAGCCGAACTCATCCGTCCCCGCGGTTTCTTATAGACGATCAGCTTACCGTCAGTAACTTTGATGATGGGATGGATGTGAAACAATTTTCCTAATACTTTGGCGGTTCCGCTGCAGCGACCCCCTTTGTGAAGATAATCGAGGGTCTCGATAGCGAAAAGAGAATTTACTTTGGGGGCGTGAGCATCGATCAATGCTTTGATGTCGGCTGCCGACTTACCTTCATCGCGGTATTTAACAGCTTTTAAGGCGAGGATACCCGAGCCACTTGAGAGATTATTCGAATCCGAATAGAAAATCCGTCCCTCCGGAAATTCCTGGGCCGCCAAGACGACGGACTGAAGGGTCGCCGATAATTTCCCGCCGATACCGACGTAAAAAATATCATAACCCTTATCGATAAATGGTTTGAAAGCTTCAACAAAAGTATAAGGAGGGACAGCGGCCGTCGTCGGGAGCTCGCCGTGTTCGGCGACTAATTGATAAAGTTTGGTTGAATCAATTTCTTCTCCATCTTTATAAGCGTTTCCGCCGATGTTGACGAGGAGAGGGACGACGTGTATATCAAGTTTATTGTATTGTTCTTTGCCTAGATCGGCTGTCGAGTCGACGAAGATGGCTACTTTATTCATGTGTTTTCTCCTTAGAATTGCCCACATTATCCCAATCTTCGCTCATTTTGTCAAAGAGAAAGAAAATGCTTGTTTTACACTTTTAATATTTTGTTTATCTTTTAAGATAGTGGTTAGGAGAAATCGAAAATGAAAATTTTTAAAGAATTCAAAGACTTTATCAGCCGCGGCAATGTCATGCAACTCGCGGTCGGTGTCATTATCGGCGGAGCTTTTTCGGCGATCATCACCGCGCTCGTCGCCCACGTCTTCATGCCTTTAATTGGCTTGTTAGTCAATGGCGGTCTCAACAATTTCTACACCGTCTTGCCTAACAGCATTGAGGCGACGACCGCTGAAATACTGGCCGGGGCAGCCGTTCTTGCCAATAACGGCACTTACTACTCGGTGCTCAGCAAACTTGATTGGGGCTTAGTATTAACTGCAATCATCAACTTCCTCTTAATCGCCTTAATTCTCTTTGCTGTCATCAAAATCTTCGCCAGCATTCAAAAAGCTAAAGAAGCCGCTTTGGCCAAACTACACAAAAAAGAAGGCGAGCCAGAACCAGAACCCGCACCCGCGCCGGCACCGGCTGCCGACATCGTCTTGCTGACCGAAATCCGCGATCTTCTAAAAAAAGACAAATAACTCAGTCATCATCAATCTAAAACAAAGACCTCCGAGGAGGTCTTTTTGTGTTACTGTTCCAACTTCCAATCAGGGTGAGCGACCTTGACTTTATCAAGGGCCTCCTTAAATAAGGAGTTTTCAATTTCGGCAATGCCGGGGGCGGTGTATTTGATCGCTTTCTTTTTGCGGTCCAGGCAATACATGATCTCGCCTTGCGCGTCATCCATCAATCCGGCGATGAGCACATAAGCGCGAAGCGATGGCATCGATAAATCGTTGGCGATAAAACGGTGAATCGAAGTGGGAATTGTCGCATAGTAGGCTTTCGCGTCTTCCAGCGGTTCGTTCATTATTTTCAAGAAGAGAAGTTGCGCGATGGCGCGGTTATGCGTCGAGTTGCTAGTCTTTGCTTCATTGGCGATGATATTAGTCAGTATCGTCTCGGCCTCCGCAAATTTTTTCTCTTTAATATTGCGGTATACGGAGATGAGATTGACTTCTGCGGTAAAATCGGTGATTTCATCAAAGATGCGGGGCGTAAATGGCTCATCGCCGTTTTCCGCGAGCATCAATTCGTTATAGGCGATGATGTTTATTTTCTTTGCGAAAAGCGTGAGGCGATAACCGTCGGTGATGGCATCAAGTTTAAAGGGGACGATGTTATAAAGAGTCATCATGCCACCAATGGAGGCAACGATAATCGCTCCGATTGAGAGCCAGACGAGATCGACATCGACATTTGTCGAAATGAGGGCGTAGAGTATAATCGCGGCAACGAGTTCAATAAGGTAGAGAAGAACCGGCAAAAGAGTCGCCGGCCGCGGATTTGATTTCTCGCTTTTAGGCAAAAACTTGGTCTCGCCGGTCAAGCCGTCGAACATTCTAAAAGCAAAGTGCGTTTTGCCACTCTTTTTGTGAAAGCAAAAGCCAAAGATATTGACGGAGTGAATGCGATATTTCCCGATGAGGCCGCCTAAGATGTGGCCAACTTCGAGTAAGATAGCGTTGATAAAGACGCCGATAATAACAGAGATAATGGCAAAGGCGTATTGACTTCCGCCGACCGAAGCGTTGGCTGCAAAGACCGGCTGAATAATTCCCAGCCCGACAAAAAGGGCCAGGCCAATCATCACGGCATAGACAATTAAACTCGCGGCATCTTCTTTTTTCATAAAAATAAAACCTCCCTAGAGACACGATAGCAAAAGCGCTTCAATGTCCTTAGCATCTAGCGGTCGGACGGAATGGCCAACCGTACGTGTACCGTTTTCCGTGATCATCGCGACTAGACGCGGGATGTCTTGTTTATCAATTCCTAATTCGCGAAGCGTCACCGGCATGCCGATTTCTTCAAAGAAACGACGGAGTTCGCGTACACCAATATTAGCACTTTCTTCTCTGCTTACAAAATGGATTTTAAACACTTCGCGGGCAAAGGCAGAAAACTTATCGATCTCGGCATCTTTGACAAAAGCCATCCAGGCCGGAATCATGACCGACAAGGCTGCGCCATGGGCAATGCGCGGATCGTGGCCGCTCAGGCCGTGGGCAATCGCATGAATGGGCATGTTGACTTTCTTGCCGAGTCCGGTGATGCCATTGTGGGAAAAGGAACTGGCTAGCATCAAAGATGCTCGCGCATCGTAATCACCGGGATTATCAATCGCTGCTTTCCCGACTTCAACGACGTGGCGAATGACGCCTAAAGCGAATTCGTCAGCTAATTCTTTTTTTTCGCTCGGTGAGAAATACCGCTCAAAAGAATGCGAGATGATGTCGACGATGCCGCATCCGGTTTGATATTTGCTGACCGAATAAGTCAGTTCGGGATTGCAGATGGCGAAGAGGGGGCGATTTAAGTCGCTGTTAAAGCCACGTTTTAAACCTGTCTCGTCGTTAGAGATAACGCAGGAAGCCGAAAGCTCCGATCCAGCGGCCGCGATTGTCAGGACGACGCCGACGCTCAGAGCTTGTTTGGGCTTGGCGAGATGAAGGTTAAAATCAAAGGGATCGCCATCGTAAAAGAAACCGGCCGCGATTGCTTTCGCGGAATCGATGACTGATCCGCCGCCGACAGCGAGGATAAAATCGATGTCTTCTTTTCTGGCTAAATAGACGCCGGCGCGCACCATCGAGTGGGTGGGATTGACGCGGACGCCACCAAATTCAATAAAATCGACATCATTGTTCTTCAAAGAAGAAACAATTGTCTGATAAAGACCTGATGATTTAATCGATCCTGTGCCATAGTGAAATAAAACTTTCTTAAAGCCATAAGATTTAATTATGGCTCCTACATCTTTTTCTTTGCCCCGTCCAAAAAATAATTTTGTCGGTGCCACAAAATCAAAATCAATCATGTCTTTCTCCTTGTTTAGTGCTTATTTTTTTCGTCTTCGGCAAGTTCTGGGTGTTTCCTTTTTTCGATCGTGCCGCGCAAGGCATTTTCAACCATCATTTTTTCAACATTCTTTAAAATGATGTCAAAACGGAGCAGTAGATGATCTTTATCTTCTTCCATTCCGCTGTTAATCCAATAGGAAAGTTCCGAAACGATGATGCTGGCGACGATACGCGATACGCTTTGAATCTGTTCGTCGGGTAAACTTTTATATTTAGCATTCGCGGCGAGGCGGTTATAAGATCTCACGTGCAAATAGTTGTGAACGAAATTAATTATATTAATTGCGTAAGGCGACGTCAGAAAGTTTTTTAAGATCTCGCTGTTATTCGCGTAAAGATCGGCGACAAAGCGCGCGTCTTGATTCAAGTCGCCATCCTTGTCGCTGCGTTTTTCGCAGATATCGACCAAGATGGCATCGATAAAATCACCCATGTCTTTAAAGTGATAATAGAAAGTTTGGCGTTTGACGCCGACGCGATCGCACAATTCTTCAATGCTGATTTTGGCGAGCGGTTTTTCCTGCGCGAGACTGAAGAGAGCCCCTCTGAACGAATTAAGTTTTTTCATGTTTGTTCCCCTTGGCATTAAGTTGCGCGAGCGCTTTTGCGACTGCGGCCCCCAATAATGCGTTATTTTTGATTAGTCGAATGTTTGCTGCTAAAGATTTACCTTTGGTAATAGTCGCGATTTCTCGCAGCAGAAATGGCGTAACTTCTTTTCCCTTAATGCCATTTTTTTCAGCTTTGCCCAGAGCCTCGTCAATGGCTTGATCAATTTCGGCTTTGGGCATTTCTGCTTCGCGCGGAACCGGATTGGAAATCAAAATACCGCCTCTTAACTTTAAATCGCGTTTGTTTTTGATGATGGCGGCGGCTTCGTCGGCGCTTTCGATTCGGTCTTCGATTTTTAAGCCTGAATCACGCGAATAGAAACTGGCAAATTCGTCGCTTTGATAAGACAAAACAGTCACGCCTTTAGTCTCAAGGTATTCAAGCGTCAGCGGCAAGTCTAAAATGGCTTTTGCTCCAGAAGAGATAACGGTGACATCGGTCATCGCAAACTCCTCTAAATCAGCCGAGATGTCAAATGTTGTCGCGGCGTTTCTGTGCACACCGCCAATTCCACCGGTGACAAACACTTCAATACCAGCTTTTTCGGCAATGATCATCGTCGCCGCCACCGTCGTCGCGCCCCATTCTTTCTTGGCGACGACAACCGGCAAATCACGACGCGACACTTTGCGAATATCTCTCCGCTTTCCGAATTCTTCAATTTGTTCGGGGCTCATCCCGACGACAATGTCGCCGTCGATGATGCCGATTGTGGCCGGCACGGCGCCGGCCTCAGAAATGATATTTTCGAGCATGAGAGCTGTTTTGACATTTTCAGGATATGGCATTCCGTGCGAAATAATCGTCGACTCCAAGGCGACGACGGGACGGTTGAGTTTTATGGCCCTTTCGACATCGGGGCGAATAAACATATGAGCCACCACCTTTCGCTGGTCGGTTGTAACACCTGTCGTCGCTAACTAATCAAATAGCGGGATAAATGATTACAATTCTTTTTAAAACGGCTGAAAACGGATTTTTCCTCCAGCGCGCACAACTGGAAAAAAGAAGGGCGTGAGCCAATACTCACAAGACTATTATTAGTTTAATAAATTAAACTGACAAATGACAAGTTTTAATTTAGAAATTTTTTATAGCTTGGGTGCGGTATTGGAAAAGGTAAAATCGTCAGGATTTACTAATGTGCCGGTAAAAACACCGTTATCTTGGACGCTGAAGGTAGCGATTTTTTCTTCGCTCGTGCGATAGATTTCATCGATTCCGACAACTTCAAACGTCCCGCTGAAGTCGCGGACTTTTTTAATCATCCCATCGACGATTAAAATTGAGTGAATCTCCTTACCTCCGAGGGCTGCGCCGGCCGGATCATAAGAAGCTATGACGCTGATTTCTAAACTGGTGCTAGTATTTAAACCTGGATCGGCATCAATTTCACCATCGGCTTTGCTTAAAAATTTGGTGGCCGTAAAAGTCAAATCTTCGACGTTTTCGTCTTCCTCATAATCGTCATTGTGATTATTGAGTTTAAGGGCTTCGTCCTGCCCGTCAATTAAATATAGTTTGCGAATGAAGTTTTCCGTGCCATAAACTTTTTCGAGAGCAACATCGTTATCTTCGCCGGCGAAATTATAAATTTCGTAATAGCGAGAAATCGAGGGGCAGAAACCATTGCGAAACACTTGATAGTCGGCGGTTAAATCGACCGTAACTTCTTCACTTTCGGCCTCGTCGTAATAGTTTTCGTCGACATCATAGGTGCCAGACAAAACTTTTTCGGCATCGTAACGCGAGACTTCTTTGGCGTATTCTCCGAAGAAATCGCGATCGTCATCGAGAGTACTGAGAACGTCGTAATCGGTTATGATTTCTAAACTATAGCTGACGTGATTGGCGTATCCGTCGTTGCTGCCTAATATTTCTAAGATGTCATCGCGTACTTCATCGGTTTGTAAGCCGAGGGGCAATTCTTCAATAGCGGCATTCAAAGTGTCGTCTTCACTAAAGTCAAAAAAGGCGGAATCATCTTCGCAAAAAGTAAAGTTACCGCCACTCTCGCTATCGCTGGTGGAGTCGGCGGTTCCGGCGCAGCCAGCAAGAAAAAAAGCAAGGGTGACAAGAATAAAGTTTAGAGTTTTCTTTTCCATATCCATAGGTGAAAAGTATCACTTTTCTACTAACAAGTATAAGTGAATTCTACTATGTTTTGTATATTTCTTATAATTATTTGCTTTGCAGCAGCCGTTTGTTTTGAAAAAAAGCAGAAACCAATTGACCGCACTCGTTTTCTAAGACGCCTCCACAAATGACGGGATGATGATTCAGGTTTTTCTGCTCAAAAAGATGGTAGGAACTTCCGAGAGCTCCGCCCTTCGGATCTTTTGCCCCAAAAACAATCCGGTCAATCCGCGTCCAGAGCAAAGTTCCCGCGCACATTGAGCACGGTTCAATCGTGACATATAACTGACAGCCGTCGAGGCGCCAGACGCCGAGTTTTTTGCACGCTTTGCGAATGGCAATAATTTCGGCGTGGGCGGTCGGATCATTACGTTTTTCGCGCTGGTTATGGCCACGAGAAATAACTTTATCGTTTTTAACGATAATCGCGCCGATTGGCACCTCGTCAATCGCTTGAGCCTTCATGGCCTCTTTCAAGGCGAGAAGCATATAATATTCGTCGTTTTTTTTCATATAAATAAACCACCGCACATGTACCAGCAACTTAAGGCTGCTGCGTCTCCGCCCTGACCTGGTTCATCGTAATACATCGCGATGGCATAAATATTATAACAACAATTTAATAAATATCTTATTTTTTGGCTTCGAGTTTGCTGATTCCGCCCATAAACGGACGGAGAACTTCGGGAACAATTACGCTTCCATCGGCTTGCTGGAATTGCTCGAGGATGGCCGGGACGAGCCGTGAGGTGGCCAGACCGCTGGCGTTTAATGTGTGAAGAAACTTTGTTTTACCAGTAACTTTATCGCGATAGCGCATCATGCCGCGACGCGCTTGATAATCGCGGGCGTTGGAGACGCTTGATACTTCTTTATATGTCGCCATGCTGGGAATGTATACTTCAATATCATAGGTGCGTGCCATCGCGTGTGAACAGTCGCCGGCGGCAAGTTTGCTGACGTGAAAATGCAAGCCCAATTGTTCGACGAGGCGTCTGGCTTTGCCGACCATCTCTTCAAAGGCGGCATCGGAACCTTCCTCGGTCGTGTATTGAACGATTTCAACTTTGTTGAACTGATAGCCGCGTATCATGCCTCTTTCTTCAGTGCGGTATGATCCGGCTTCGGAGCGATAGCAGGGCGTATAGGCGAAGTATTTGCGCGGCAAGCTGTTCGCGTCGAGAATTTCGTTGCGATGCAAATTGACAAGTGCTGTTTCGGCGGTAGGAAGAATAAACTTCTTCGGCGTCACGCCTTCAAGAGTGAAGACGGCATCATTAAATTTAGGAAATTGTCCGGCGACAAAACCCGATTCGTAGTTGAGGATATGGGGTGGAAGAATAAACTGATAGCCGTCTTGAAGGTGGTTGGCGATGAAATAATTGATCAGCCCCCATTCAAGCATTGCGCCCTGACCGGTATAAATCCACGTTCCGGAACCGCTTATTTTCGCCGCTCTTTCATAATCGACGAGGCCGAGAGATTCAGCTAATTCGACATGATCTTTGATTTTAAAATCAAAAGTTGGCATTTTCCCGTATTCATAGACGACGCGATTGTTTTCTTTCCCGCCGGGTAAAAGATCTTCGTCCGGGATGTTTGGGAGCCCGGCAACGAAATCAAAAATCTGCTCTTCGACGACTTTTAAATGCGCTTCATCAGCGGCATTTTGCGCGGACAATTCTTTGACTTTGGCAAAGATAGCCGAGACGTCGCCACCGCTTTTTTTAATGTGCGGAACGGAACCCGAGAGGCGATTTTGTTCGGCTTTGGAAGTCTCGACTTTAATGAGGAGTTTTTTTCGTTCCTCAACCAAAGAAAGTAAAGGTTCAAAATCCACTTCGAACAACTTCTTTTTTAAAGCTTCCTGAATTTTTTGGGGATTCTCCGTAATCAATTTGATATCCAGCATATCATCGGCCTCCTTTATCGATAGCGATAAGTCCTGTATATATTTTTTCTAATTGCTTGCCGATTTCCGTCAAGCTTTCGGCTTTGGCGATATTGTAAGCTTTGACGGCTTTTGACGGCAGTTCACCGATGAAGAATTGGTTGATGCTGGCGGCGACCGCCGGCAAGGTATTGGCAATATAAGCATAGCCTTTTGCCAGAACCTTAGCATCATAATCAATCGGGCCGAGGCCGATGATTTGGCATTTGGCGGCGATGGCATCGAGCATTGTGATGGCGTTATATTTACGGCGGTTAATCAAAAGAAAAACGTTTGCGTTCATCATCACGGACCGGTAGACGTCCTCGGGAATGATGGGATTAAAACGCAGGTTCTTCGGAGATCGCCTTAAAAGGCGGCGAATCTTGCTCGGCAAGAAAAATAAGCGCTTGGCTTGTCCGAAATATAGAAATTTATACTCGGGGCACAGCTTGGCGATTTCGATGATGTTGCGTATTTCTTCGCGGCTGTCGTACTGGCCAAAGGCGACGACTGTTTTAGCAGACTTGCTGAGGCGGAAGTAGCGATAGAAAAGGTCGGCTTCCAACTGATCGCTTTTCTCAAAACGGGTAATATTGACACCCGGAGAGAGCACGATAATTTTTGTCTTAACCCCTTGCTCGCTTAAAAATCTGACGCCGGCTTCGTTGGGAACGATGACGGCGCTGACTTTGTTGAGAATGCGCAGGGCGCGGTTGCTTAGGCGCACTTCACCATCACGGGTAATTTCTGTTATTTTGGCCGCCGGATCAGACTCGCACATCAAGGCCGAGAAGACGACGGGCTTTCCGAGCTCGATCGCGTCGTTGATTTTCATCTCATCGGCGACCGAAATAAAATGGGCCACATCGTAGTAGTCGATGCTGTTTTTGGCAATCTCAATATTCGTTAATTCAAGGGCGCCTTTGATATTTTTTCTAAGGCGCATCCCTTCGTAAACGTCTTTAAGATAACGAGGTTGAAAGTGGACAAAAACCTTCATAAATATTAGATATCTGCGTCGTTTTCCTCAGGAATTGCGACGTTTTCTTCTTCCTCTGAGCCGTTGCTTTTTTCTTCGGCGACACCATTTTCTTCATGCGGAACAATGGCGATGGAGACGACTTTCTGGCGCCCGTCGAGTTTGATGACGCGAACGCCTTGCGTGTTGCGTCCAGCCACCTTTACCTGTTCGAGGGGAATCCGAATGATGGTTCCGTTGGCGGTGATAATCATCAGATCTTCGTCGCCGTTGACAGCGCGTAAAGCAACGAGCTTGCCGTTCTTGTCGGTCGTGTTGATCGTGAGGACGCCTTTTGCTCCGCGTTTGGTGAGGCGGTAACTATCGGCGGGCGACATTTTTCCATAACCTTTTTGGGTGATAGCCAAAACGAGTTCGCCTTCGATTGAGGTGGTGGCGCTGACGACTTCAGCACCATCCGTGCTCATACCTTTGACGCCGGCCGCGGTGCGGCCCATTGAGCGGACATCGCTCTCGTTGAATTTGACCATCTTGCCATTGCTGGAAGCAAGGCCAATCAAGGCGTTTCCGTCCGTCCGTTTGACATCGAGAAGAGCGTCACCCTCCTTAAGAGAAATAGCAATTTTCCCGTTCTGGCGAATTGAGGCGAATTCGGACAATGCCGTGCGTTTGACGATGCCATTGACTGTGATGAAGAACAAGAAATGTTCTTCGTGATAATCATCAAGCGAGATGATCGCCATGATGCGTTCTTCTTTTTCGAGGTTGAAAATTAAGTTTTGAATCGGCGTGCCTTTAGAGACGCGTCCGCTTTCGGGAACTTGATAGCCTCTCATCCGGTAGACTTTACCGAGGTTTGAGAAGAATAAGACATCGGTGTGGGTCTTGGTCTGGACGAGAATTGAGACGATGTCGTTCTCGTTAGTATTAATGCCTTTGACACCGACGCCGCCGCGATTTTGCGTTCTGAAGGTGTCGGTTGTCATGCGTTTAACATAATTATTAACGGTAAGCGCGATGACAATATCTTCCTCGGGAATGAGTTTTTCGTCTTCGATTGTGGCGAGTTCGTTGCTGATTTCCGTCTTGCGCTCATCGCCAAAACGCCCTTTGATTTCGAGCAGCTCTTCAACGATGACATCAACTACTTTTTCGCGCGAGCTGAGAATGTCGCGATACTTAGCGATGTTAATTTCCAGCTGAGCTCTCTCAGCTTCGAGTTTTTGCTTTTCAAGGCCGGTGAGCCGGCGAAGGGTCATGGCGAGGATGGCCTGCGTCTGAATTTCGCTGAGATCGAAGCGAATCATCAGTTTTTGCGAAGCTTCTTCAGGAGTTGCGGCTTTTTTGATCATTTCAACGATTTCGTCAATGTTGTCGATGGCGGTCAAAAGACCGAGCACGACGTGGTCGCGGGCTTCATCTTTGGCCAGGCGAAATTTAGTCCGCTTTTCGATGACGACGACTTGGTGGTCGATGTATCCGAGAAGAATTTCGTTGATCGGCAAAACCTTCGGGGCGCCTTCCACAAGGCAGAGCATGATGATGCCATAGCTGACTTGCAGCTGCGTGTTTTTATATAACTGATTGAGGATTACTTCCGGAATCGTATCGCGGCGAACTTCGATGACGACGCGAATACCTTCCTTGTTTGATTCATCGCGAACATCGGTGATGCCGTCGATAATCTTTTCTTTGACGAGGTTGGCAATCGACTCGATCATCCGCGCTTTGTTGACTTGATACGGAATTTCGTAAATGATGATGCGCTTTTTGCCGTTTTCGCCTTCTTCAATTAAAGCTTTGCTTCTTAAAGCGATGCTTCCGGTTCCGGTTTCATAAGCGTCTTTAATGCCACCGCGGCCAAGGATGGTACCTCCGGTCGGAAAGTCGGGACCAGGAAGATATTTTTCCATGATTTCAAGCGGCGTCAAAAGCGGATTGCGGGCGACGGCGATCGTCGCATCGATCGTCTCATTTAGATTATGAGGCGGAATATTGGTGGCCATGCCGACGGCGATGCCGGCGCTGCCATTGACGAGCAAATTGGGGAAACGAGAAGGTAAAACGCTCGGTTCTTTTTCGGTGCCGTCGTAGTTATCGACAAACGGAACGGTGTCGTCGTTGATATCGCGCACCATCTCCATGGCGAGTTTGGTCATTCTGGCTTCGGTGTAACGCATGGCGGCGGCTTCGTCGCCGTCGACGCTGCCAAAGTTGCCGTGGCCGTCAACGAGGGTGTAGCGCATCGAGAAAGGTTGCGCCAGGCGAACTAACGTCGAATAGATGGCGGCATCGCCGTGCGGGTGATATTTACCCATGACGTCACCGACGATACGAGCACATTTCTTATAAGGTTTGTCGGGTTGCATTCCCGATTCATTCATTCCGTATATAATGCGGCGGTGAACGGGTTTCAGTCCGTCGCGGACATCGGGGATGGCGCGGCTGACGATGACCGACATCGAATAATCAAGAAAGGAACTGCGAACTTCTTTGGAAATATCGACATCGCGAAGTCCGGGAACAATTCCCGATTCGATCTCTTCAATTTCTTTTTCTTCGTCGGGGGTGACGATTTTTTCTTTTTCTTCCATTGTGGGTGAGCTCCTTTACTAAATATCCAGGTTTTTAACGAACTTGGCGTTTTTGTGAATGAATTCTTTGCGTGGCAGGACGGCATCACCCATCAAATCGGTGAAGACGGCTTCGGCCTCGATGGCATCAGTCAAGGAGACGCGCATCATCTTGCGGGCTTTGGGGTCCATGGTTGTTTCCCAGAGCTGCTGGGCATCCATCTCGCCGAGACCTTTATAGCGCTGGAACGGGTATCCGGGCTTGAGGTCCAGTTTTTTCTTTAGCACTTCGAGTTGCTCGTCGTTATAGCAATAATATTGCTTGCCGCGGAATTCCACCTTAAAAAGCGGCGGTTGGGCGATATAGACAAAGCCGTGTTCGATGAGCGGTCTCATAAAGCGATAGAAGAAAGTTAATAAAAGAATGCGGATATGGCTACCATCAACGTCGGCATCGGTCATGATGACGATTTTGTGATAGCGGATTTTGCTGACATCGAATTCGGCACTATAGCCGCCTCCGATCGCGGTAATCATGTTACCAATTTCGGCATTTTCAAACACGCGATGGGGCTGCGCTTTTTCAACATTAAGTATTTTACCACGAAGTGGTAGAATGGCTTGGGTAACGCGGTCACGTCCGTTTTTGGCCGAGCCTCCAGCCGAGTTTCCTTCGACGATGTAGAGCTCGCACTCTTCGGGATTTCGCGAAGAGCAGTCAGCTAATTTACCCGGCAAGGTCGTGATGTCGAGAACCGTCTTGCGGCGGACTTGCTCGCGGGCCTTTCTGGAGGCGATGCGCGCCATCGCGGCATTGACGATTTTATCCATCATGATCTTGGCGAGTTTGGGGTTTTCAAGCAGGAAGCGATTCAAGCCGTCGCCGACGATGCCGGAGACGATTTTGCGAACTTCCGAGTTGCCCAATTTCGTTTTCGTCTGACCTTCATACTGAGGGTTGGGGTGCTTGACAGAGACGATGGCGGTTAAACCTTCTTTGATATCGTCGGTCGCCAAGTTTTCTTCAACATCTTTAAGATAGCCGTTTGCTTTCGCATAATCATTGACGACACGGTTGATGGCAAGCGTAAAGCCGGCTTCGTGCATGCCGCCTTCGTGCGTGTTTATGTTATTGCAGAAGGTGAAGATGGTCGGATTATAAGAAGTGTTGTATTGCATAGCAATTTCGGCATGAATATGCGCGATTTTGCCATCGGGGAAAGCATAATTATCCTTGCCTTCGCAATAAATCACATCCTCAAAAAGAGGTTCTTTGTTGCGGTTGATGTGGGTGACATATTCTTTAATGCCGCCTTCGTAATAGAATTCTTCGGTAACCGGGGTTTCGCCGCGATCATCGGTGACGATCATTCTGACACCGCGGTTCAAATATGCCATCTGCCGCATTCTGTCGCGGATGATTTCATAGTTGAACTCGACGGACTCGATAAAAATAGTCGGATCGGGTTTAAAGGTGACAATGGTGCCGCGATCGGAAGCGTCGCCGACCACCTGCAAGTGACCGACCGGTTTTCCGCCGCGCTCAAAGCGCAAGAAGTAATTTTTGCCGCCTTTATGGACGTTGATATCCATCCATTCCGAGAGGGCATTAACGACCGAGCCACCGACGCCATGAAGACCGCCGGATACTTTGTATCCACCGCCTTCGCCGAATTTGCCGCCTGCGTGTAAGATCGTAAAGACGGTCTCGACACCCGACAAACCGGTTTTCTCGACGATGTCGACCGGAATTCCGCGCCCGTTATCGCAGACGGTGATGGTATCGCCTTTATTGATNNACGATTTCCCAGACGAGATGGTGAAGTCCCGCCGAGGAGGTTGTGCCGATGTACATGCCCGGTCTTTTCCGGACGGCAGCTAAACCTTCGAGTACCTGAATATCGCGAGCGCCGTAATCGGCACTCCCTTTTTCGTCTTCGTCATCAACCGGGAAGGTTGTAACTTTTTCTTTTTCTTCCATTAAGAATTCCTCCTTGCGATCTTATGGTTTTTTACTTCGTATACACTCGCGTTTTTTACTTCGAGCGAAGTCGAGGTAATAAACACTTGTTCGAACTTTGTTAAGAAAGATATTAATCTTTCTTGGTTTTCATCATCTAACTCTGACATCACATCATCGAGGACGACGATCGGGCGCTTGTTCTTGTCTTCGATCAGGAAGTAGGGGCTCAGCGTCAGGGCTAAGGCGAGAATGCGGTTTTCGCCCTGGGACCCGTATCTGGCGACATCTTTGCCGTTCAGGCTCATTTTAAAGTCTTCGCGGTGGGGTCCGATAGAAGTCACCTTTTTGCGTAAATCGCTTTCCAGCGCTTTGCTAAACGCGCTTTTGGCGTTCTTTTTGAAGCTCGCATCAGGTCTTGCAAACGGCTGATAACGAATTCGCGCGTTTTCTTGCTCTCCTTTGATGGTGGTGACGATTTTTGAGAGCACCTGATTGATTTGCTCGACATACATCTCGCGGTAGCGGACAACTTTTTCAGCGACTTCAATCAGCAAATCGGTGACGATTTCAAGCTGGACTTCGTTTGGTTTGTCGAGTTTTAGGAGCTCATTACGCTCGCGCAGCGCGCGCTCGTATTTTGTGACATATTCCAAGTAAATTGACGATTGCTTGGAAAGACTTATGTCAAGGAAGTCCCGCCGCGCCTTTGGCGATTCCTTAAACAGAAGGACGCGGGGCGGCTCGAAGACAACAACATTTACGAGTTCACTGAGTTCTGACAGGCGATTAATGGCTTTGCCATTGCACGAAACTTTTTTACCAGAGGACGTAAGAACAACATTAATTTTCTTTTTTGTCGATCCTTCGCTGACCTCGGCCTCGATCGCGGCGAAATCGCTTTTTTCGCGAATGAGATTAGCGTCTTCGGCGGTCCGAAATGAACGGGCGAGAGACAAGTAGTGAATGGCTTCGACAATGTTCGTCTTGCCTTCGGCGTTTTCGCCAACGATGACGTTGAGGCCTTTGTCAAAACTTAATTCGGCGAAGTCGTAGCTTCGGAAATTGCGAAGCACGAGGTTGCGGATAATCATTTTTTGACGATTCGGTAACCGACCTGGTCGATCTCCACCACCATCTCATCGCGCAATTTTCGTCCGCGCCGGTTGTCGCTGACTCCGTCAACGAGAATTTCGTGAGAAGCAAGAAAGGACTTGGCCTCTCCGCCCGAACCGATTAAATCGGCGATTTTGAGCAGCTGGCCAAGAGTAACAAAATCGGTAGAAATCGTAATTTCCACCGTTTTTTTAATCATAAAAAAACCCTTCTTTTTTACTCACACCACCATTATACACGAGCGCGACAAAAAAGGGAATATAAATTCCCTTATTGTTCGTATGTGGCTTTTGTGTGTCTGTTTGGCTTAGTAAGTGCGCACCGGGGTTACTAACTGGACGACCGAGTCATCTTTGTTGTTCTTGATGACAAAGGGCTTCATTTCGCCTATAAACGCGATTGTCACATCCTCAGCTTTGACGGCGCGGATGGCAGACACAACATAGTCGCTATTAAAACTCATTTCCAGACGGTCGCCGCTGAACTGGAAGGTCGATAATTTCTCGTTGGCCGAACCAACCTGGGCCGATTTGCTGGCGACCTCTAAAGCGTCTTCAGTCATGGTGATTTTGACAACGTTTTCGCGTTCGACGGAAAGGAGCGAAACCCTCTCCATGGCAGATATTAATTCAGCAGAATTTACTTCTAAGAAGTAATTAAAAGTCTTGGGAATTATGTTTTTGGTGTTTGGATAATCGCCGTTGATCAGGCGAGAAGAGACGAGGGTGTTGTCGAACGAGAACAAGATTTTTTTATCGCTGACAGCCAGGGTGACTTTTTCGGCGCCTTCAAACATTTTCGTGATTTCGATCAGTGTTCTGGCCGGAACATTTGAGACAAACGAAACGACATCATCAATCGGAACTTCTTTGCGCGCCAGCCGTGCGGAGTCGGTCGCTGTCGCGATCAATTTTCCTCCCGCTGCCTCAAGATTAACCGCCGTGAGGATCGGTCTTTGCTCTTTGCTTGAAGCGGCAAAGGCGGTCTGTTCAATCAGGCGGGTGAAGTCGTGACACGAGATGTCAAAGACCACGCCGCTTGGATCTAAGTCAACTTCGGGATATTCATCGGCGCGTATTGAATTCAATTTAAAACTTGATTTGCCATCATCGATTTTGACAATGGTTTCATCAACGACTTCAATCGCCAATTCTTCGCCTTCCATCCTCCTGGCGATTTCGGTGATGATTTTGCTGGCGACAAGGGTGGCGCCGTATTTGGCGTTGCGAATTATTTCTTTTTCGCCAATCATATTCGGAACGAGTGTACTGATCGTCAATTCGTTATTTCCGCCGACAACAGTCAATCCCTTTTCGTTGAGCACTAATTTTAAATTCATTAAAAGGGGGACAGGGACTTTTGAACCAATCGCTTTTGCAGCGGTCGTTAAGCCCTTAAGCAGGTGTTCACGAGTTATAGTTAATCTCATTTTTCTTCTCCTTAAGAATAAAGAATAATAATTAGCGCTGTGGATTGTGTGGATAACTCTGTTTAGATATCGCACGCCTTCTTAGTAATTGTACCACAACAAGCGAGTGGTATGAATACCTTTTATTTTATAAACATTACTTCTTTAAACGCTTTTTTAAATCATCGATTGCGGTTTGTAAGAAGGTGTCGGTTTTCAACGCCTTGTCCACTTTTTCGACGGCGTTCATAACAGTCGTATGGTCCTTACCTCCGAACACCATTCCGACCTTTGTCAGCGACACGTCGAGCATCGAGCGGATGAGATACATGGCAATATGTCTGGCCATCGCGATCTGATTGGTTCTGATCTTGCCGGTCAGCTGTGACGGCGTGAGGTTATAGTAGTCGGCGACAACATTGATGATTTTGGTCTCGCTGAGTTTAGTTTTGGTGTCTTTCACGTCGATTAGCGATTGGACCGATTCAATAGCGACCCCCATGTCGATGTGGGCGGTTGGTTTTATATTGATTGTGTAGAACAGCAAACGGTTAAAGGCACCCTCGAGTTCACGGACATTTTTGGAAAACTTCTCAGCGAAAAAAGTCAGCACATCTTCGTCGAAATTAGCAATATCAAGATTATTTGCGGAGATTTTTAATTTCAATATATCAACGCAGGTCTTCACATCGGGGGTGGCGATGTTGACGGTAAGACCGGCGTTAAAGCGCGACACCAGACGAGCTTCGACTCCCTGCAGTTCGCTCGGGTGTTTATCGCTGGTAAGAACGATTTGTTTGCCGGCATTAATCATCGAGGAGAAGATATAAAAGAACATCTCTTCGGTCTTGATTTTGTTGGCTAAAAACTGAATGTCATCAATTAATAAAACATCAATTCCTTTAAAGAAATCCTTAAGGTTTTCTCCTTCTTTGTCGCCGGTGACATATTTGACGAATTCTTCGAAAAAATCCTCGGTTGAAAGATAGAGAACTTTACTTACGGGCGCGTTTTCTTTTATATAATTACCAATGGCGTGAAGCAGGTGGGTTTTGCCAAGTCCGGATTGCGAATAAATGAAAAGCGGGTTAAATAATTTGCCGAGGGATGAAGCGATGGCGATCGATGCCTGATAAGCCTCTAAATTCGAAGAGCCAACCACAAAATTTGAGAAAGTGAGTTTGGAATTAATGTATGAATTGGCAAAAAAAGTCGGCTTAGTTGCCGCTTGCTTGGCCACCGTCTGAACCTCGCTGGCCTGGACGAACTTGAGCTTGAAATCGGTTTCTGTACATTCGCGGACGACACCGGTAATCATATCTAAATATTTAGTCGACAATATATTAGCCGCTAATCCCGAGTTGACGACGACGACCATCGTGTCTCCGTCTATGCTGTTGATGTAGGAACTATTTAAAAAGGTATCAAAGATACGCGGGTCGTTAATACGACTTTTGGTGCTGTCGAGGATTCGATCCCATAATTTGCTGATTTCTGATATTGAGCTGGTCATACTTGAACCCTCCAAGTACATAAAAATATAACATATCCACAGGTTAAAAACACCCGAAAAGAAGTGAATATTTAGTTTTCCACATTTTGAGCATAAAAACACCCGATAAGACGCTTAATTTTCTCTCTCCACAAAATTGGATTGTGGAAAACTTGTGGACATCGAAGTGTGGATATCTGACTGTGGTTTTTGTTGATTGAAATCCACGGATCACGCCTTTTTATCACACTGGAAAACACCGACTAATTCTTGATATTTCGTAATTTACCACCGTAATAATACTATTAATTCACAGCCTGTGGTTAACGCTTCAGGGCGACATCGCCATTCTTTACATCAGTCAAGAATTTATCGACTTTTGTGGAGAAGGTTTTGCGCGAGCATTTAAGTTGTATGCGCAGGCGCCCTTATTTATTTGACTTAGCATACATTAAACTATATAATCATTTCGCGTAATCACACACGAGGAGATTAGATTATGAAAAGAACATATCAACCAAGTAAGAAAAAGCACTCAGCCGTCCATGGTTTTCGGGAAAGAATGAAAACCCCAAACGGCCGTAAAACCCTTGCCAGACGTCGCGAAAAAGGAAGAGCGGTCCTATCCGCCTAAGTGTTTTGGTTTTGACCAGACATCGGAGAGATTTGTGAAAAGGCAGTACCGATTGCGCAAATCGGAGGACTTCCACCGCATCATCCACGCTTCTCGTTTTGTCAAAAACCAGCTCTTTGTAGTTTATTTTCAGCCCAACAACTTAAACGCTGTCCGGGTCGGCATCTCGATTCCTAAAAAGATCGGCATCGCCGTCACCCGCAACAAAATCAAGCGACAAATCAAAGCCATTCTTCGAGAGACCCTCGACGTCAGTACATCAATCGACTATGTAATTGTTCCTAAACACAATTATAACGTCGAAGAATTCAACAAGAGTCACGACGCCTTAAAGGGTCTTCTTGAAAAGATCGGAGACCATAATTTTGAAAAAATCAACTAAGCGCATCCTTACCTTTGGCGGCCTTTTTATGGCTGTTGTCCTCATCAGCGGCTGCACCGCCAGCTTCTGCTCGAACAACGACCGCGCCAACATCCTCTACACCTATGAAAAAGGCGTTTCTGTCTATGAAGATAACGCCGTCGACGGAGTCGAAGTGTTTGCCGGCAACGCCACTTTAACAAGACGCGTGCCGAAAGAAGAAGATAAGTATCAGAACAGCGCCCTTCTGCAAACCGTGATCGATGAAGCGGGCACGAACGCCATTAATGTTCCCACAGAGGCGTATTTTGTCGCCATCGATCAGGAAGTTTTGGAGGTTGCTTTAACTTCACAATTTGGACTAAGTGTTGATTTCACAACCGTGAACGCCGAACAAGCCAATCTCGCTTTGACCAGATTTGGCTATTTGAAATTTGCCGGCTATTCCGAGGACAACAATCTTTTTGAAACCTGGGACAGCTGGACTGCCGAACTTCGCGTCAGCCTCGGCGCCGAACAAGTGCCCAACCAGGACTTTACTAAACTCTATAAAGAGAAACTGAACACCACCATCTCCACCTATCGCGCCTGCATAGCCGTTAATAACGGCAACTACGGAAAATACGGAAGCGACGGCAACACCGAAGCTTTTATTGAAGGCAAGAGTTGGGCCTATGCCTGGTCTAAAGGACCAATTGAAGGATTATTGGTTTATCCCGTCGCTTTCTTGGTCGATTATTTCTCCTTTACTTTCGGAATGAACGGCTGGGGTCAAATCGGGGCGGTCGCCCTCGTGACACTCATCGTCAGATCCCTGATTCTTCTGACAACCATTAAGTCAACCATGGGTCAGCAAAAAATGCAGGCCCTGCAACCCGAACTCGCCAAAATTCAGGCTAAATATCCTAATTCCAACACCAACCAAGCCGAAAAACAGCGCCTCGCCCAGGAGCAGATGGCGCTTTACAAGAAAAACAAGATTAACCCACTCGGTCAAATTCTTGTTTTGATTGTTCAGTTCCCGGTCTTTATCGCCGTCTGGGGTGCCATGACCGGTGCCGCCGTTCTTTCTTCTGATGCTGTTTTAGGTTTAAACCTAAGCGCTGGTTTGGGAACCTCGATTCTCAATATCGCCGGTTGGCCCAATGCCGCCGGGTGGTGGACGGCCGTCGTCTTATTCGTTTTAATGGGTATCTCGCAATTCATTTCGATGAAACTGCCGCAATGGATGCAGAAAGCCCGAACCAAAAACGTCAAGAAGCTTTCGAAGAACCCGGCGCAAGATAAGCAGTCTAAGCAAATGAAGTGGTTCAGCAATATCATGCTGGTCATGATTGTCGTGATGGGCTTTAGCTTGCCGGCCGCAATGGGTGTTTACTGGTTTATCGGCGCCATCATCTCCGTCATTCAAACCTTAATCATGCAGACAATTATGGCGCGCAGCAAAAAATAAAGGAGTTTTCTATGAAAAAATATCAAGCCAAAACAATTGATGAAGCCCTCGAAATGGCGGCTCAAGAATTAGGCATATTGCCTAGTGATGTCAACTTCGCGGTTCAGGAAGAGAAAAAGGGCCTCTTCAAAAAAGTGACGATTGAAGTTTATGAATTAAGCGACGCGATTGAATTTGCCGAAGAGTATCTAAAAAACGTCACGGCCGCCCTCGGCATTCAGTCCGAGACGACCACCGTCTTAAAAGATGACATCATTCACATCTCGCTAAACTCAGACCACAACCCGATTTTGATCGGTAAAAACGGCAAAACCCTGCAGGCTCTCAATGAACTAGCAAGACTCGCAGTCTCATCAAAATTCAAGAAGAGATTCAGAATTCTCCTTGATATCAACGATTATAAAGACGGTAAATACTCCCGCGTCGCCTTTGCCGCCCGCAAGGCTGCCAAGGAAGTTCAGAAAACGAAGATGGACGCAACATTAGAGCCGATGCCGGCCGACGAAAGAAGAGTCGTTCATAATGCCCTGGCCAACTTCTCTCACATCAAGACCGAATCCGCCGGCGAAGGTCATCACCGCGCCGTCGTCATTAAATACGTCGATTAATTAAGAGCCTTATGGCTCTTTTTTGCCATTAAGGAAAAAGATGCACGAAACAATTGTCGCTTTGGCGACACCACCACTGAAATCCGCATTAGCTATCATTCGCTTGTCGGGCGATGATTGTTTTGAGGTTGTCTCCAAAGTCTTTAGCCACGATTTGCGAAATACCACCAAGCGGAACGTCCTTGTCGGCCATATTTTGAAAAACGATGAAATCATCGATGAGGTCGTTTTAATTGCTTATGTAAATCCTAAATCATATACCGGCGAAAACGCCGTGGAAATTATCAGCCATGGCTCGATGTTGATCGTCGATGAAATCATCGAACTGCTCATCTCTTCCGGGGCACGCTTGGCATTAAACGGCGAGTTTTCCTCCCGCGCCTTTTTGAACGGGAAAATTGACCTGCTACAAGCGGAGGCCATCGATGATTTGATCAATGCCAAAACCCATGAAGCCAAGAAAATTTCTCTCTATTCATTAAAAGGTGAAACTAGTAATTTGGTCGCTCCAATTAAAAAAGAAATAGCGGACTTATTAAGTCAAATTGAGGTAAATATTGATTTTCCTGAATACGAAGACATTGAAGAAGTGAGCCGCGCGCAAGTCATTTTAGTGGCAGAGCGGATTATCGACAACGTCACCAAATTAATAGCCGAAGGCAAACAAGGACAGATTATCAAAGAAGGTATAAAAGTCGCAATTATCGGCAAGCCTAATGTCGGAAAATCCTCGCTCCTCAACGCCATGATCGGACAAGAAAAAGCGATTGTGACCAACATTCCCGGAACGACGCGAGACATCGTCGAAGGCGAGATTAATTTAAAAGGAATCACACTTCATATTCTCGACACCGCCGGAATTCGTGAAGACAGCAATGAAATCGAAGCCATCGGCATTAAAAAAGCTAAAGCCGCCTCAGCGGACGCCGACTTGGTTATTCTCGTACGCGACGCGAGTCAAAGCGACGACGATTCGTTTCTGGCGCTTGTCAAAAACAAAAAGCACATTATTGTTTACAATAAAAGCGACTTAGCCAAAGACAAAAAACAAAACACTTTATATATCTCGGCCTTGAACAAGGATATCGATCCACTCTTAAAGGAAATCACGGACACTCTGTCAATTAGCCAAGAAGCCTATGATCAGCCAAGCTTAAATAACACCCGCCAGCTCGGTTTACTGGGCGCGATTCGCGAAAGTCTATATCAAGCGATTGAAGACGCCAAAGATAATCAGCCGATCGATTTGGTCAGCGTCAATTTGCTCAGCGCCTATAACGCCACTTTGGAAATTCTTGGGGAAGGGAACAAAAACGACATCAGCGAAGAGATTTTTTCGCGTTTTTGTGTCGGAAAGTAACCATGATTGACTCGCACTGCCACCTTAATCATAATTCTTTTTACGCAAATCCGCAAAAATACATCGAAGAGGCGATGGCAAAAGGCGTCGAAGCCTTTCTTGTCATCGGTTACGACCTCGAATCTTCAAGAAGAGCATATGCTCTAGCTCAGCGCTTCGAAAACGTCTATGCCGCGGTGGGGATTCATCCGACAGATATAAAAAAACGCGGGCCCGCTGATCTCGGCCAAATCGAGGCGATGCTCAGCGACAAAAAAGTTATTGGATATGGTGAAATTGGTCTTGATTATTATTGGGATAAAAGCGAAGAAGATCAAAAGGAACAAAAAGAGTATTTTATCGAACAAATCAAAATAGCCAACGAACACCAAAAGCCGATTATCGTCCACACGCGTGAAGCCGCTTATGATACTTTCAAGATTTTAAGCGATAATCCACCTCAATATGGCGGCATCATGCATTGTTACTCCGGAAGTGCCGAGATGGTTGGCGATTATGTTGATCTCGGATTATATATTTCTTTGGGCGGTCCGGTTACTTTTTTGAACGCGAAAACACCTAAAGAAGTTGCAAAAATCACCCCCTTGAATCGACTTTTAGTCGAGACCGACTCGCCTTATTTATCCCCGCATCCTCTTCGCGGAAAGACTAATAGTCCCGCAAATCTGCCGCTAATCCTTGAAGAAATCGCGCGCCTCAGAGGTGTTGAGGCCAAGATTATTGATGAGGCGACAACGGCGAATTTCCGTCGTTTATTCAGGCTCGAAAAACAATGAAGAAAAAAATTGACGCCATTATCGTCGTTGAAGGTATAACCGATATTGCTTTTCTGAATTCATTTATCGATGCCGAGTTTGTTTCGACAAACGGTTCCGATGTCCCCGATACAACGATTGCCTACCTCAAAGAACAAAGCCATATTAAACCGATTGTCGTTCTCACCGATCCCGACACCCCGGGCCAGATGATCAGGACTAAATTAGACGCGAACATACCTGACCTGCGGCATTGTTTCATCAACAAAAAAGACGCCGTAAAAAATGGCAAAGTCGGCGTTGCTGAAGCCGAGCGAAAAACTATTCTCAAGGCGCTTGATTTTCAATTGGTGACCAGTCATTCGATGAAAAGCGATTTGCGGGAAATTGACCTCTTCAAATTGGGCTTGGTCGGCACCCCCAATTCGTCGAAGATACGCATCCGGATCTCCGACCGCTTTCACCTCGGTTATGTGAACGGCAAGCAGTTGCTTAAAAGAGCGCGGTCGCTTAACCTTAGCTATCAGCAATTAGAGGAGGCAGTTCGTGAAATTCGCTAGTCAGCAAGCGTTTTTTGATTTTATCAAAACTCTGCGCTTTATTGCCTCAAAGGAACTCGGTCAGAATTTTCTGGTTAACGAATATATCGCCGAAAACATTGTCGCCAAAGCAAAGATTCATAAAGATGATAGGGTCCTGGAAATAGGCGCTGGATTTGGCTCTCTTTCGTATTTTATTTCTTTGGGTGAGGGCGAAATAACGCTGCTTGATGTCGATCCGAAAATAATCAGCTTTCTCACCGAACAATTCGGTCAGAAAACAAACGTGAAAATAGTCCAGGAAAGCATTCTAAAACATGACGTTTCTCAATACCACAAAATTATCGGTAATCTCCCCTACTATATCACCAGCGACACAATTCAATATTGCCTGCTCAATGCCCGCCAGGCCAAGACCATGATTTTCATGATTCAAAAAGAAGTTTTGCCGCGGTTGATTGCTCGTTTTGGCGAAGACGGGTATGGCCCCTTAGCTCTTCTTTTGTCGTTCCTTGGAAAAACAAAACGCGTCTTTAATGTCGCCAAAAACAATTTTGTTCCCGCTCCCAAAGTGGATTCGGTCGTCGTCGAAATCGTCCTTCATGAAAACAACGATTATGAAACAGCCGAGAAACTTGTAAAGATAACCAACAGCCTTTTCCATCACCGTCGCAAAACCGTTCGCAACAACCTGCGAATTTATCTAGATGACATCGAAAAAGCCGACAAAGTTCTCAGTGAGCTGGGCGTCGACGGCTCAAAAAGGCCGGAAGACCTCGATTTAGGCTTCTACTTAACCCTGATAAAACAATTGAAGTTTTAATACTTCAAAGATACAATGTATATCGCCAAAAGGAAGCCCAAATGTATATTAAAGCTTACGCAAAAATCAACATTGCCTTAAATGTCCTTGGCAAGGACGATAATGGCTATCACCAACTCGATATGGTCAATTTGCCGCTGGAGCTACACGACTCCATCGAAATCTCCGTCTTGCCTGATTCTTCCGATTCCTTCATCACTTGTGACGATATTGAAATTGAAGAAACAAAATATAATCTGATTACCATCGCGATTAACAAAGCTCGTGAGAAATATAAATTTAAACAACAATTTACAATTCATGTCTATAAAGACATCCCGATTTCGGCCGGCCTAGCCGGAGGAAGCGCAAACGCGGCTGCCGTTTTGAACGCTCTTTTCCAGCTTCTAAAGATCAAGCCCTCCCGCGATGAAAAGATCGAGCTCGGCAAGTCGATCGGCGCCGACGTTCCTTACTGCCTTTTTAACATTCCGTCTCGCGTCCGCGGCATCGGTGAAATTATCGAGCCGATCAAAATCAAAAAAAGCTATCATGTGCTTATCGTCAAGCCCCTTAAAGGTCTTTCTACCAAAAATGTCTTTGATCGGGCCGACGGTATGGAACTCGAAAACGGAAACATCGATAATGTCATTGAAGCCTTAGCTAAAGGCGACGACGATTTGCTCGCCAAATCAGTACATAATGCCTTAGAAAAACCATCTTTTTCAATGCTTCCAGAAATTGCTAAAATTAAAGATTCGCTGTTAAAAGATGGCATAAAAATCGTGTTAATGAGCGGATCAGGTAGTTCTGTTATCGCCCTCGAAGAAGATGCTAAAAAACTTACTAAATTAGAAAAAAAGTACGCAAAAATGGGTTATGATACGCGATTAACCCGCACTTTAAGGAGCAAATAGTATGAAAACTTACGCGATTATTCTGGCCGCCGGCAAGGGCACGAGAATGAAATCTCTTCTCGATGACAAATCCAAAGTTAGTTATCCCATCCTCGGCGTACCTTTGGTCAAGCACGTCCTTAACGCTCTTCGGCCTTTGAATATCGAAAAGAAAGTCGCGATTGTCGGTTTCGGCGGACCCGCGACCGAAGAAATCGTCCGCGATGAAGCGGAAACCGTCTATCAGCACGAACAAAAAGGGACAGGCCACGCCATCATACAAGCTGCACCCTTGCTGGCTGGCGAACAAGGCCGCACCCTCATCGTCTGCGGCGACACGCCGCTATTAAAAACGACAACTCTTCAAAAACTGATTGAACAGCACGATCAAGAGAACAACAAATTGACAGTCCTGTCCGCCATCGTCCCTAACCCTCGCGGTTACGGACGTATTATCCGCGGAAGCGACGGCAGCGTTTCAGAAATCGTCGAGCAAGCTGATGTCAATGAAAAGCAAAACGCCATTAACGAAGTTAACGCCGGCGTTTATGTCTTTGACAATAAACTCTTATTTGAATATTTGGACAAATTAAGCCCAACCAACGCTCAAGGCGAATACTATCTCACCGATCTGATAAAAATGTTTAAAAACGCCGGCTTAAAAATCGGCGCCTCTATCGCTGGAGATTATCGGGAGATGCTCGGCATTAATGATCGCCGCCAACTCGAAGAAGCGGCCGCCATCATGCGCCGCGAAATCAATGAGCGGCACATGCTCGCCGGTGTGACGATTGAGGATTCATCTTCAACGTATATCGGACCTGATGTCGTCATCCAACCCGACACCGTCATTCGCCCAGGCACTCACATCTATGGAAAGACGGCGATCGGCCGGCAAAACGTCATCGGTCCCTCCACTTTCCTTGATAATGTCGTCATCGGTGATGAAAATCACATCATTTTCTCCCACGTTGCCGATTCGAGCATCGGAAGCGCGAACGAAGTTGGTCCATATGCCCGCATCCGCGGCCATTCCACCATCGGCAACCATACCCGCGTCGGTAATTTCGTCGAATTTAAAGCCTGCATCCTTCACGATGGAGCCAAAGCGGCGCACCTCAGCTATCTCGGAGATGTCGATATCGGCGAAAAAACCAATATCGGCTGCGGCACAATCGTTGCGAATTACGACGGTTACAATAAAACCAAGACGGTTATCGGAAAAGATGTTTTTGTCGGCTCCGGAAGCACGTTGATCTCGCCGATTGTCGTTGAGGATAATGCTTTTATCGCCGCCGGCTCAACGATTAATCGCAGCGTTCCCAAAGATGATATGGCTATCGCCCGCGCCCGTCAGGAAAATAAACCGGGTTATGGTATTGTTGTAAGAGAAAGAGCTCTTCAGAAAAAGCTCGCCAGCCAAAAGAAGTAAGATTAAAAAAACGCCATCACGATTAAATGTGAATGGCGTTTTTGTTTTGCTTATTCGCGCGTCAAGAATTATTTCTTGGCGGCTTTGGCTTTGATAGCGGCTTGCGCGGCAGCCAGGCGGGCGACAGGAACGCGGAAGGGCGAGCAGCTGACGTAATCAAGACCGGCGTTGTGGAAGAATTCGACTGAGACGGGGTCTCCGCCGTGTTCACCGCAGACACCGATGTGGAGGTCGGGATTGGCTTTGCGGCCGTTTTCTACCGACATCTTGATCAATTGGCCAACGCCGCGTTGGTCGACGGTGCGGAAGGGGTCTTGTTCGAAAATTTTCTTCGCATAGTAATCATTTAAGAACTTGCCGGCATCATCTCTTGAGAAACCGTAAGTCATCTGGGTGAGGTCGTTGGTGCCAAAGCTGAAGAAAGCTGAGCCTTTGGCGATTTCGCCGGCGAGCAAGGCAGCGCGCGGGATTTCGATCATCGTGCCGACGTAATAGACGAGCTTCTGACCGGAAGCGGCGATGATCTCATCGGCCGTTTCGGTGATGATCTTTTTGACGAATTCAAATTCCTTGGCGTCGAGCGTCAACGGAATCATGATTTCGGGAGTGATCTTCTTACCGGTATCTTTTTGGGCTTGTAAAGCAGCTTCGATAATCGCTCTGGTCTGCATTCTGCCGATTTCCGGATAGGAGACGTCAAGGCGGCAGCCACGGTGTCCCATCATCGGGTTGAACTCGTGGAGATCATCGATGCGGGCTTTGATTTCGTCGACAGTCTTATCAAGTTCTTTGGCCAATTCTTCAATCTTGTCTTCTTCCTGTGGAAGGAACTCGTGAAGCGGAGGATCAAGAAGGCGGACGTTAACGTTTAGTTCGCCCATAATCGTGAATAATTTATAGAAGTCGTCGCGTTGATAGGGGAGAAGTTCGGCCAGAGCCTCTTCACGACCTTCGACGGTTTCTTCGAGAATCATCTTTCTCATGAAGAAGATGCGGTCTTTATCAAAGAACATATGTTCGGTGCGGGCTAAGCCGATGCCTTCGGCCCCGAAATTGTGAGCGGTCTGGGCATCGCGCGGTGTTTCTGCATTGGCGCGAACGTGGAGCGTGCGGCGTTCGTCGGCCCATTTCATAATCCGGCCAAAATAGCCAGTCAGCTGGGCTTCGACAGTCTTGATTGCGCCTTCGTAGACATTACCGGTCGAGCCATCGAGGGAGAAAACATCGTTGACGCCGTAAATCTTTTTGCCGATTTTAGCCGTTTTCTTCTCTTCATCGACGATGATGCCGGAAGCGCCGGCGACGCAGGTTTTACCCATGCCGCGAGCGACGACGGCCGCGTGCGAGGTCATGCCGCCGCGCATCGTGAGAATGCCTTCGGCTGCGACCATGCCTTCGATATCTTCAGGAGACGTTTCAATGCGCACGAGAATGACTTTTTCGCCAGCTTCGTGACGGGCTTTTGCTTCTTGGGCGGTAAAGGCTAATTTACCCGTACCGGCACCTGGAGAGGCGGGTAAGCCAACGGCGATCGGTTCGGTTTTGGCGAGTTCTTTTTTATCGAAACTCGGGTGGAGAAGAGTATCGAGAATGTTGGGATCAACTCTTAAGACGGCTTCGTCTTCGGAGATGATGCCTTCATCGACTAAATCGCAAGCGATTTTGAGCGCGGCCTGGGCCGTTCTCTTCCCGCTGCGGGTTTGGAGGAAATATAGTTTGCCGTCTTCGACGGTGAACTCCATATCCTGCATATCGTGATAATGGTTTTCCATTCTGCCAATCGTCGAAACGAATTCCTTGTAGACTTCAGGCATTCTGGTATTGAGCTCTTCGATGTGAAGCGGAGTGCGGAGACCCGCGACGACGTCTTCACCCTGAGCATTGGGCAAATATTCGGCAAAAACTTTCTTTTCGCCTGTGGATGGCGAACGCGAGAAGGCGACGCCGGTGCCGCTGTTTTCGTTTTTATTGCCGAAGACCATCGACTGGACGTTGACGGCTGTGCCCCAATCGTAAGGAATATTATTCATCTTGCGATAGACATTGGCGCGCGGATTGTCCCAGGAACGGAAGACGGCGGTGATGGCTTCGATCGCCTGCTGATAAGGATCGCTCGGGAAATCTTCGCCAAAAACCTTCTTATAATAGGCTTTATATTTCTTGACGAGTTCTTTGAGCTCATCAGCGGTGATCTCGGTGTCAAGACGATAGCCTCTGTGCTCTTTTAACTCCTCGAGCATCTTATCCATCTCGGTCCGGGGGTGGCCCTTCGCGATATTGGTAAACATTACGATGAAGCGGCGGTAGCAGTCATAAGCAAATCTTTCATTGCTGGTTTCATTGGCCATCGCCTGGACGGTGTTATCATTTAAACCAAGGTTTAAGATGGTATCCATCATGCCGGGCATGCTGGCGCGAGCGCCGGAACGGACGGAGACGAGCAACGGATTATGGGAACCGCCGAAATTCTTGCCGGTTTCTTTTTCGATGCCGTGAATCGCATCGTAGATTTCCTTAACTAAGTAGTCAGGAAGGATTTTGCCGCTGTTGTAGTAAAGCGTGCAAGCTTCGGTCGAAACAGTAAAACCTTGGGGGATGGAAATGCCGATATGAGTCATCTCTGCGAGACCGGCACCTTTACCTCCAAGGAGTTCTTTTCCAAGACCATGGGCTTCTTTAAAATTGTAGACGTATTTTTTTGCCATTTTATTCTCCTTTTTTATAATTTATGAGCTGTCTTCGCTCACCGATACAAGAATATCATAGATATTGGACAAAAATAACTAAAATCGCTTATGTAAGCGTTTTTATCTTAGATAAAACGGCCTCAACTGATTTCTTTGATTAATTGTTCCCAAAGCATGCCTTTGATCGGAAGGGGTTTGCGGGACAGGATGATACGCTTAATTTTTTCGGCGCGGTGAAGCTCGACGAAAAACGGTCTCTCATTAACTTTGATCGATAAAAAGACATCGGCAAAGATCGACAGCCAGTAGCGGAAACCGCGTTTAAAGAACTCGTCGATGACGGCTTTATCGCCCGTTTGTTCGGCCAGAAAGCGGACGGCCGCGAAACATTTGAGGTGCAGGTCGGTACGATTGCTGGAAAGGTTCGTTGTCGCCGACTCATTCGTGCGACGGTAGAAATAAAGCGGTTCAGTTATTGTTGTTGTCTTACTGGCTTTGCTGTAGAGAGCAAAGTTGATTAAAAAATCTTCGAACATAATCAATTTGCTCGAGATGGGTAGTTTGGTATTTTTGATCAGGTCCGCTCGGTACATCTTCATCGGCATATATCCGCGGATATTGAAATCGCGCAACAGCGAGCGCACGCCGTGTATGCAATCTAATGAGCGCTTGCGAGCGAGAACATTGCGGCTGATGCGGCCATTAGGATTGATTTTGACATACGAGCAATTGACGATATCAACATTGTTTGCGGTTATCGTCTCATACATTTTTTTGACAAACGAAAGCTTATACATGTCGTCGCTATCAAGAAAGCAAATGTATTGGCCCTTGGCTTCTTCAATGCCGCGCTTGCGGGCAAAACCGACGGAAAGGCCATCGGTGATTATCTGGCGGACGAACTTATATTTTTTCGCGTATTTATCGATGATTTCGCGGCTGTTATCGGTCGATCCGTTGTTGATGATAATTACTTCATAGGGCAACAAAAAATCCTGCGAAACGGCGCTGAAAAGACAAGACGAAAGATATTTTTCGGAATTTCGAACGGGAATAATAATACTTACTGCGATGGAATGGGCCATGATTTCTCGTAAAGCAATTTTATCATAAATTGCGGAATGTGTTTTTGCGCTGTTAATAAAAACGCCTCCCCGCAGAGAAGGCGTTTTGTTTGCTTAGACTGCCGCTTTTGCCTCGCTATTATCGCTTTCTTGTTCGGGTTCAGCGAGGGGATTGCGGCCGGAGAACTGAGCGTTGTAAAGTTCAGCGTAGAATCCGTTATTGGCCAAGAGTTGTTGATGATTTCCAATCTCGACAATCTGCCCCTTTTGCATCACGATGATCACCTTGGCGTTTTTAATCGTCGAAAGGCGGTGGGCGATGATAAAGCTGGTCTTGCCGATCATCATCTTATTCATCGCGTCCTGAATCGCTAGTTCGGTGCGCGTATCGACGCTTGATGTCGCCTCATCGAGAATGAGTATTTTGGGCTTTGAGACAATCGCGCGAGCAATGGTAATTAGTTGACGCTGGCCTTGCGAAATATTTGTTCCGTCCTCATTGAGGACAAAATTGTAACCTCCCGGCAGAGTCTTAATGAAATGGTCGGCATGCGCTTGCTTGGCCGCCTCTTCGATTTCCGCATCGGTGGCATCACTGCGTCCGTAGCGGATATTTTCACGAATTGAATCCGCGAAAAGCCAGGTGTCTTGTAAGACCATGCCAATCGCTCCGCGCAATGTCGCGCGCTGATAGTCGCGAATATTAACGCCATCGAGCAAGATGCGCCCGCTATTGACTTCATAGAAGCGCATGATGAGGTTGACGATCGTCGTTTTGCCGGCGCCCGTCGGGCCGACAATCGCGATGCTGTCGCCAGTGTTAACTTTTAAGTTAAAGTTTTGAATTAATGGTTTATCCGGGCTATAAGAGAATTCGACATTATCAAAGACAATTTCGCCCTTGATGGCATCTTCGGTCGAAAGCGCACCCGCTTCTTCAGATTCCATCTCCTCTTCATCGAGAAGGTTGTAAATGCGCTCGCCGGAAGCCAGCACCGATTGAATGATGCTCGAGATCTGACCGATTTGTTGAAAGGGCTGCTGGAACATCTGCAGGAACAGGAAGAAAGCAACCATGTTGCCGGGATCTTGCAAAAGACCGCCGACGACGCTGACGCCGATGAAGCCGAGATTGCCGATAAAGCGCATCGTCGGAAAGATAAAGCCCGACAGCCACTGCGATTTCCAGTCAGCTTTCATCATGATTTCATTGACGCCTTCAAAAGCCGCGGCCACATCTTTTTCTTTGTTAAAGAGTTTGACGACTTTAAAACCCGAAAAGTTTTCTTCGGTGATCGCGTTTAACTTGCCGAGATGCGAGCGATATTTCTTAAACTCTTTTTGGGCATTGACAGCGATTAAGACAGTGAAGAGAATCGTGAAAGGCAAGATGGCGATGGCCACGAGAGCGAGTTGCCAGGAAGTGATGAACATGGCGATAACTGTTCCGAGAAACATCGAGACGGCGATGATCGTCTGATTTATTACGCTGCTCATGTGACGGGAAATATTGTCGACGTCATTGGTGCCTCGAGATAAAATCTCGCCGTAAGTATTTTTATCAAAATAGCTCAGCGGTAGACGATCGAGCTTAGCCTTGATTTTTGCTCGGATATCAAAGGCGTAATCAGCGGAGATTTTGACGACGATCCAGTCGGCGAGCCATATGAATAAGGCCGAGCCGACATAGAAAGACAGCATGATTATGACTTGTTTGAACACTTCCGGCCAATCGACTTGATAAACGCCTTCCACTTTGGTGGCGAGGTTTTTAAAATTGTTGACGAAAGCGCCCAAGAGAACCGGAATTACAACCGAAAGAGCGGCCGAAGCTAGAAGGATAATAATGACGAAGATGAAGACTCCTAAGAGCGGTCGAAAATCGGCGAGGATGCGCGATGCGGCCTTTTTGAGGTTTTTGGGTTTAGCGCCCATCATGGCATCGGTTGAACGAGGCATTATTCGTCACCTCCTTCCGAAAGAAGAACTTGCTTCTTGATTTCAAGAGTTCGTTTAATTTCGCTCTCATCCATCTGCGAGAAGACAATTTCCTGATATACTTGGCATTTTTTTAATAGTTCCTGATGCTTGCCCTGCCCGACAATTTTGCCTTCATTGAGGACTAAGATATTGTCGGCATCCATAATGGATGAGACGCGTTGCGCGACGATGATAACCGAAGCGGTTTTCGTATATTCTTTTAAAGCCGTGCGAAGGCGGATGTCGGTCTTGAAATCAAGTGCCGAGAACGAATCGTCAAAGATGTAGATCTCCGGTTTTTTGACCAGGGCGCGGGCGATGGCGAGCCGCTGTTTCTGGCCTCCGGAAAAGTTTTTGCCACCTTGGGAAACTTCGGCGTCATAGCCATTTTCTTTGCGAGCCACGAAACGAGCCGCCTGAGCGACTTCGAGAGCAGCCCTGATTTCCTCGTCGCTACCATCTGGTTTTCCGAAATGCATGTTATCGCGGATCGTTCCCGAAAAAAGAAGGGCCTGCTGAGGTACAAAGCCAATTTTATCGCGCAAATCCTTTTGGGTATAATCGCGGACATCGACATTATCGACTAACACGCGTCCTTTGGACACATCATAAAAGCGCGGGATGAGATTGATGATTGACGACTTGCCGCTCCCCGTCGAACCGATGATGGCGGTCACCTGGCCGGGTTTGGCGTCAAAAGTTATGTTTTGGAGTGTGGGTATCTTCGAATCCGGGAAAGTAAAAGTCACATCTTCGAATCGAACATGACCGACTTCACCTTTATTTTCGGAATGAGGAACTTCTGGATCGACGATATCGACCTTGGTTTCGAGTACTTCATTGATGCGGCGAGCGCTGACGCCGGCGCGCGGAATGTTGATTAAAAGCATCGAAAACATTAAAAATGACATCATAATATGCATAGCATATTGGGAAGTGACGAGAATGTTATCAAGCCGCGCATCATTTGCCGTTCCGTCGATGATGGCAAAGCCGAACAAAAATATCGCGAAGTAGGTTAAATCAAAGAAAATGGAGATGAGGGGACTGGCAAACGACATCGTCCGACCCACTTTGATGATCAAATTGGCCTGATAGCGGTTAACTTTGGCGAAACGCTCTTTTTCTTTTTCTTCCTGGTTAAAAGCGCGGACGACGCGGACGCCGGTAAGGGAGGCGCGCAAAACCTTTGTCACTTCATCGATGGCAATTTGCAACTTCTTGAATAGCGGCATGGCAATCGCGAAGAGAATAATGATGGTAATAATAATCAAGGGAATAGAAAATGCGAGGATGATAGCCAGCTGGACATCGGTTCTCAGCACTTGGACGATGGCGATGGCCATGATGATGGGTGACATTACCATGATTCTTAAACCCATGACGACGACGGTCTGGACCATCTCGACATCATTTGTCGTTCTTGTCATCAAAGATGCGGTGCCGATGCGGTCATAGTCACCAGGCGAAAAACTCAAGACTTTTTTGAACACTTCGGCGCGGAGTTTTTTGCCAAAATACGCCCCGACATAAGAAATGCCGATCGAGGTTGCAAAAGCGATGATGATCGTCGCCCCGGCATAGGCCATCATCTCAAGCCCTTTGCGGAGAATAAAACTGTTATCGGCTCCGGTCGGTCCGGTGATATTGGCGACGATTTCACCCATCAGGCTCGGAAGCATCAATTGCGAGAAAGACTGAGCTCCAATCATCAGGAAAATGATTATTATGAGCCAGAATTTTGGCTTTAAAAAACGGAATAATTTGAGCATTAGTAGTTCCCCTTTCTGGTAAACAAATTCATGATGATGTCCGGGCTGACTTTAGTCGGCGACTTGTTAATCATGCTTAGCCGCGTGTAGCATAAACCTTTGATGATGGAGTAGTAGATGATGGCAAATTCTTTGGGATCGCCCCCGGAGACGTCGCCTTCTTTTTGCCCGCGGGCAATCAGGTCGACGAAGAAGTGAAAAAACGGTTTATTCGGTCCCGGTATTTTGCTTTTAGGGGGGAGGGGCAGAGTTCGCTGCAAATGCATATTCACAAACATATATAAGAAGTACGGTGATTCATCTTCGCGATAGATTTCGTCAAGCATGCGGGAGACGATGGCGCGAATGGCGGTGATGGCGGTGACTTTATTAAAGTCTTTTTCTTCTTCGCGCTTTTTTGAGGCCCGCTCTTCAGCGATTTTCATCAATTCAAGAAATACTTCGGCTTTGTTTTTAAAATAGTGATAGAAAAGGCCATGCGAACATTCCGCTTCTTTCGTGATGTCGTTGATTACGACCGAATCATAGCCCCGCAAGGCAAAAAGGCGCAAGGCGGTATGGAGAATGCGCGTCTTTCTCTCGTCTTTAATCAGTTGATTTTGTTCTGGGGTTTTTGGCATATTTCTTTTGATTGACACTGTTGTCAATGTAAAAAGTATAGACTTGTTAACAACCCTTTTCAAGGTCTTTGAAAGCAAAATTACCTAAACAAAAAAGAGCACTA
>DCUC01000003.1:0-5491 GCA_002329705.1 Caryophanales bacterium UBA1424
CAGGTTCGCCGAAGGAACATCAACCGGCTCGGGTTCTGGATCCGTGCTTGTTTCGGTGGCGGTACTGGTGTCAGTGGCGGTGCTTGTGTCTGTACCGGTATCGGTACCAGTATCAGTGGTTGTGTCTGAACTAGTATCAGCACTAGTTGTGTCTGAGCCAGTATCAGTAGGTGTTGGATTGCACGCGGCAAGGACCAACATTAATAAAGGTAATAGAACAATACTTTTTTTCATTGTTAGGTTATTTCCCTCCTTTTCTATTACAACGTAATTATAAACATTGACGGCAACTTAGTAAAGACGTTTATTTCTAATAACCAATCGATATAAGTCAAAAAACGTTGCATACAAGAGAAGATTTTTGCTGTATTAATTTCGCTCAATTGTTAAGCCTTCTTAATTTTGCTAAGATATAATACTAATTAGGCAGGAAATATGGAAAAAAAGCATGCCGTAAACGGCGGTTATCCGCTCCACACGTATTCCGACTTGCAAGAAGTCTTTTTTCCGTATATCACGGATCCAAAATCGCGCGACATGATAAAAGAGGCTTACGAGATGGCCAAAAAATATCATACCGGCCAGGTCCGCAAGTCAGGCGAAGACTATATTCACCACCTGATTGAAGTCGGTTATATTCTCGCCAAGCTGCAAGCCGGTCCGGCAACGATTGCCGCCGGGTTTTTGCATGATGTCATCGAAGATACCCCCGCGGAATTAGAAGAGGTGCAAAGTAAGTTCGGAGAAGATGTCAGCAAAATCGTCGAATCTTTAACAAAGATTCAGCGCATGAAACTCTCACATCGAGAGTATGAAGATTTCGAAGCCGAAGATCATCGCAAAATCTTCCTGGGGATGGCCAAAGATGTCCGCGTCATCATCATCAAACTCGCCGATCGACTCCATAATATGCGCACCCTCAGCGCCTTAGAAAATAAGCGCCAGCTAGCGTTAGCGCGTGAGACTCTTGAGGTTTTTGTGCCCATTGCTCACCGCCTTGGCATTAACACGATAAAAAGCGAACTAGAAGACTTATCTTTAAAATACCTTGAGCCAGACAAATATAATTTGATATCGGATTTACTTGATAAGAAAACGAAAAACCGGACGAAATCTCTCGACTCGCTTAAAAAGCGCGTCGCCGATATCTTGTTTGAAGCCAAAATTCCTTTTCAGATGGAATCACGGCTTAAAACGATATATTCAATTTATAAAAAAATATATTTGAAGGGCTATAATTTCGACGACATCTTTGATGTCTTGGCGATTCGCGTCATCACTGAAACTGAGCTTAACTGCTATGAAATTCTCGGCATTATTCACGCGACTTTTAAGCCGATTCCCGGCCGTTTTAAAGACTACATCGCCGTTCCGAAACCAAATATGTATCAGTCATTGCACACCTCAATCGTCTCTGGCGATGGCAATATTTTTGAAATTCAGATTCGCACCAAACGCATGGATGAAATTGCCGAAACCGGCATCGCCGCGCACTGGCGCTATAAAGAAGGCACAAACTATAATGCCAAAGAAGAGCAACGGCAAATCGAAGAAAAATTGCACTGGTTTCGCGATTTCGTCACTATCTCCAACGAGCAGGAAGGCGATGCCAAAGAGTATATGGACACGCTTTCGAAAGATATTTTCGAAGCCAACGTCTATGTCTTTACTCCAAAGGGAAAAGTAATTGACCTGCCAAATGGCTCAACGCCGATCGATTTCGCCTACCGCGTTCACACGAAAGTCGGCGATGCGGCCGTCGGCGCCATCGTCAACGGTTCCCTCGTCTCGTTAGGCACCGTCTTAAAAACCGGTGATGTGGTGGAGATTCGCACTTCGAACACCTCGAGCGGCCCCAATGAGGGATGGCTAAAAATCGTCCGCACAGCGCAGGCTCGCTCGCACATTAAAAAGTTTTTATTAAAGAAGAATGCGGAATTGATGAAAGACGAAAGAATTGCCAAAGGCAAACAGTCAGCCATCGATGCCTTTAGGGACCGCGGAGTCGAAGAGGCGGAGATGATGACGATGCTGAACAATCCAAATCTTCTCAACAATTTCCATGTTAAAGATCTCGACGAACTCTTCGTCGCGATGTACAGCAAAAATCCGACGCCTTCAGCGGTCATCGATTTTTTAAACATTCGCCGCAAGCCGACAATCTTCAAGCTAGATAAAGCGCCGACCCCAAAAGACGATGATCACGTTCCCGTTTTCGTCAGCGGAGCGGGCAAGATCGCCATCAATCTCGGCAGCTGTTGCACGCCGATACCAGGAGACGATATCGTTGGCTATATTACTAAAGGTAAAGGCGTCACCGTCCACCGTGTGACATGCCCGAATATCGCCAACGAAAGAGCTCGTCTCGTCGATGTTTTTTGGCGTGAATCAGAACACCTTGACACCTATCCCGTCGACATTAAAATCGAGTCCGCTGATCGCCCTAATCTCCTCATCGATATCATGTCGATGCTCTCCGCCAATAAAATCTCGGTTTCGACGATTACGGCCAAGCTCCATCCGCAGACGATGAACACGACGATCTCAGCCACGATTTTCGTCAGCGACGCCAAGAGGCTAACCGATATTTTTAATATTTTATTAAATATTAACAGCGTGTATGAAATCACGCGTGTAATCCACTGAAAAGAAATAGTTTTGCGCTGATTTTTTATCAAATATATTTGATAACCAATTATTATTTGCCTTCGAGACGCAATTGACACTTATAGTTGTTTTAAACTATAATTAACTATTGTGTCAAACATAGTTCAGGAGGGCATTTATTTATGGAAGTAAAACCCGTTAAAGGCACGCATGACATTATCGGTAATGATATCATTCTCTATCAAAGAATCGAAGATGCCCTCGCCAAAATTGCCCATACATATGGTTATTTAGAATTCAGAACGCCGATTATCGAGCACACCGAACTTTTCGCCCGCTCGGTCGGTGATTCCAGCGACATCGTCCGCAAGGAGATGTACACTTTTCTCGATAAAGGAAATCGTTCGCTCACCCTTCGCCCCGAAGTGACGGCCAGCATCATCCGCACAATCGTCAACAACAAATTATATTCATCTCAGGATTTTCCGATTAAAGCCAGCTACCTCGGTCCGACCTTTCGCTATGAGAGGCCCCAAGCCGGAAGATACCGTCAATTCAGCCAGTTCGGCGTCGAAGCGGTGGGTCTTGATTCCCATCTGATCGATGTCGAAGTCATCGCTTTGGGCTATAACGCTCTTAAGAACTTGAATTTTAAAGATATCACTCTAAAAATTAATACCTTGGGCGATGATGCCTCGCGCAATCAATATCGCGAAGCGCTTCGCGGCTATTTTGCCGGCCACATCCACGAGATGTGCATCGACTGCCAAGAACGCCTCAACAGCAATCCCCTGCGCATTCTCGACTGCAAAGTCGAAGAAGACCGCAAAATCATCAAAAACGCTCCGCGCATTCAGGATTTTTTGTCGGAGCAATCCAAAGAGCGCTTTAGTAAGACGATTAACCTGCTCGATTCTTTAAATATCAAGTTTGACCTCGACGAGACTCTCGTCCGCGGTCTCGATTACTATTCAGAAGTCGTTTTTGAATATCACTATATTGCTCCGGATGGTAAAACCATCGGCGCCCTCGGCGCCGGCGGGCACTACTCGCATCTTGTCGAAGAGCTCGGCGGTCCGAATTTGGCCGGTGTCGGCCTCTCTTTTGGCGTCGAACGGCTCGCCCAGGTTGTCGCCAGCGAAAATTTACTTTTTGATGCCTTTCCGTTTCTGGCTTTCTACATCATGCCCATCGGCGAGGTCAATATCGAAAAAGTCTATGAACTAAACGAGAAAATCCATCGCCTCGGTTATCCTTCCGAGATGGCTTATGAAAGCAAAGCTTTAAAGGCCTTGTTTAAGAAGGCGGAAAAGCGCTCGGCCCTCTTTGCCATCCTGATCGGCGAGGAAGAGCTAGAAAAAGAGATGCTGACGATTAAAAATCTCCGCACCAAAGAGCAGACTTCGGTCGCTCTGGCCGATTTTGACAGCGTCGCCAACCAAATGGTTGAAGAAGAACTCATCGAATTAAACGAAGAGAGGTAACCCATGGAAAGAACATGCTATAACGCAAGTCTATCAATTAACGATGTCGGTCGCGAAGTCACCCTATTAGGGTGGGTTAGCAAGCGCCGCAATTTAGGAAGCCTCCTTTTTATCGACTTGCGCGATCGCAGCGGTATCATTCAGGTCACCGTCAAAGACGATGTCAAAGTTCCTGATGTCCGCAACGAATATGTCATCGAGGTCAAAGGTCGAGTCGCCAAGAAAGATGTGGCCAATCCTAAACTCAAAACCGGTGAAATTGAAATCATCGCCAGCGCAATAACAATCATCAATGAAGCGGCCACGACTCCGCTCATCATCGATGATGACACCGACGCCTTAGAAGATGTCCGCCTGAAATATCGCTATCTCGATTTACGTCGCCCCCTCATGCAGGAAAAACTTAAAATCAGGGCTAAAATCGTCAGGGCCGCCCACGAGTTCCTAGATGATAACGACTTCATTGAAGTCGAGACGCCAATATTAACTCTTTCTACCCCTGAAGGCGCCCGCGATTATGTCGTCCCTTCAAGAATCCATCATGGATCTTTTTACGCCTTGCCGCAGTCGCCGCAGCTCTTTAAACAGCTGCTGATGATCGGCGGATTGGAACGCTATTATCAAATCGCCCGCTGCTTTCGCGATGAGGACTTAAGAGCTGACCGCCAACCCGATTTTACGCAGATTGATATCGAGACGAGTTTTCTTGATGAAACGCAAATTCTGACCTTGATGGAAGGCCTTCTTAAGAAGATATTCAAGGATGTCATTAATTATGACCTCAGATTGCCACTTCGAAGATTGAGTTATGATGAAGCCCTGAACCGCTTCGGAAGCGACAAGCCCGACACGCGCTTCGGCCTCGAATTAAAAGACGTAAAAGACATTGTCAGCAAGACATCATTTCCACTTTTTAATAGCAGTGCACATAGCAAGGCCATCGTCATCCCCAACCTCGCCGAAACAACCTCGCGCAAAAATATCGATGAACTGCAGCTTGAAGCCAAGAAATTCCGCCTGTCGAGTTTCATCGTCTTAAAAGTTAAAGATGAACACCTCGAAGGAAGCGCCGCCAAATTCTTTGCGGAAGAGGATGGCCGCGCTTTAATCCAAAGCCTTTCTGCAAAACATAATGATGTAATCATTATCGCCTGTTCAAACTCACTGGCCAATGTATGTTTCGGCCTCGGCGCCTTGCGCAGCCGCTATGCTCGCGAACTCGGCCTGATTAAACCGAACACCTATGACTTGCTCTGGGTCGTTGATTTCCCCCTATTTGAAAAAGATCAAGATAGCGGGAAATTAAGCCCCCTTCATCATCCGTTCACCCGTCCGACAGCGGCGACGGCCGAGTGGCTATCAAGTGATCCCGTCCGAGTTCACGCTTCAGCTTATGACAT
>DCUC01000003.1:5499-15934 GCA_002329705.1 Caryophanales bacterium UBA1424
TGAAGCTGGTGGTGGCTCGCTTCGTATCTATGATCAAAAGATGCAGAAAACCATTTTTGAAGTCCTCGGTTTCAGCCAGGAGGACATCAAGAATAAGTTCGGTTTCTTTATCGACGCCTTTAAATANNCCTCATGGCGGTATCGCCTTTGGCCTCGACCGCCTGACGATGATTCTCAGCGGCACCGACAATATCCGCGATGTCATCGCTTTCCCCAAGAATCTGCGCGCTTCCTGCCCGATGACCGACGCCCCTTCAAAGATCGATCAAGCTCAATTAGATGAGTTGGGAATTAAGTTTGTCGAATAATTTATTACTAGGTAATAATTAAACTAAATATATACTAAAAAAATACTAAGGAGAAATCAATGAAAACCATCGACAAGACAAATCTCGACCAGTTAGCCGTCAGCGCCATTAGGGCGATGTGCATCGACATAACAAATAAGGCTAAAAGCGGCCACCCCGGCATGCCTCTGGGCAGTGCTCCCATTCTTTATACTTTGTATAAGAATCATCTTATCGCCAATCCCCACGACCCGAACTGGATTAACCGCGATCGCTTCGTTTTAAGCGCCGGTCACGCCAGTGCGCTTTTGTACGCGATGCTTCACGTCACCGGTTTTGACTTAAGCATCGATGAACTTAAGGCTTTCCGCCAGATTGATTCACTCACTCCCGGACATCCGGAATATCGCCACACCAAAGGTGTTGAAGCTACGACCGGTCCGCTGGGACAAGGCATCGCCCAGGCCGTCGGCATCGCTCTCGCCGAACAGGCCGTTCANNTGCAGGAAGGAATCAGCCAAGAAGCAATTTCGTTTGCCGGTCATCAACGTTTAAATAAATTAATTTTAATTTACGATGCCAATAAAACGACTTTGGATGCCCCTCTTGAAGCCTCGTTTTCCGAAAATGTCGAATTGCGCTTCTTGGCTTCGAACTGGAATGTTCTCAAGGTCAAAGACGGCAACGACCTCGATGCGCTTGATCGCGCGATTAGCAAAGCTAAGAAATCAAGCGATTATCCGACTCTCATCATCGTCAATACAATCATCGGATATGGTTCCTCAAAGCAAGGGACGGCGAAGGTTCACGGCAATCCCCTGGGCGTTGAAGACGGACAGAAAGCCAAAGCCTTTTATGGTTACGATTATCCCGATTTCACGATTCCGGAAGAAGTCTATCAAGTTTTCCGCGACACATTTGAAAAGCGCGGCATCGAAGAATATCAGAAATGGAAAAATGTCCGCGACATCTATAAGGATAAGCATCCCGAAGAATATCGCGTCTTTGAACACGCCTTTAAAGGCGATGTCACCAACTATATCTATAATTCGATTCCGAAAGTCGAAGCCGGAAGCTCTGATTCAACGCGCGGAATCAGCGGACATATTCTCAATGAACTCCACAACACGATTCCCTTTATCGCGGGCGGTTCAGCCGATGTCGCCAGCAGCGTCATGACCAAGATTAATAAAGGCTGTGACTTCACTCCCGCCTGCCGCGAAGGAAGAAATATCAACTTTGGCATTCGCGAGTTTGCGATGGCGGCCATTCAAAACGGAATGCTCCTCCATGGAGGACTCAAGACGTATGTCGGCTCTTTCCTCGTCTTCAGCGATTATTTAAAACCCGCCGTCCGTCTGGCGGCGCTATCACGCCTGCCGGCTATCTATCTTTTCTCACACGATTCGATCGCTCTTGGCGAAGATGGCCCCACCCATCAGCCAATTGAGCAGTTGGCAATGCTCAGAAGCATTCCGAATTTACGCGTAATTCGCCCTTGCGACAATGCCGAAACATATGGCGCCTGGCGCATAGCGCTTAAATCCAAAGAGACTCCGACAGCCATCATCCTATCCCGACAGGGCCTTCCTGAAATGGAAGGTTCGACGATGGAAGCGGTGGCCAAAGGCGGCTACATCATCTCTCCCGAAAAAGAAAAACTGATGGCGACGATTATCGCCACCGGAAGCGAAGTCGCCCTCGCCGTCAAAGCCCAGAAACTTCTCCTGGACAGGAAAATTGATGTCCGCGTCGTCTCGATGCCTTCCATCGGCTTATTTGAAGCCCAAGATGCTGAATACAAGAAGAACACAATCGGTGTCACCAAGGACAAAGTGGTGGCCGTCGAAATGTTAACATCCTTTGGATGGTATCGCTATGCCGACACCGTGATGGGCATTGATACATTCGGGGCGAGCGCGCCGATGGCTGATGTCGTCAAGAAATTTGACTTCACGAGCGAGCGGCTCGTCAGCCTCGTCGAAAGAATTGCCAAGTAGTGATAAACTTGCTAAAAAGACCGCGATTATTTAAGATAATCACGACGGAGGGAACATATGGCCGATTACGTCTACATTGAAAACTATTCCAAATATGGAGTGATGGGTATCTCCCGCCGCGTTTTTGAAACGATTGCCCAGACGGCGACCAATCGCGTCAAGGGAGCCACTGTCTCCGCAAACAAATCGCGCCTTTTCACCTTGCATCGCCCGATTCAAGCCATTTTGCGTAGCAACGGTCTTGTCGACATCCGCATTGATGTCGCCATTAAAAGCGGTGTCAATGTCAGCGAGGTGTGCCTCAAAATTCAAGAAGAAGTCGCCAACTCCTTGATGGCGATGACGGAAATGGTTCCGTTTAATATTAATATTAAGGTCGCTTCCATTCAATAGGCTCTCACGAGTCTATTTTTAAATTATGAAATCAAATAAACCCCAGCCCACCTATGCCGAAGCGCACAATAAAGCGGTGCGCCTCTATCGCAAGACCGCCATTTTTTTAATGTGGGCCGGAATCATATCGATCCTCGCGACGGTTATCGCCCTCTTTAAAAGCGAAGCGGGTTATGGCATGTCGCTGGCCATTAATATTTTTCTCAATCGATTGATTCACGCTCTCGGGCTTTCTAACTTAGCCACTTCGCTTTTCATCTTTGCTCTTTCGGTGGTTACCGGCGCCCTCTTTGCCGTCCTCGGCTTTTTCGCCCAGCAAGGCAAAAAAATATTCCTGTTCATCGGCGCTGCCCTCTATTTAGCTGATTTTGCCGCCGTATTCCTCGTCTACGGGGCGAATTGGGGCACGACCTATGCTTTTACCATCGCGACTCATTTGGTCATCCTGGTGGCTCTTGCTATTGCCATCTATGAATACTTCAACGTCATCGCCATCGAGAAACGTTTTCACGGCGCGGCCACTCCTAACCTCGACGAGGCGAACGGAACGGAATAATATGAGCACAAATAACACCCGCAACCAAAATCAGATTCTCGCCATGTCGTGCATTTACGATTATTTGACGAGGGTGGAGATGGGCGAAGATATCGATGTCAAAGCTCTTCTTGAACGCGTTTGCGATGCGCCGTTTGCCGATATCGACACATTTGTGTCAGAAGTATTTATTAAAGTGGTTAGAAATCACGAAGAAATTGTTGCGATGTTACAGGCGAACATGAATAAATGGAAATTTTCCCGTTTAAATCGCATCGCCCAATCCATTTTGCTCTTATCGGTCGCTCACTATCGCTATGTCGGCGAAGTCGATCGCAGCGCCGTCATCGACATCGCCGTCAGAATGGCCAAACGCTATCTTGATAATGCCGACTATAAATTTATTAACGCCGTCCTCGACAGCACCTTATGAAAAGCGGAGAATTTTATACCGTCACGAGTTTAAATCGCCATATCAAAGAAATTCTTGATGGCGAAGTTTCACTCCGCTTAGTAAAACTAAAAGGTGAAGTATCCAATCTAAAAAAATATCCGAGCGGACATTTTTACTTCACCCTCAAAGACGAGAACAGCGTCATCTCGGCCGTCATGTTTTATAATGATGCGATTCGCATCGGCTTTAATATGAAAGACGGCGACGAAGTCTTAGCCTATGGCTCCGTCAGCGTCTATCCCCAAAGGGGCAGCTATCAGATTTACGTGAGCGAAATTGAATTATTCGGTCAAGGCGCCCTGCTGGTGGAACTCGAGAAGTTAAAACAGAAATTAAAGGCCGAAGGTCTTTTCGACGAAAATCGCAAACGCCCGATCGCCGCCTATCCCGAGTCAATCGGCATCATATCGGCATCGGGAAGCGCGGCGATTGAAGATATGATTAAGAATATTCATCGCCGTTATCCCATCGCCAGAATTTACTTCTTTCCGAGTTTGGTGCAGGGAAGCGCCGCCCCCAAGGATTTATTGCGAGCCTTTGAACTGGCTAAATCATATGATTTAAGCACGCTTATTATCGGCCGCGGTGGCGGGGCGAGCGAGGATCTCAATGCCTTTAACGATGAGGCGCTAGTTCGCGCCTTAGCGACGAGCCGGGCTCCCATCATCTCCGCCATCGGTCATGAAATTGATTTTACCTTGGTCGACTATGTCGCCGACCGCCGCGTCTCGACCCCGACGGGGGCCGCCGAGCTGGCGACGCCTGACAAACGCGAGATTTATGAAACACTTAACGAAAATCTTGAAAGGATGAGCCTTGCTTTGCAAAATAAGGTCCACACTCTAAAAGAGAGGCTCAACCTCCTGGCAAAGAGAGCTTTCTTCATCGATCCCAAATCCATCTATGAAAATAAAGTCCGCGATGTCAGGGAATATCGCGTTCGCCTTGTCAATGCGATGCAAAACAGTTATCTTATCGCTAGCCACGAGGTCAGATCATCAAAGCAGCGTCTCGAAGCGCTGTCGCCTTTTGGCGTCTTAAAGCGCGGTTACTCGATCATGACCGATGAAAGCGGCAAGGTAATCGACTCAGTCAACAAAGTTGAAACAGGTCAAAACGTCTTGACAAACGTCAAAGATGGTATAATTATGTCTCGGGTTACCGCAAAGGAGAGCAAGAAAAATGGCTAAGGAAAATGAAATCAATTTTGAGAAGATGCTAGCTCGTCTTGAAGAAATCGTTGCGACGATTGAAAGCAAAACTCTCCCCCTCGACGAAAGCATCGCCCTTTATCAAGAGGGCAAAAGCATTATCAAAACGCTGGAAGAAGCGCTTAAGGATGCCGAAGGTAAAATCGCCGATATTTTAAAAGTTGAATAAATTCAAATATAAATCATAGTATAAAATTAGTATATAAATAGTATGGCAAAACCAAGCAGCAAAAGGATAATTGACATCGACATCAGGGATATTAAAGGTCCGGAATTTTTAAAGGAGCTCAATTATCGCTCGCTCGATCTCCTCTCGGAAAAGATTCGCCGCGAGATCATTGACAAGACCAGCAAATACGGTGGTCACCTTTCAAGCAATCTCGGCGTGGTGGAAATCACGATTGCCCTTCATCGCATGTTTAATTTTAAACATGATAAGCTGATATTTGATGTCGGCCACCAATCATACACGCACAAGATTCTCACCGGTCGCTCCCTTGAATACCTGCGGAACCGCAATGGCGTTTCCGGATTTCAGAAGATTTGCGAGTCTTATTACGATTGTTTTGAAGCCGGGCATAGTTCAACTTCTCTAAGCGCCGCGCAAGGCTTTGCCTTAAATCGCGATGCCAGAGGTGAAAAATACGATGTTGTCGCCGTCATCGGCGATGGCTCGATCGTCAACGGTTTGGCGTTTGAGGCCCTCAATAATATTTCGCATAACAACAATAAGGTTATTATCATTTTAAATGATAATGAGATGTCGATATCCCGTCCGACCGGCGGCATGGGCAAGTTCTTTGCTAAAATCTCGACGGCTTCAGGTTATACCAATTTTAAAATCTCCTACCGTCGTTTTATGTTTAAAACGCGGATGGGACACGCACTTTACAATTTTACCTCGCGCATTAAAAATGCCATTAAGCAGAAGCTTGTTCCGACGACTTACTTTGATGATATGGGCTTTCAATACATCGGCTGTATCGACGGCCATAACATTAAAGCCCTCGAGAAAGCGATTGCGCGAGCTAAAAGAACCCCTAAATCGGTCGTTTTGCATGTTGCAACAGTTAAGGGTAAAGGCTATCGATACGCCGAAAATGATACGACCGGTTACTGGCACGGCGTGACGCCTTTTGAAATCGAGAGCGGAAAACCGAAAAACCTCCATCCCGAAGAGCTGTCCTGGTCGCATCTTTTCAGCGATTTGTTAACCGCGCTGATGGCTGAGCGCAATGATTTAGTCATTATTTCCCCGGCAACCGTTAAAGGCAGCGGTCTCGAAGACCTTTTCAGCACCTATCCGAAAAGGACATTTGATGTCGGCATTGCCGAAGGCCACGCCCTCACACTTGCAAGCGGGCTCGCTGTCGCCGGCACGCATCCGATCGTCTCCATCTACTCGACTTTTATGCAGCGAGCTTTTGATCAGATTATCCATGATATTGCCAGGATGAACTTAAACATTACTTTCTTGGTCGATCGCTCCGGCTTGGTCGGATTAGACGGCGAAACACACCAGGGCATCTATGATGAATCATTTTTGCTGAGCACGCCGAATACGGTGGTGACGATGCCGTCAAGCGATAAAGAAGCGAAGTATCTGCTCAACGAATCTTTAAAACAACACGGACCCTTCTTCATCCGCTATCCGCGTGATCTTCTTAAGAAGAACCATCTGATTCAAGAGGAAAATCATCAATTCGGCAAATGGATTATGGAACGTGTTGCCAACTCGAAACGCGTCGCCGTCATCGCCGTCGGCCAGCTCCTGAGAAGCCTCAAAGAACTCATCATTGAAGCCGATCTCGATGTCACTTTAGTAAACGCCTTATTTTTAAAACCTCATGATCAGGAAATGTTAAGCTCTTTAAGCGAATATGAGACGATTGTCATCTATGATGCCTATGCCACCGAATTCGGTTTTGCTTCCTACTTAAAAACAAAGCTTTGCGAGATGTCATACAAAGGCCAGATTAAGTCTTTCGCCATTCCTGATGTCTTCGTCACCCAGGCAAAAATCAGCGAGCAGCTTGAAGAATTGGGTTTATTACCAAAGCAAGTGTTCGAAGAAATAAAGAAACTTCTTTAAAGAAAATACAGAAACTGGTTAACATAATGTTGTTATCCAGTTTTTAATTATTTACAATATAATTGATGAGCAAGATTATCGTCCACATCGATTTAAACGCCTTCTTTGCGACCGCCGAAGAAATTCGCGATCCGTCTTTAGTCGATAAACCCGTCATCATCGGAGGCGACGGTCGCAAAGGCATCGTCTCGACAGCGTCTTATGCCGCCCGCAAATTCGGCATTCGCTCCGGCATGCCGACATTTCAAGCCAAGCGACTATGCCCTCATGTCCTCATCCTTCCCGTCGATTTCCGCTACTATGGTTTGCTATCCCGCGAGTTTTTCGCCTTCGTCCGCAAATACAGCAAGAAAGTGGAAAAAGCATCGGTGGACGAATGCTATATCGATATGACAGAGGCCCTTGAAAATGTCGAAGATGTGCGCGCCTATTTTTTAAATATGCAAAACAAACTCTTAGAGAAGACCGGCTTAAAGTGTTCGATTGGGGTCGGACCGACGAAGTTTTTGGCCAAGATGGCCTCTGATATGAAAAAGCCGATGGGATTAACCATTTTAAGGCGAAGAGATATTCCCCGACTGCTCTATCCGCTTTCGATTCGCGACTTTTATGGCATCGGGCGCAAAACTTCGCCTAAACTGGAAGCGATCGGCATCAAAACGATCGGCGATTTAGCTAGGCGCATCAATAGCGATGACCCCGAGATGCACCTCCTGCTCGGCAAATTCTTCTTCGTCATCAAAGATTGGGTCAACGGCTACGGAAATGACGAAGTCGATCTCGAACCGTGGGACCCGAAATCAATCGGTAACAGCTCGACTTTTATGCATGACACGGACGACTTTATGGAAATAAAAGAGATGATTTCGACGCTCGCCAAGGAAGTCAGCGAACGCGCCCAAAATGAGCGAAAGCGAGGTTCGACCGTTCAGCTGGTTATTAAAGATACGGAATTTAAGACGATTAATCGCTCGCTTACCTTCGCGCGGCCCACCAGTGAATACGAAGTCATTTTTGATAAGGCTCTAACTTTGTTAGAAAGGCATTACAAAGGCCAGCCGATTCGCCTCGTCGGCGTCACGCTGCAAAACTTGATTGACCCGCGCGATCTCGTCATTCAGATGTCGCTTTTTGACTATCGAAAACACGAGGAAGAGAGTGAGACAAAACTATTAATTAACGAGTTGAACCGGAAGCTAAAAAAGCCGATGCTCATCCGCGCCAGCGAGGTCGAACACGACAAGAGAGGAAACAAAGATGAAGATTGATGATGCGATCGATTTATTCTTTCAGCACTTAACCGTTGAAAAAGGCGTTCAGCCCCAGACCATTCAGGCCTATGCCAACGATCTAAAACAATTTTTCAAGGTGTTTAAAGACAAGGAGTCAACCGATGATCTGCTCGTCAGCGATCTGACTGACTTTATCAAGATCCAGAGCAAGCAAAATCGGGCCAATGCCACCATTTTGCGGCGGCTCTCCTCGACCAAGCATTTTTATCGCTTTCTAGAAAAAGAAAAACTGCTCCCCGATGCGGTGCCCAAGATCGAATCGCCGCGGGCCATCAAAAAACTTCCTCTGTCGCTTAGTGTCGAACAAGTCGAATCGCTCCTTGAAGCCCCGGATCTTGAAAAGCCAGAGGGCATGCGCGATCGCGCGATGCTCGAAGTGATGTACTCATCGGGACTCCGCGTCAGCGAACTCATCAATTTGGAGCGCTCCCAAGTAAACTTTACCCACGGCATTGTTACCATTTATGGTAAAGGCAATAAAGAACGGCGCGTGCCCATCGGCGAATACGCCTTGGAATATCTGGTCCATTACATCGAAGAAGCAAGAAGCAAAAATATCGGAAAGAATACGAAATATCTCTTTTTAAACCGCTACGGAAAAGAGCTGTCCCGCCAATATTTTTTTCGGCAAGTGAAAAAGTACGCCACCTATGCGGGCATCAAAGAAGAAATATCACCCCATACACTGCGTCACTGTTTTGCGACGCATATGCTTGATAAAGGCGCGGAGTTAAGGGCGGTTCAAGAGATGCTCGGGCACCAGAATATCGCGACCACGCAAATCTACACGCATGTCTCCAGCAACCGCATCCTGAGTGCGTATGATTTGTATGCTAAGCGCAAATAATATACAATCTTTATGTTAATAAAGGAGTAACCATGAATAAATATAAAAGAATGTTCGTCATCGTCATCGATTCCGTCGGAATCGGCGAGATGCCGGATGCTGAGAAATTTGGCGACAAAGGGGCCAATACCCTCGTCCACACAGCCCGCGAAGCCGGTGGTTTAAAAGTTCCGGTCATGAATTCGCTAGGCCTCGGTGACTTAGCGCCGATTTTAGGCACCAGCATCGTCAAACACCCGCATTCGTATGCCCTTCGCCTCCGCGAGACAAGCGCCGGCAAGGATACGATGACCGGTCATTGGGAGATGATGGGCATCAATACGACCAAACCCTTTCAGACGTTTACCGACACCGGCTTTCCCCAATCTTTGATTGATGAACTGGCCGAGAAGACCGGACACAAAATCATCGGCAACAAAGCGGCCAGCGGAACGGAGATTCTCGTCGAATTAGGCGAGCAGCAAATGCGCGAAAATTCCCTGATTGTCTATACTTCCGCCGATAGCGTCTTACAAATTGCCGCCCACGAAGAAGTGACCGGCGTCAAAGAATTATATCGTTGTTGCGATATCGCCCGCGAGATATGCATGAAGCCGGAATATTTTGTCGGCCGCATTATCGCCCGCCCGTTTATCGGCACTAATAAACACAATTTTAAGCGGACGGCCAACCGTCATGATTTAGCCGTCTCGCCGACCGGAACAACGACCTTAGACGTTTTGAAAAACAATGGTTTTATGGTCAGTTCAATCGGCAAGATTAATGACATCTTCAATACGATGGGTGTCGTCAAAGCCCAGAAGACGGTCTCGAACCTCGACGGTATGAACAAAACGATCGAAGAAGCCAAGAATCACGATTTTACCGGATTATGTTATGTTAACCTAGTCGAATTCGACAGCGAGTTTGGCCATCGCCGCAACGCCATTGGTTATGCCAAAGCTCTAGAAGAGTTCGATGTTAAATTAGGCGAGTTATTAAAAGTTCTTAAGGACGATGATTTGGTCATGGTCACAGCCGACCACGGCAATGATCCCGTCCATCATGGCACCGATCACACCAGAGAAAAAGTTCCGCTTCTAATCTACTCAAAATCGATTAAAAACGGCCGCTATCTTGATGAGCGCGAAACTTTCGCCGTCATCGGAGCGAGCGTTTTAGAAAACTTTGGACTTAAGAAGACGCCGAATCAAATCGGTGCCCCCATCATGGAGATTTTTGAATAAATGAAAACAAAAAGTATTATCCTGCCCCTAGCAGCCATCACCTTGAGCGCCTGTGGCGGACCCGCCCCAGAAATCACAATCCGCACGATTTCCCCGGC
>DCUC01000003.1:15976-16423 GCA_002329705.1 Caryophanales bacterium UBA1424
TTAGCCGAACTGCAGACCAATTACTACAACGCTGTTGTCTTTGATTCGATCAACGCCTTAAAAAGCATCAAAAATAACGATTTGGACTTCAAATTAGCAAAGCTAATAACGGGCGGTAACTTCTATTTGGCCAGCATTAATAAAAACGAAGGCGAAATGCCGACCGCCGATGATGTCGTCGTCTCTTTTGGTGAAAACCTCATTCCGGATCTCGTCTATCGCAAATTGTCAGAATACTGGGAAATTGAAAACACGCCATACTACGTTCCAAGCGTGTCCGAGGCTCTCGGCGTCTTAAAGACCGGCGTCTACGCAAGTAATCCCGTCGATTTTGTCTTTATCGCCCAGCCGGCCCTTAACATCGCCCTAAATGATGCGACGGCCGCCACCTATGGTAATGTCAAGGTCGTTAAAAACATTCGGTCCGAATGGCAAGAATATACCGGG
>DCUC01000061.1:0-19346 GCA_002329705.1 Caryophanales bacterium UBA1424
ATGACTTGATGAAAAGCTCTGAACGAGCCATAACCCAAGGCTTCATCAAGGCTTTCTGGATTGATGATGCCGCTTCCGTACAAAGCTATTTTGATTTGCTTTTTAAAGAAATCGATATCTTTTTCCTGCCGTGCCGGCTGATTAGTTTTGGGATCGATATAAATTAGGTCTTCGATAATTTTTCCGCCGATGACATCCTCTTCGATGATGCGATCGACATCTTCGGGTTTCACCATGCGATAAAGGGTCTCACCGGGATAGACGCGAATGAACGGTCCTTGTGAACAGAAGCCGAAACAACCGACGGAATCGACGCTGACTTTGTCTTCGAGACCGCGATCTTTGATTTTCGTTTTAAGTAAGCTGATAATGTCGCCGGCGCCCGTCGAAATGCAACCTAGACCGCCGCAGACAAGTAAAGCTTTCGTGCCTGTTTCGCCGCTAAATTTCTGAGCTAAACACTTTTCGCAGGCACGGATTTTGCTGGCTAATTCTTGAGGAGTATTAATTCTCATCAGTTGGCCCCTCCTTCATATTCTTTGATGATTTTTTCGACGCGATCGACCGTCAAATTCGCATATACTTTACCGTTGATCGTGACGGCCGGAGCAATCGCACAGGCGCCGATGCAACGCAGAGCATCAACCGTAAATAAACCATCCGGAGTCGTTTCGCCAGGTCTGATCTTCAACAATTCGCAAAACTTATCGATAATGTTTTGACTGCCTTTGACATAGCAGGCGGTTCCGAGGCAGACGCCGATAATGTATTTGCCTTTAGGTTTGAGCGAGAAAAACGAATAAAAAGTGACTACACCGTAAATCTCGGCGACCGGAATGTTCATTTCTTCCGAAACGACTTCCTGAACTTCGAGAGGGATGTAACCAAATTCTTGCTGGATTTGCGACAAGACAACGAGCAAAGGGGTCGGTTCGTCTTTGTGAGAGGCGACGATCTCTTTAATCCTTTTCTTGGCGTGTTCTTGAATGACTGCCATTATTATCCTCCGTAGGTCATAAAATGACGCATAAATGCACCTTTAATATAATATGTAAGTATCTTATATTTTTCAATATAAACTTGGACGCTAAAAATTGTATGGGCTTACATTTCTTATAAAGAAAAAGGAGTGTTTCCACCCCTGGTCGTCTCTAGTGAATGATGTCTTCGGCCTTGCGCTGACCTTGGCGGCCGGGTTTGAAGGCGATTTCGCCCATTTTGATGGCCCCGGAAGGACAGACGTGGTAGCACAGCAAACAGCCGACGCATTTCTCCTTGTTGACGGATGGCAGGCGCTTATCGGCATCCCATTTGATCGCCTGATGAGCGCCATCATAGCAGGATATGTAGCAGCGCCCACATTTAATGCATTCATCGACATTTATTTCCGGATAGATCTTGTAATCGCGGTCGAGTTCTTCAGCGGGAATGAGATTATCGTTGGCCAATCCGACTAAATCGCTGAGATGATCGACGCCCTGCTCATCCATATAATGCATGAGTCCGTTTCGCAAATCATCGATGATGCGGTAGCCATATTGCATGATTGCCGTCGTGATCTGCAGGGTTGAGGAACCGACGAGGATAAACTCCACCGCATCTTCCCACGTCTCGATGCCGCCGATGCCGGAAATGGCGACATTTTTCAGCCGCTCATCAGCTCGCATCTGCTGAATAAAACGCAGGGCGATCGGCTTGACGGCTTTACCTGAATAGCCGGAGATTGACGATTTGCCGTTAATAATCGGCATCCCGACTTTCCTATCGAGGTCAATATTACATATTGATTTTACGGTATTGATTGCGGCGATGCCATCGGCGCCGCCCTCGAGACAGGCGATGGCGACCGGAATCATATCGGTGATGTTCGGCGTCATTTTGGCGAGGACGGGGAGTTTGCTTCCGCGCTTGACGGCCTGGCAGTAGCGACGGCATAAATCGGGATTCGTTCCGACATCGCTTCCCATCGCGTGTGAGGTCATCTGCGGGCAGGAAAGATTCATCTCCAACATATCCGCTCCCGCCTCTTCAGCAAGGCGTGCGAGCTCCTCCCATTCTTTGTCGTTCGAGCCCATGATTGAGGCGATTAAAACCTGATAGGGAAATTCTTTTTTGAGGCGGCGGATATCGGCCAGATTCTCATCGAGGGGATGCTCGGCAATCTGCTCCATATTCTTGAAGCCGACAAACGGCGTATTTTCTTTGTTCAACTTGTCAAAGCGCGGCGATACTTCGTCAACGACGAAATTGTAGTAGCCCATCGTTTTAAAGACGACGCCACCCCATCCCGCGCCATAGGCTTTTTTACACATCTCGTAGCAATTGCCGACAGGCGATGAGGATAGGCAAAAAGGATTGGGAAAACGAACGCCTAAAAAGTTAATCGACAAATCTTTCTTAATCATCTTATCTTCCTCCGATGCGGCTGTGAATCAGCGAGGCGACATCCTTGCCGGTCCGCACCGCCGCCACAACCGTTTTATCGAGGTGAGCGATATCGCCGGCGACAAATACTTTTGGATCGGTGGTGACATAGCCTTTGATGTCCGACTCGCCATTTACAATGCGAATGCCCTCGAGGCCGCAGACGTTGGGATACTGGCCGACCGCCAGAATAATTTTATCGGCGGTTATTTTTACTTCGCCAGGAATCGTGCGATGTTTAAAGGTGACGGTTTTACCATCGACATCGACTGGCACATAGCCGTCGATAATCGATACGCCGAGGGCCTGGGCATCGCGTAGTTCTTTTTTCGATGCCCGGAATTCGCAAAACTCCTCATAGACCACATCGCTGATGTTTTTAACGCCTAATAATTTGAGCGTCACATTAACATCCATCGCGACATCTCCTCCGCCGATGACGAGGATATTATCCGGTAAATCAACTTGCCCTTTGCTGTCTTTAACCCTCTTTAAAAAATCGACGGCAATTTCAACATGCGGATTATTTTCAAATTTTGGGAGCATCTTGCCGTAACTCGCCCCGACGGCGACGATGACGGCGTCATTATCGCTCTTCAGTTTATCGAGGCTGATATCCTTTCCGACTGTCGTATTTAAGTGAATTTTGACCCCTAATTCGGTCACGTACTCAATTTCTTTATCGACGATATGCGTCGGAAGGCGGTATTCTGGGATGCCATAGCGAAGATATCCGCCGGCCTTTGCTTCTTTTTCATATAGATTAATTTCGTAGCCGAGGCGGGCGAGAGAGGCCGCTGCCTGCAGGGCGGCCGGGCCACTTCCGATGATCGCAACGCGCTTGCCGTTCGGTTTTCCTTTTTTGAGGATTTTCATGCCATTAGTTTCTTCAAAGTCGGTGATAAAGCGCTGAATGCGGCCGATATCGATCGGAACATCAATTCCCGAGCGAGCGCACCCTTTTTGGCAATATCTTTCGGTCGGACAGACGCGAGCACAAATCGAACCGAGAACATTATTTTCACGGACGACTTCGGCGGCACCCTTAAAATTGCGGAATCTCACCGCGCGGATAAAGCGGCCGGGATCGGTGCCGGCCGGGCAATCTTTTGAACACGGAGCGTCAAGGCAAAGAAGGCACCGGCTCGCCTCCTCACAAACCGTTAGAGGCGTATAGCCCGGTTCTAGTTCCTGCAAATATTTCTTGCTCATGGGAAACTCCTTATATTTAAATTCATTGTAGCATCTCGATTTACGATAAAAAAGATATGCCTGCACAGGCGTCTTGACATGAAAAAACGGCCCTTGCGAGCCGTTTTGATCGGTTTTGTATCCTAGCGAACCCAGGTCACCAATACGCGTTTGGCGTTATCGCCGCGCCGGTTATCGGCTTTGAGCGCTCTGGTATAACCGCCGTTGCGGGCCTTGAAGGCCGGGCCGAGATCATCAAACAATTTATCTAAAGCGGTAAGGCTTTCTTTCTCATCGATGACGACCTTGCGGAGAACGCTGGCGGCCTGCCGTCTGGCGTGCAAATCCCCGCGTTTTGCAAGGGAAATGAGGTGATCAGCGAGTTTTTTGAGCTCTTTGACAACTCCTGAGGTAACGACGACTTTTTCGTGAACAATCAGTTCGGTGACGACGTTGCGGAGCATGTTTTTGCGTTTGCTCGCGGTATAAGCGGCTTTGAAGCGGACACCGGTTTTGCCGTGTACGTTTTTACGTCCTTGTGCTGCCATGGTGCCTCCTACTCTGCGATGTAGTCGCGGAAGCTCAGTCCCATCTCGACTAACTTATCTTTAATTTCTTTTAATGATTTCTTGCCGAGGTTACGGACTTTCATCATTTCTTCTTCGCTCTTTTGAATGAGTTCACGAATCGTCTGAATGCCGGCTCTCTTCAGGCAGTTGTAGCTGCGGACGGAGAGATCGAGTTCTTCGATCGCTTTGTCGCCGACATCATCGACCGGGGTTTCGACAACCTCTTTGATAATGTTGATATCACGAGTTAACTCTTGAAGCTTCAGGAATTCTTCGAAGTGCCCGATCAAGATGCGGCTTGATAAAGCGACGGCATCCTGCGGAGTCATGGAACCGTTCGTCCACACTTCAAGGGTCAGGCGGTCGAAGTTCGAGTCGTGTCCGACGCGAGTCGGTTCAACGACATAACTGGCCTTGGTGATCGGCGAATAGTTGGAGTCGGTGGCGATGACGCCCACTTGCTGGTGGGTGCGGGCGAGTTTGTTGCCTTCGCTGGTCACGTAACCGCGGCCGTTGCGGGCAAACATCGTCATCTTCAGGTGACCTTCGTCGGTGAGATGAGCGAGCTCTAAGTCGGGGTTGACGACCGAGACGAAAGCGGGCAAGACGAGGTCGCCGGCTTTAAGGGCGCCGGGGCCTTTGATGTCGACTTCAATCTTCTTGGATTTTTCGTCATCATCGTCAATCTTTAATACTAAATCTTTAAGATTTAAGATAATGGCTGTCACGTCTTCTTCAATGCCGGGAAGGGCTGAGAATTCATGGCGGGCGCCTTCGATTTCGACGGCGTAGACGCTGGCGCCGGGCAGGGCGCTTAATAACACGCGGCGAAGAGCGTTTCCGACGGTCAGGCCGAAACCTCTTTCGAGCGGTTCGATAACGAACTTGCCATAGTTCGCAGTGCTATCGACGATAGCGGTTTTGAATGTCATTTTTTCAAACGGACGGGGTAATTTTGCCATTGTGACTATCTCCTTTCATTAACCGCGAGGACGCTTTGGCGGACGGCATCCGTTATGCGGAATCGGGGTCGTATCGGTAATTGTCTGAATCGCGAGGCCGGCGGCTTGTAACGAGCGGATGGCGGATTCGCGACCCGGGCCCGGACCTTTGACGTTGACATCGACGCTTCTGAGGCCTTGTTCAAAGGCAATCTTGGCGGCGGCTTCGCCGGCGAGACCGGCGGCGAAAGGAGTCGATTTCTTGGCGCCTTTGAAGCCGAGGGCTCCGGCGCTGCTCCAGGCGATGGCGTTACCGAGTTCATCGGTAATCGTCACGATGGTGTTATTAAAGGTCGAGTGGACGTGCGCGACGCCCTTGGTAAACGACCGTTTAATCTTCTTTTTACGAGTGGTTGTTTTCTTAGCTTTTGCCATTTTTATGCCCTCCTACTATTTGGCGGCCACTTTCTTGTTGGCGATGGTTTTTCTCTTGCCTTTGCGGGTGCGGGCATTGGTTCTTGTTCTCTGGCCGCGAACCGGCAAGCCTTTGCGGTGACGGATGCCGCGATAGCAGCCGATTTCCGTAAGTCTTTTGATGTTTAAAGCGACTTCGCGGCGAAGATCGCCTTCGACGCGGTGCTTGGCGACTTCAGCGCGAATCAAAGTCAGCTGTTCTTCGCTCAGGTTTTTAACGCGAATATCCTCGCTGACATTGCAGGCGGCTAAAATCTTTTTGCTTTTCGTCGTCCCGATACCAAAAATGTAGGTGAGGGCGATGACGACTCTTTTTTCGTTGGGTATGTCTACTCCGACAATACGTGCCATAAATTTGTTTTACTCCTTTTAACCTTGTCTCTGCTTGTGCTTGGGATTCTCGCAAATGACCATGACTTTGCCTTTGCGTTTGATGACCTTGCATTTATCGCAGATCGGTTTGACTGAAGGTGCTACTTTCATAAATTGTTCCTCCGTGTTATTTCTTCGTATACGAAGAGCTTGGGTTTTTGTATCTAAAGGTGATACGTCCTCTCGTTAAGTCGTAGGGTGAGATTTCGACCGTGACGACATCGCCCGGGAGAATGCGGATGTAATGCATGCGGATTTTCCCCGAGACATGGGCGTGAATAGTGACGCCGTTTTCAAGTTTGACTTTAAATTGGGCGTTGGGCAAGGCCTCGACGACTGTTGCTTCGACTTCAATGACATCTGTTTTAGCCATTTTCGTTTCCTCCTTGTTTGAGCATGGTCAGTATTTCATAACCGGTGCTGGTGACGGCGACCGTGTTCTCGTAATGACTCGAGAGCAAACCGTCTTTCATCTTAACGGTCCAACCATCGTTGCTGACGATCACCTCGGGCTGACCCTGGGCGACCATCGGTTCGATGGCGAGGCACATTCCTTCTTTTAATACTGGCCCCGTATGGGGTTCGCCAATATTTGGAATATAGGGGTCTTCGTGCAGGGCTTGACCGATGCCGTGACCTGTATATTCCCGAGGGAGGGAATAACCGTTTTCCTCGTTGTGGGTTTGAATCGCGTGGGAGATGTCGCCTAAGTGGATGCCCGGTTTAATGAGGGCCACCGCCTTGAAAAAACTCTCTTCCGTGACGCGAAGCAAACGAGCCGCTTCCTTGCTGATCTTGCCGACCGGATACGTCCGGCAGGCATCACCGACATAACCTTTAAGGGTGGCGCCGACATCACAGGAGACGATATCGCCTTCTTTTAATAAGTGATGTTTGTTCGGAATGCCATGGACGAGCGTGTCATTGACGCTGACGCAGATGGCGCCCTTAAAGCCGTTGTAGCCAAGGAAGGTGGGCGAGGCATGATAACTTCGAATAATCTTTTCGGCTTCATCGGCGATCGTTTGCGTGCTGATGCCGGGGCGGATGATGGTCGCTAGTTTTTCAAAGACTTTGGCGACGACTTGTCCGGCCTCGCGCATGAGGGCAATTTCTCGCGGCGATTTGACGATGATCATCTAGTCTTAGCCTCGATGAGCGAAGAGATTTCCTGAAGCAGGACGTCGAGGTCTTTTGTGCCGTCAAATGACGTCAGAAGGCCGCGTTTTGCATAGAAATCAAGCAATGGCTTAGTCTGTTCATAGTAGTGGCCGAGGCGCACTTTCAGCGCTTCCTCGTTGTCGTCGGCTCTTTGGATTAAAGGACCGCCGCACACATCGCAGACACCATCGACTTTCGGCTTCATCGTGTCGACGTGATAGGGCGTTCCGCACACTTTGCATACGCGTCTTCCACATATGCGGCGGACGAGCTCTTTTTCGTCGGCGTCGATATTGATGACGAATTCTAGTTCGCGACCGATTTCTTTGGTCAGGATTTCCAAAGCTTCAGCTTGGGGAATCGTCCGCGGAAAACCGTCGAGAAGATAGCCTTTCTGACAATCTTGTTTCGCCAGTCGCTCACGGACGATACCAATTGTCACATCATCAGGAACAAGATGTCCCTGGTCTATATACCGCTTGGCGAGTAAGCCGAGCGCGGTGCCCTGCTTCATCGCCTCGCGAAACATATCTCCGGTGGAAATATGCGGTATATCGTATTTGGCAATCAAGCGTTTAGCTTGCGTGCCTTTGCCCGCGCCGGGCGGGCCCATCAGGATAATATTCATCGGCGGCGCGCTCCTTGCGAGGCTTCCTCGAAGCTCTTGCCGGCTAATAAGCCGTCAATCTGGTTGTTTATTTCGATAGCCACACCGGCCACGATGATTAAGCCTGTGCCGCCGATGGCGAGACTTGAACTCTCACCAAAGATGCCGCTCAGCGTCAAGACGACGGGTAAGGCCGCGATGAAGGCCAGGGCGATCGCACCCATGACGGTGACGCGGTTGACGACTTTCTTGACATAGCGCTCAGTTTCGATTCCGGGGCGAATGCCGGGAATGTAACTGCCGTTTTTCCGAAAGTTATCAGCCAGGGTTTCCGGGGCGATTTGCATGTTGGCGTAAAAGAAGCAGAACACGACGATTAAGATTAAATATAAGAGCAGGCCCCAGGGCATGCCCCATGTCGTGTCGTTGATACCCGGCATCTCGGTCATTTCGCTATAGGAGAAAATCTTGAGCCAGGCGGCGTTGGTATCCGTGCTCACGAAACTTGCGATGACGGATGGCGCCATTAAAATCGAGCTCGCGAAAATGACGGGGATAACACCTGAAGAGTTGAGTTTAATCGGTAGGAACGAGGCTTTCGACATCGATTGCCCCTGACCGCCGCTTTTGCCGGAGTGCTGGACGGGAATCTTGCGCTTGGACAGCTCGATGAAGACGACGAAGGCGATGATCAAGACGAATGCCAGGATGTAAATTCCGAATTGGAAAGAGCCTTTGACGAGTTCATTCGTGCCGTGTCCCATATTCTGTTCGACCCACTTGCGATAAGCGGTGGCGATCTGAATCGGGAGATTGCGGACGATACCGGCGAAGATGATGACGGAAATACCGTTTCCGAGGCCTTTGGAGGTGATTTGGTCACCGAGCCACATCGTCAACATCGCTCCGGCGAGGATGATGGTGACAATATAGGCATAAGCCCAGAAATTGAGTTCCATGTTGATGGTAATATACTGGCTGTTCTCCATCGTTTTGATGATGCCATAGGCCTGAACAGCTCCTAAAAGGAGAGTGAGATAACGGGTGGCCATCTCCGACTTTTTGCGGCCGTACTGACCCTGCTTGGTAAGTTCGGTCAGAGCCGGCAAAACGTCTTTGGACAGAAGCTGAATAATAATTCCGGCCGTAATGTAAGGACTGACGCCCAGAGCAAAGATTGAGAAATTGCTGAGAGCACCGCCGCCGAGCATATCCATCATCGAGATCATATTGGCGGTTTCAAGCGCCTTGGATAATTCCTCGCTGACGGTCACACCGGGAACGGTGATGGCCGCTCCGATGCGAATCACGAACAAGATCATGATCGTGAAGAAAATGCGACTGACGATTTCCTTATTTTTGAAGACCGAGACCAGCTTCTTCATGTTAAATTACCTCGACGGTGCCACCGGCGCTTTCAATCGCCTCTTTTGCGGACTTCGAAAACTTGTGGGCTTGCACCGTCAGTTTTTTGGTCAACTTTCCGCCTCCGAGGATTTTTACTCCGTCATATTCCTTGCGGACGAGGCCTTTTTCGACGAGGAGAGCCGAGGTCACGACCGTGCCGTCTTCAAACGCGTTTAATCTCTCGATGTTGACGCTGGCGAATTCGACGCGGTTGACGTTCTGAAAACCGAATTTCGGCAAACGGCGATAAATCGGGTTCTGACCGCCTTCGAAACCGGGAGCTTTTTTGCCGCCGGTGCGGGCGCCTTGGCCTTTATGGCCTTTGCCAGACGTTTTGCCGTTTCCGGAACCGATGCCGCGACCCTTGCGGTAATGAGCAGTTCGAGCGCCTTCGGCGTGTTCTAATTCATGTAACTTCATGTTCATACCTCCAGGTTATTTGCGCAATTCTTTGACCTTCGCATATGATTTAAGATTGCTTAAACCATGGTGCGTGGCGCGAATGATGTTGATGGGAGCGCGGCTGCCGTAAACTTTCGAGTAGACGTTGCGGATGCCGGCTAGTTCAAGGATAGCACGAACCGGGCCGCCGGCGATAATACCGGTACCTTCGGTCGCGGGCTTTAGAAAGACGCTGCAGGCGCCGAACTTACCGATGATTTCATGGGCGATGGTATCGCCTTTGGAAGTCTTAAAAGTAAAGGTGTTGCTGCGGGCTTTTTCAAGAGCCTTTTTAATGGCATCGGGGACTTCGGCGGCTTTGCCAATAGCAAAACCGTATTTGCCTTTGCCGTTACCGATGACGACGAGGACGGAGAAGCGCATTTTGCGTCCGCCTTTGACCGTCTTGCTGACGCGGTTGACGCTGACGACGCGCTCTTCGTATTCTTTGGGCTCATCTCGCATCGGACGGCGGCCGGGACGGCGTTCGCCTTGGGGGCGGGGACCGCGGGGACCACGGGGACCGCGGTTAAAAGCTGGTTTTTCAGGAGCGGCACCTGGAGCTTCGGGAGTTGCGGCGACTGTAGCGACGCCTTCAAGTTCTTTTTCTACCATGTTCTTTCTCCTTAAAATTGCAAGCCGGCTTTGCGGGCGGCTTCAGCCAGGGCCTTGACGCGGCCGTGATAGGCATAACCACCGCGATCAAAGACGATGGTTTTGATGTTCTTTTCTAATGCGACTTTAGCAATTGCTTCGCCGACTTTAGCCGCCGCTTCGACGTTGCCGCCGTTCGCGAGTTTTAAAGCCGAGGAAGAAGCGTGAGCTAAGGTAACTCCTTTGACATCATCGATGATTTGAGCTTCGATGTTGGCGTTGGAGCGATAGACGCAGAGGCGGGGCATTTCCGCAGTGCCGGAGATCTTCTCGCGAACACGGGCGTGGCGTCTTTGACGTACGACGTTTTTAGATAATTTTTTAATCATACCTTACCTCCCACTATTTCTTAGCGCTGGCGCGCTTGCCTTCCTTGCGAATGATGTGTTCGCCGGCATATTTAATGCCTTTGCCGCCGTAAGGTTCGGGTTTGCGAACTTCGCGGATGCGGGCGGCGGTTTGGCCAACCGCCTGGCGGTCGATGCCTTCAACGATGACGATGTTGGCCGTCTTGCAGGTGATTTTAACACCCGGTTCCGGAGTCACGATTACATCGTGGGCAAAGCCAATATTCAAGAGTAAATCATGACCTTTAAGCGCGGCCCGATAGCCGATGCCGACGATTTCAAGCGTCTTGCTGAAGCCTTCGGAAACGCCGACGATGGCGTTGTGAAGAAGAGCGCGGAAGGTGCCGTGATTTTCTTTGGTCTGGCGCTCTTCGTTTTCACGCGAAACGTGAATTAAAGCGCCTTCGATTTTTAAGTCGATAGAGGCGGGAACCTTGACTTCCAGAGTTCCTTTGGGACCTTTGACGAGAGCGACGCCGTCATTGACGGTGACGGTGACGGTGCTCGGGAGATCGATAACTTTATAGCCGATACGTGACATATCAATTACCACACATAAGCGACAACTTCGCCGCCGATCCCTAAGGTTCGGGCTTTTTTGTCACTCATGACTCCTTTGCTCGTCGAGATGATCGCCACGCCGAGTCCTCTTAAGACGCGGGGGAGATTTTCGCAGCCGACGGTGACGCGGAGACCGGGTTTGGAAATGCGTTTCAAACCAGAGATGACGCGCTCTTTGTTGGCGGCGTATTTGAGGGTTAAACTTAAATCTTTTTTCTTATCGCCGAGAACTTTGTAGTCGAGGATAAAACCTTCTTCGAGGAGAATCTTGGCGATTTCCACCTTCATCTTGCTCGAAGGAACGGTAACACTTTCATAGCGCAGCGCATTAGCATTACGAATGGTCGTAAGCATGGCGGCGATGGGATCTGTCATCATGTTTCTTTCCTCCTTTACCAGCTCGACTTCTTAAGACCTGGGATTTCGCCTTTATAGGCTAATTCGCGCAGGCAGATGCGGCATAAATGAAACTTTGAATAGACGGCGTGAGGACGACCACAGCGAACGCAGCGCGTGTATTCACGAACTTTGAATTTCTTCGGTCGGGCCCAGCGGACCTTTTGACTTGTTTTGGCCATGTTCTCTCCTCCTATTTGCGGAACGGCATTCCGAGTTCACTTAATAAAGTGAACGCCTGATCATCGTTTCGCGCCGTCGTGACGATAACGATATCCATCCCTCTGATTTTGTTGACCTTGTCATAATCGATTTCGGGAAAGATCAACTGCTCTTTGACGCCGAGGGTGTAGTTGCCGTGGCCATCGAAGGCGTTGCGGCTCACACCGCGGAAGTCGCGGACGCGAGGTAGGGCGATGGAGACGAGCTTATCGAGGAAATCATACATTCTCGTACCGCGCAAGGTCACTTTGCAACCGATGGCCTGGCCTTCTCTTAATTTGAAGTTGGCGATTGATTTCTTGGCCTTGGTGATGACGGGTTGCTGACCGGCGATTTCGCGCAGTTCGCGGACTGAATCATCGAGCACTTTGGCGTTGACGATGGCGTCTCCGACACCGACATTGATAACGATTTTCTCAAGTCTGGGGCTCTCCATGACGGATTTGAAGTTGTACTTGGCCATCAATTTGGGGAGAACGACTTGCTCGTATTTTACTTTTAGACGATTGGTAACCTTAACTTTTGGTTCGGCTTTAGGAGCCTCTTTTTTCACTTCGGCCTTGGGGGCTTTGGGGGCTTCAACCTTAGGAGCTTCGGCTTTTGCTTCTGCTTTTGGGGCAGCGGCTTTTGGAGCTTCTTTGACAACCTTGGTTTCTTTTACTTCGTCTTTTTTAACTTTCGCCTTGGGGGCGGCAGTTTTTTTGGCGGCTGCTTCTTTTGGAGCGGCGGCTTTTTTTGTCGCGGTAGCTTTTGGGGCTACGGTTTTCTTTTCTTCTTCCATAACTTAGCTACCTCCTTAATCTAATTTAGATCCGCTGGCTTTAGCGATGCGGATCTTTTGATCTTTTTCCACTTTATAAGTCACGCGCGTGGCTTTTTTGGTTTTGGGATCGATGAGGGCGACGTTGCTGACATCGATGGGGACATAGATCTCAACGATGGAACCCTCCGGTGTCTTCTGGGTCGGCTTGCGGTGTTTTTTGTGAACGTTGACGCCTTCGACGACCACCTTGTGCGTTTTAGGGAAGACGGCTTGAACGATGCCTTCTTTGCCTTTGTCGCCGCCGGTGATGACGATGACTTTGTCACCTTTTTTAATTCTCATGGGTTCACTCCTTATAATACTTCGGTCGCCAAGGAGACGATCTTCATGAATCCTTCGCCTTTATCGCGTAATTCGCGGGCGACAGGACCAAAGACGCGCGTGCCGAGGGGGGCGCCGTCTTCGTTGATGAGAACGATCGCGTTGTCATCAAAGTTGATGGTTGAACCGTCGGGGCGGTTGATGGGATATTTCGTGCGGACGATGACGCCGCGAACGATTTCGCCTTTTTTAACTTTGCCGTTAGGCGTGGCGGTTTTGACCGCGCACATGACGATGTCGCCGATGGACGAAGATTTGCGGTTACCACCGCCAAAAAGGCGGAAGATGCGCACGCTTTTCGCGCCAGAATTGTCAGCGACGACTAGATTTGTTTCATTTTGAACCATAGTCTGCTCCTATTCTGCTTTCTTCTCTTCGCCAGCTTCAGCTTTGACTTCCGCTTCGGGTTCGACGGCGTTGACGCCCTCTTTTTCCTCGAGGAGAAGTTCGGCTTCAGCGGCCTTGATCGATTCGACGGCTTTGAGGTCGATGCTCACTAAGCGATAACGCTTGGTGGCGCTTAGGCGCCGGCAGCCCATAATCGTGACGGTGTCGCCGACTTTGGCTTCGTTATTCTCATCGTGGGCATAGTACTTTTTGCCGTATTTGACGCGCTTGATGTATTTGGCGTGTTTTTTGTGGGTCTGAACCAAAACGACGATTGTTTTGTCCATTTTGTCACTGACGACGACGCCGGTGAAGGTCGGACGTGCGACTCTGTTTTCCATGTTTCGGTTCCTCCTTATTTAATGCCTAATTCGCGCTCGCGCTGAATGGTGTAGGCTTTGGCAATGTCCTTGCGGACTCTGCGGATTTCTTCGCCGTGCTCTAATTGGCCGACGGCTTTTTTGCGGCGAAGATTGAATAGTTGTTCTTTGAGCAAGTAAACTTTTTCGTTAAGTTCTTCGTTACTCATTTCGCGCAGTTCGCTAATTTTCATAATTACTCACCCTTCGCTTCCTTCGCGACGACCTTGCACTTGATCGGCAGTTTGTAGGCGGCGAGGCGGAGCGCTTCGCGCGCATCCTTTTCTTCGACGCCGCCAATCTCAAACATAATGCGGTTCGTTCTTACGACGGCAACCCAGCTTTCAGGATTGCCTTTGCCGGAACCCATGCGGACTTCGGCTGGTTTTTTTGTTTTTGCCAGATGCGGGAAGATGCGAATCCATACTTTCCCGGCTCTCTGCGTATAACGGCTCAGCACGATACGAGCGGCTTCAATCTGACGATCGTTAATCCACCCGCCGGTCACGGCTTGGAGACCGTACTCACCAAAGGCGATTTCGTTGCCGGCCTTTGATTTTCCTTCGTAGCTAATTCCGTGCGGACGCCGATATTTGACTCTTTTCGGTTGTAGCATCGATGTTATTCTCCTTCCGTTTTCGTTTTCTTCTCTTCGGGAAGAATTTCACCGCGGCAGATCCAGACTTTGACGCCGAGCCGGCCGTAAGTGGTAGTTGCTTCCGTATGCGCATAATCAATATCACTGCGCAAGGTATGAAGAGGAATAATGCCTTCTTTATAACCTTCGCTCCTGGCGATATCGTTTCCGCCTAAGCGGCCCGAGACTTCGGTTTTGATACCTTTGCCGCCGGCCTTGCGGACTCTTTGAATGGCTTTTTTCTGCGCCGTTCTAAACGAGGCGCGGTTTTCTAACTCCGAGGCGATCCATTGAGCGACGAGATGAGCGTCGAGATCGGGATTTTTGACTTCCACGATGTCGATGCGAACATTAGCGGTCGCTATTTTCTTACCGAGTTCTTTTTTGATGCGGTTGATATTGGCTCCGTCTTGTCCGATGACGACGCCCGGACGGGCGACGAAACAGAAGATGTTGACGGTGTGGCCTTTATCGGTTTTAGCTCTTTCGATCTCGATGTGCGAGAGGAGAGCGGCTTTGAGGTTCTTTTCAAGATACTGACGGATGACCATGTCTTCTTTTAAGAAGGCGGGGTATTCCTTGCGATCGGCGAACCAACGAGAATTCCAATCCTTGTTGATGCCGACGCGTAGTCCGACTGGATTAACTTTTTGTCCCATGTGCTGCTCCTATCTACTCTTGATCGTCACATAAATGTGACATGTCCGTTTGATGATGCCTGACGATGAACCTTTAGCGCGCGGCATGAATCTTTTCATTTTCAAGCCATCGTTAGCGTAGATGGTGTGAATGTAAAGTTTGCTTTCTTCCATAGCGAAGTTGTTGATGGCGTTGGCCGCGGCACTTTTGATGACTTTGCTGACGGCGGGCGAAGCGGAACGGTTGACGTTGGCGAGGATGCCAAGGGCGACGTTCAGATCTTTGCCGCGGACTAAGTCGATGACCATGCGGGCTTTACGCGGGGTGAGGCGGACATCATAGGCAACGGCGCGGGCTTCGGTAACTTTGGGTTTGGCCGGAGCGGCGGGTTTTTCCTCGACTTTGGCCGGTTTGACGGCTTTTTTGCGAGTAACTGGTTTCTTTTCTGCCATAGGTCCTCCTTATTTGGCAGCCGTGGCTGCTTTGTCTTCGGCGGTGTGACCGGTGTGACCGCGATAGGTTCTGGTCGGGGCGAATTCGCCCAATTTGTGACCGACCATATCTTCGGTGACATATACGGTGATGTGTTCACGGCCGTTATAGACGGCGAAAGTGTGTTCAATGAATTCGGGGAAGATGGTACTGCGACGTGACCACGTCTTAATAATCTCTTTGCGGTTGGCGGCGTTCAGCTTGCGCACCTTATTCATTAAGTGAGCGTCGCAGAACGGTCCTTTTTTCAAACTACGTGCCATAATTGATTACTCCTTTCGCTTCTATTTAGCATTGCGACGTCTGACGATGAGCCGCGTCGATGCTTTCTTGGTTTTTCTCGTTTTGACGCCGAGGGCGCGTTTACCCCAAGGGGTACGGGGCGCATCGCGTCCAACCGGTGATTTACCTTCACCACCGCCGTGGGGGTGGTCAACCGGGTTCATGACGGAACCGCGGACGGTCGGGCGAGTGCCTTGCCAGCGCGTTTTGCCAGCTTTGCCTTTGTTGATGAGGCTGTAGTCTTCGTTTCCGACGCTGCCGATGGTGGCGCGGCAAGTTTGCAGAATCTTGCGCATTTCACCGCTGGCGAGGCGGACGATGACATATTTGTCTTCTTTACCTAATACTTGAGCGCTTGTGCCCGCGGCGCGACAGAGCTGACCGCCCTTGCCGGGACTTAACTCAACGTTATGGACGACTGTTCCTTCAGGAATGTTGCCGAGTTCCATGGCGTTGCCGATTTGAATATCGGCCACTTTGCTCGAGATGATGCGATCCCCGACTTTTAAGTCTTTGGGCGCCAGGATGTATCTTTTCTCGCCGTCGAGATAACTGACGAGGCAGATGTTGGCATTGCGATTGGGGTCATATTCGACGGCCTTGACGATGGCGACGAGATCATCTTTGTTTCTCTTGAAATCGATTTGGCGGTACTTGCGTTTGTGGCCGCCACCGATGTGGCGCGTGGTAATAACACCTTGGTTATTCCGGCCGCCGGTCTTTGTCAGCTTGCTGAGAAGACTTTTTTCAGGAGTGCTTTTAGTGATTTCTTCAAACGTCGAGTTCGTCATGTTGCGACGGCTTGGCGTCGTCGGTTTATAACTTCTGATTGACATTTAATTTCTCCTATAATGAGCCATGGAGGCTATTCCTTGAAGAGATCGAGGGCTTCGCCGGTGGCGACGGTCACGATCGCTTTCTTGTACCCGGAGATCTTGCCTTCATAGCGGCCGCCCCGGCGGGTACTCTTGGGAAGGACGTTTAGAATGCGAACTTCCGTAGCTTTGACTCCGAACACGCGTTCGAAGGCTAACTTAACTTGTGTGCGGTTAGCATTGGGGGCAACTCTGAAGGTCGCCTGGTTTTTCTCTTGCATGAGGGCCATCGTCTTTTCGGTGATGACCGGGCGAAGAATCGTATCAAAGTCTTGAAGGGTTGCTTTTGCAAACCGTTTTTCGACTTTCTTCGCTTCGACTTTTTTCTTTGCAGCCATTAGATGAGCACCTCCTCGAGAGCTTTGACCGCTGCCTTGCTCATGATAACCGATTGATTGTTGAGCAAGTCATAGACGGACACATTGGTGGGGACTGTAATCGTCACATTAGTCAAGTTGCGGGCGCTGAGGGCGAGATTTTCTTCGACATCGGTGAGGACGACGAGGATGCGGCCTTCAGCTTTGAGGGCTTTGACGATTTCGACAAACGATTTAGTCTTAATTTCTTTTAACTCGAGGTTATCGACGACTTTAAGGCCGTCTTTAACTTTGAGCGTCAGCGCTGACTTGAGGGCGAGACGATGTTCTTTTTTGTTTTGCTGTAACGTGTAGTTTTGATCGCCGGTCGGACCGAAGACGATACCGCCTCCAACCCAGATGGGCGAGCGTGAACTGCCGGCGCGAGCGCGTCCTGTGCCTTTTTGACGCCAGGGTTTTTTGCCTCCGCCTGATACTTCATCGCGTTTTTTGGTTTTAGAAGTCGCCTGGCGCATGTTGGAGCGATAGACGTTGACGGCATCGAACATCGCGCTGTTGTTGACTTCGACATTGAAGACTTCGCCTTTGAGGGAAACGGTGGAGACTTTTTCACCTAGTTGGTTGTAAACCGGGACACTGACTTTTTTATTTTCAGCCATGGTTATTCTCCTTTCGCTTCGCTGACCGCGGGCGCTTCCTTAACTTCAGGAGCGGCCGGAGCGACTTCTTCTTTAACGGCATTCACCGCAGGGGTGCGGTTTATTAAATCTTTGACAATCTGCTTTTCGCCAAGTTGTTCCTTGACGGCGCTGCGAATCGTGACGAGCGACTTTTTCGCGCCGGGTACCGATCCTTTGACTAAGATGTAGTTTTTCTCGGCGTCGACTTTGATGACGAGGAGATTGAGGATGGTGGCGCTTTGATTGCCGTGGTGACCAGCCATCTTCTTGCCCGGGAGCACGCGGTTGTTGGGACGGCCGTTAAGAGCCATGGAACCAACGCCTCTGTGATATCCGGAACCGTGACCTTTCGGTCCGATTTTATGTCCGTAGCGCTGAATGGAACCGAGGAAGCCTCTGCCCTTCGACACGCCGATGACATCGACAATTTCGCCCGCATGGAATAAATCCGCGGTAATTGCGTCTCCGACTTTGTAACCTGCCAGTTCGTCGCCGTGAAGTTCGGCCAAATGCTTCTTGGGGGTGACATTCGCTTTGGCAAAGTGTCCTTTTTCGCATTTGTTGGCCCGTGATTCACGCTCATCTTCATAACCGACTTGGACGGCGGTATAGCCTTCTTTGTCGGCGGTTTTTAGCTGAGTGACGACATTTGGTAAGACTTCAATGACGGTGACAGGGTACATGGTGCCATCTTCAGCGAAGACTTGAGTCATGCCCATTTTACGTCCAATGATTGATTTCATCAGTCTTACCTCCTTTATAATTTGATGTCGATATCTACACCGCTTGGCAAGTCGAGCCGACGCAGGGTGTCAACTGTTTCCTTGGTTGGGTTGGTAATATCGATGAGTCGTTTGTGAGTCCTGATTTCGAATTGTTCGCGGGCGTCCTTGTACTTGTGGACGGCGCGAAGGATCGTGAAGACTTGTTTTTCCGTAGGGAGCGGAATGGGGCCGACGACACCGGCACCCGTCTTATTCGCCGCTTCAAGAATTTTCTCGACGCTCAGATCAAGTATCTTGTGATCGTAAGCTTTGAGGCGAACCCTAATAACTTTGGTTTTAGCCATGAACTTTCCTCCTTGTGTTTCCAGGCTGTGGAATCTTGCTCTGTGCGAATTACCCGATACCCATTCATGACAACGCCTGTGGGTGTATCGGCAACCTCGCATGTCAACGCAGACGCCAACGTTTTATATACTACCCCTGTGTGTGTATTTGAGTCAAGCATAAATATTATTTATACTCTAAAAAGCGAATTGGAAATGACTTCAACGATTGCTGATTTCTGATCAAAAAATGCGAATGCCGCAATTCCGAAAAACATAGAAAGAGACAAAAAACGATTATTTTTTCTTTAAAAATGTATATTTGCAGCCGCAGTAAGTCTGCTGATAAAGGCCGTATTCATCGCGCATGGCTTTGGCGATGTCGATACCTTTATTCTTCTTGAAATCGCTGTGGAAGTATTTGGTCTTTGGATATCGTGTGGAGAGCTTCTCGCCGATCGCGTTCAGTATCTGCGAATTTTTCTGGCGGGAAATCGTCATCGCGGTCGCAAAATAGGCGAAGCCGTTTTGTTCGGCGTAAGCATAAGCTTCATCCATCCTTTTTTCGTAGCAGATGAAACAGCGCTTTGAGCCTTCGGGGAGATCGGCATATGGTTCTAAATCAATATTATATTGATCATTGTTATATTCCGGTATGATCAGCGCGACTTTATGCCCTTCCTTTTTCTTAAAATCCTTCAAGAAATTTTTCAGTTCGT
>DCUC01000061.1:19460-24121 GCA_002329705.1 Caryophanales bacterium UBA1424
TCGCCAAAACTAAAGAAGCGATATCTTTCTTTTATCGCATGAGCATAAATTTGCATAGTAAATTCGCGTCCGATAAAGGCGGAGACGAGCATGATTAAAGTTGATCTGGGAAGATGAAAATTAGTGATCAGGGCATCGATGGCGACAAATTTGTAGCCGGGGCTAATAAAGATGTCGGTCGCCTCCTGGCACGCGACAAAGTGGCCATACTTTTGATAGACGGCTTCTAACGTCCGCGTCGATGTCGTGCCGACGGCGATGATCCTGCGGCCTTCGCTCTTGGCCTTGTTAAGAGCTCCGCTAGCTTCTTCACTAACTTCGAAATACTCACTGTGCATGATATGATCTTTGCTATCTTGAACCTTTACGGGACGGAAAGTTCCGAGGCCGATATGCAAGGTAATATCAACGATTTCAACGCCGATTTGCTGAATTTTTGACAACAAATCGGGAGTGAAATGAAATCCGGCCGTCGGTGCCGCGCTACTTCCGAGGCGCTCGGCATAGACGGTTTGATAGCGGCTGTTGTCTTCGCATTGTTTCTTGATATAAGGTGGCAAGGGCATGAGTCCGACTTCATCAAGCGCTTCAAGAAATACGCCCGGATAGTCGAACTTCATATACCGAATGCCTTCATCTTTGACTTCGCTGCAAGTGGCGCGCAAAACGCCTTCTTTGAAAACGACGACGGTGCCTTTCTTGATTGCTTTGGCATTTCCGGTCAAGCACTCCCACGTATCTTTTTCGATTTCGCGGAGGAGTAAAACCTCGACATGGGCGCCGGTTCCTTCTTTAGTTCCAAACAGGCGCGCTGGTAAAACTTTCGTGTTGTTGCGGACCAAGACATCGCCGGGTTTTAAATATTTGATGATATCGAAAAAATGTTCATCCTGATATGTTTGATTGGAGCAATCGACACTGATCATTCGTGATTTATCACGCACAAGGGAGGGAGATTGGGCGATCAGTTCTTCGGGCAGGTCGAAATCGAACAGTTTGATATCCATCAGAAACCTTTGCTGCCTCCAAAGGAGCGGTAAACTTCGGCTTTAAAATCGCCAAACCGGTCTTCTTTAATCGCATCGCGCGCTTTTTCCATCAAAGATATCAAAAAACGGACATTATGAATCGAGAGCAAACGCTTACCAAAAATCTCTTCGCTGACATAGAGGTGGCGAAGATAAGCTCTCGTATAATTCCTGCATGTGTAGCAATCGCAATTGGCGTCGAGGGGAGAAAAGTCTTCTTTATATTTGGCGTCGCGAATATTGACGCGGCCATTCGAGGTCATCAGTGCGCCGTGACGGGCAATGCGCGTGGGAAGAACGCAGTCGAACATATCCACGCCTCTTTCAACGCCTTCAAGAAGAAAGTCAATCGAGCCGACACCCATCAGGTAGCGAGGTTTGTCGTGCGGCAGATATTTCACCGATTGCTCAACCATTTTAATAAAAACATCTTTTGGTTCGCCGATTGATGTTCCGCCGATTGAATAGCCGGGAAAATCCATCTTGGCCAGTTCGGTGGCCGACAAGCGACGCAAATCTTCAAAATCGCTGCCTTGAACGATGCCGAAGAGAGCCTGGTCTTTTCTTATGTGGGCTTCAAGTCCGCGCTTGGCCCAGCGCAAGGTCCGTTCGACGCTTGCTTGAGCATATTTATGTTCGACCGGATAGGGCATGCATTCATCAAAAGACATGATGATATCGGCACCAATTTTTTCTTGAATCGCGATTACTTTTTCAGGCGTGAATTCAATCCTTGACCCGTTAAGGTGATTTTTGAAGATGACGCCCTCCTCATTAATCTTGCGGTTCTCCATGAGCGAGAAGACTTGAAAACCTCCGGAATCGGTGAGGATCGGACCATTATAATTCATAAATTTATGAATGCCACCGGCTTTTTCGACGATATCTTCGCCAGGGCGGAGGTGAAGATGATAGGTGTTGGCGAGAATGACGCCCGCTCCTGATTCCTTAATTTCTTCGGGAGATAGTGTTTTAACGGTGGCGAGGGTGCCGACCGGCATAAACATCGGGACTTCGACATCGCCATGAGGCGTATGCAAAATTCCGTAGCGAGCGCCGGTTTGCCGGCAGACATGTTTGATTTCTAAAAAGAAATTTTCCATAGCACACAAAATAGTAAAATATTGATTCTTAAAAAGCCATCAAAATTGCCAGCAAAGGAAAAAACTATCATTCAAGCAGAACCTGTCACCACTTAAACCGGTAGTTTTGATTCGCGCCTATCATCTCTTGAAACTTCTCGTTTTTGCCAAGGAAGAGCAAGATGAGATAACCCAGGATGGCCACGGCGATAAATTCGCCGAGTCCGACTAAGCCGACATTCAGCCAGAAGGGCAAGCCCATAATTAAGTGTAGTTCAAGTCCGACGACAAAAGCGTTGATGACAACAGGGATGATAGCGGCGACAAACAACTGCTTCATGTAGCCGATTAAGAGGCCGCTGATGAGAGTGGCCAGCGTGCCGAAGAGCATATCCCAGGCAAACATCGGTGACATCGTGTTGGCCAACAGGGTTCCGACTGAAACGCCGATGACGAAATCCTTGCGAAAAAAACAAAGAAGGATGAGCATCTCGGCAATGCGAATCTGCATGCCCATAAAGGAGACGGGCAAGGTGGCCATCGTCAAAATAAAGTAAATCGACGCGATCATCGCGTTGATGGAGATTCTTTCGATAATTGAACGATTTCTATTTTCTTTGTTCATTTATGCTGCAAATGATGAAATAATGACGCAAAAAAGGCCTTTTTCTAATAAAAAGCAAGATATTCGGGTGGCAATGAGGTTCCGCTTTCATTGTGTGTGATGACATGGGCGAGAACTTCGGAAACAGAGATGACATTTACTCCCTGAATATTCTTTTCAATGCTGTCGGTGACGACGATATCGCTGATGCCAGTCGCTTTTAATGAATCGATATTATCGCGCGAAAAAACTCCGTGAGAAGCAGCGATCAAAATATCTTTAGCCCCCTTTGCATAGAGCTCTTTGGCCGAGGCGATAATCGTTCCCCCGGTGTCGATTATGTCATCGATAATAATGCAGGTTTTGCCTTCGACATCACCGACGATATTGACGACTTCTGCCTCATTGGGCGAGGGGCGGCGCTTATCGACAATCGCAAGTTGCGAACCGGGAAGCGCGGTTGCCAAATCGCGTCCGCGATGAGCGCTGCCGTGATCGGGGGAGACAACGACGATTTCGCTCGTGTCGACTTTTATCTGCTTTAGCTTTTTCAGGTAGTAGGCGGCAAAGAGGTGAATTGTCGACAAGTTATCGACAGGGCACGAGAAAAACCCTTGAATTTGCGGCGTATGTAAATCGATGGTAATCAGATGAGAAACGCCGACCGTCTGCAGTAAATCGGCGACTAGGCGCGCCGAAATCGGTTCGCGGGGCCGGGCGATGCGGTCTTGACGGGAGTAGCCGTAATAAGGGATGACGACGTTGATATCTTTGGCATTGGCTTTTTTGATTCCGTCGATGAACACCAGAAGCTCCATCAGGCGTTCGGAAGCCGGCGAACAAGTAGATTGGATGATATAAACCGACTTGCCGCGTACCGAATCCAGTGAGCGGGCCATGATTTCGCCATCTGCAAAATGCATGAGTTCGACCTGTCCGATCGGCAATTTTAAATGTCCGGCGATTTTTTTTGTCAGGTCGGGATTAGACGATAAATTAAAGAGGATGATTTTTTCGAGCATGGTTTAAGTTTATCACCAATAGGTGACGCTTAGTAGGACAATTCTCTTGTTGGCTTCTTCTTCGCTGAGGATGCGTTTTGCATCGATGGGATGTCCTTTTTTTTCGAGGAGCTCCGTCGCTTCTTTGGAATAAATCCAGTAGCGAAGCCCGAAGTTTTCTAAATTGCGAGAAGCATTCGAATCCGTAATCTGCTCGCCGACATAATAAAGAGTCGTTCCCTTTAAAATATAATTGTTGGGCATATAATTTAGTTCAACTTTTGAAAAGCGGCAAAAACGATAGATATTGAAAAGCTGTTTAAAATATATTTCTTTAAGTTCTTCCTTGGCCAAGACATCGAGGGCGGTCGGTTCTTGAAAGCGTTCGAAAATCAAGACGAGAAGCTGGCGATCATGGGCGATGAGCTTCTGAACGTTGACGCCGATTTTTTGTATCCTCTTATATTTCGCCAAATCTTCGTTATAGGCGTCCTCAAGGCGATATTCGCGAAAGGTAAAAAAGCGATCTTTGCGCTGAGCAAGAAAAATGCTCACCTCTTCTGATTGCTTTAAGAGTTGCACAAGTTCGTATTCGTAACGTTTGATTACTCTTTTTTCCATATTCCTATTCTAAAGTAAAACTTTAACTAAAGCAAAAAAAGATGGAGAAGAGGATATGAGATTATTTGGGGAATTTTTTTAAGCCAGCGTATTTCTTATAGACGCGCGGATAGTATTCTCGCCATATTTCGCGGACATGTTCTTTGGAGTAAAATTCGCTGATATATGCCGAATTTTCTGAGGCCTTGCGATATAGTTTAGGATCGGTTTTTAAGCTTTGCAGTGCTTGAACAAAATCATCGACGCCATGGCCTTTTTCATACTTTTCAAAGAGAATATCTACATAGAGATCAAGGTCTCTTAGAAGAACGGGTTTATGGGCGTT
>DCUC01000061.1:24136-24981 GCA_002329705.1 Caryophanales bacterium UBA1424
CGCGTTTGACAATGCCGGTGAATTTGACGTTCGCCGGTGGATTATCGACGATTTCTTTCAGCTCTTTGTAGCCATCGGTAATCTTACCAAATGAAAAGCCGCCAGCCCACACAAAGAACATCTCAGGGTTGCGGCGAGCTGTTTCCACGAAGTCCAAAACGCCTTTGCGTGTTTGCACTTGACCAACGCCTAGAACAACGAATCGGTCGCGGGGAACGCCATATAAATCGCGGACCTCCATGCGCTTTTCTTCGCTGATGACATGAAATTGTTCTTTTGAAACATAATTCGGAATATAAGTGATGTGGTCCCTTTTGATACCAAGATCGACGAGGGGGTTAATAAAAATCGGATTGACGACGACGATTTCATCGGCTTTGCGATAAAACTTTGTAACATAGCGTTTAAATAATTTAAAGAGTCCTTTTGGAAGTTTGATTGAGCCGTCTAAAGTGTCGGGCAGCATGTGGACATAGCAGACATTAACATGCTTATTATTCATCTTCAAATAATACTGCGGGTTGATAGTGTGGACGTGAACGATATCAAACTTCGAACCGCCCTGATTAACTTTAACATCAAAAATGTCATCACACTCTTTGACGAGAGCGACTTGTTCAAGATAAGCCGATCCGACACCCTGACCGTCGACCGAGTCGGCTTTCGATAGCATGTTAATCCGTAATTTACCCATCATTTTTCTCCTTTGGCGACTTGAATATCAGCTTTTTCCTCGTAATATAATTATACGATAAAATGACGAGCGTTTTGATGCCGAAGAAGAGGGTGAAAAACCAGAAGGCAGAAGACCGCAAATAATTAATTTGGAAATCGCTGATCCAGTT
>DCUC01000049.1 GCA_002329705.1 Caryophanales bacterium UBA1424
AACAGGTAGACGCACAGGACTTAAAATCCTGCGGGAGATGATCCCGTACCGGTTCAAGTCCGGTCCCGGGCACCAAATTAAGCCCTTTAGGGCTTTTTTATTTGCCATGATTTAATGTACCTCAGAACAAGCAACAGGAAACGATGTAGAAAATTGTGTTCGTTTATGAGCATCTATATTTTATAAACGAGGTTGAAAGCCAAGCGCTAAGATTATATAATCTTTAAAGAATAGTTATATTTTTAAGGAGGACCTCGATGAACTTGATAAAAAAATATGGCCCTTACATTTCGATGGGCCTGATTGTCTTGGCACTTGGTTTTTTATTTCTCCCTTATCTAAGGACTGGATATAATAACACGTATTATGCCATTGGCTATGAAGCCATTTTTAACATTAAGGAAAGTTCTATACCTTCCACAGTAAGTAATAAGGGCGGTCCGTCAGTGATGCTCATATTAGCTTTTGTGCTCATGGTTGTTTCGCTCGGCAGTTTGCCGTTTCACCGCAAGGACCCTGTCATTTCCTTTTTAGCCGGAATCGCCCTCAGCATTTCGGGCGTCATCTTCTTTCTTGGTCAGGTTGTGATGTTTATTAATCTGCGCGGATCTGCCATCAGCGGCACATTCGGTCTTTATCTGGTGGCAACACTTGTCACTCTCGCCGCCGCCATCAGCCTCTTCGTGGGCATTTCAAATCTCAGAGCGGTTAATCAAAAGAATAACGATAATCGCTATTCCTATATTCGCAAATAATTAAAAAAGATTGCCCCTTGACGATAATCTTAAACATGGCAATCTTTTTATTTGAATAAGATAGTTCGACGATCGCTTTTGTTCTTATGTTTATAAACGCGCTTTTTGGCGTATTCAGGAAGGATCAGCGTCGCCATCCCTAAGTCGGTGATTTTAAGAAACTTGACATCGCTATTTTCTTCAAATAAGTATGATAAATATCCTCGTCTGACTAGATTTGTAACCAGCGAAGTAAGCTTGCGGCCGCGATATGAAAGAAGGGTCGCAAAGGTTGATGTTGCTGAAAATTTGCGAGTCTCGCCATCGCTTATTCCATTGAGGATCTTGGCGATGCCTTCGACGCTTGGAAAGGCTTGCTCCCGATTGAGATTGGCGATCGTTTCAAGAACTTTTAAATGGGTTATCGAAATGCGGAAAGAAGAACTTCTTTTTTTCATATAAAAAATATTATCACATAACTTGAAAAGATGACCTAATGTTTCTATAATTACGGACGTTATAAAAATATGGATAAAGAACTGAGAAACCAAATCGAGGCCACCCTCAACAAGATACGACCATTCATTCAACGGGATGGCGGCGATGTTAAATTCGTCGGTTTTGAAGATGGCATTATCTACATCGAAATGGCCGGGGCCTGCGCCGATTGCGCTTTTATCGACAACACGATTTCCGATGGCATTGAGATTATTCTGATGGAAGAAGTGCCGGGCATCATCGCGGTTAAACAAGCCTTCGAGATGCCGGAATCAGCCCGTCTTGAATCCGCTGAAAAGTAAATTACTTAATTAGCAAAAGCCCGCAAATCGGCGGGCTTTTTTTCAATTAGTTGGCTTTTTGCTCGTAATTTCGTTATAAAAGAACGTTTTCAATGCGATTGGCGACGACATAGCCTTCGCGGTTATAAACATCATCGCGGTTATAGAGGATGCGCGCGCCGCTCGGCTTGACAAAGACGCCTCCGGCCTCCTCGACGACAATCTGGCTCGCCGCGGTATCCCATTCCTTTGTCCCAGCCGACAACCGATATGTGATCTCGGCAAGACCGCGAGCGATTCGACATGGCTTGATGGCGCTGCCGAATGTCTTGCGATGTTTGATTTTATCCTTATGTCTTTCGATTGTCGCAAGTTCCTTTTCGTTGACATGAAAGCGCGACGTCAGAACCGTCAACCCCCGCGTTTTGCTATTGACGCGAATTATTTTAATGCGATTTTTCTTCTGATAAAAACTGCCATTGCCTTTTGAAGCATAGTAAATCTCGCCCGTGGCCGGCACAAGGACGACACCGACGACAACCTCATGCTTATAGGCTAGGGCAATATTGGTCGTAAACTCATCGTTTTTATCAACAAAGTCTTTTGTTCCGTCAACTGGATCGACAATCCACACATAATCATTTTGAAGACGACTTTTATCGTCGCTTGATTCTTCGGTGAGAAACGCGTGGGTCGGAAAGGCTTGGGCGATAACCTGACGAATAATTTCGTCGGCCATTTTATCGGCCAGCGTCACCGGCGAATTATCCTCTTTGATTTCGACGTCAAAAGGTTTCTTATAAATCTCCATTATTTTGTCGCGAGCCTGAAGGGCGGCGCGAATCGCGACACGAAGTTCATTTTCCCACATAGTCATTATTCTCCTTTGCGAGCAAATCAAGATCTTTGACGATTGCCATCGCTTCCTGATAGCCGCCTTTTTCCATTCTGACTCCGGCCGCATTGGCGTGTCCGCCGCCACCGTATTTTACGGCGATATCGCGAATCGGAACGCCGCTGCTGCGGAGTTCGACGCGCAGCCCGCCTTTTTCATTTTGGGTGAAAAGGGCAAAGATAGGTGAACCCTGAATGTTAGCTAGCACATTTACTTGACTGGACGCGTAAGAAAATTCCAATCCGTAAGCTTGATAATCTTTCGGCTCGGCATAACAATAAACCACTTTATTCTCCGTCTTTTGATAATGCGACAACAGAAAACCCTTGTATTTCAATTGGTTCTCCTGCGTTTGATAGATGACATCATAGATTGGCTTCATCTCCAAACCATAATCAAAAAGACGGCTGATAATATCAAATGTCTCCTTGCGAGTCGGAGCATAAAGAAAGCGCCCGGAATCGGTGACGATGCCCAAAAAGATAGCTTCGGCGGCCCTTTTGCTGAGGAGGATGTTTCTTTGAAAAGCGATGCGGGCGATTAATTCGGCCGTGGCAATCACTCCGTGATCCATAATTTTATCGTAGAGAAAGGGATTGCTTTCGTGATGGTGATCAATCTTGCAATAATCAGGGGCGAGTAAAACGCGCTGGTCCTCGACTAAAGGAAAATCGGAAACATCGACGAGAATGGCTAAGGATTTAGCGATTAGTTCATCGCTTACTATGTCCATTTCGCCGAGGCGCTCAAAAAGGGCGGACAGGCCGCTTCCGATGGCATAGATTTTTTTATGCGGATAGGCCGTTTGAAGAACTTCGCGTAAGGCGATCTGACTTCCGTAGCAATCGCCATCGGGAAGAGAGTGGCCGAAAATAACGATTGAATCGTATTTTTCAATGAGGGAAAAAACTGCTGCTTGCGCTTCGTTCATTAGTTCCTCCTTTTATCAAAAAAGCCCCTCGCGAGGCTTTTTATTAAGCACTTATTCGGCCTTGCCGATACATCCGAAAACTTCGCATTTGGCGCGAACGACTTTACGAATTCCTTTCATGCCGGGGCCGATAATTTTCCGCGGGTCATAAACTTTGCTGTCTAAAGCGATGACTTCGCGGGTGATTTTGGTCCATTCTTGCTGACATTCGGTATTGACGTTGATTTTGCTTGTGCCGCGTTCGATAGCCATCTTAATCTGGAAATCAGGAATGCCCGAACCGCCGTGCAAAACTAAGGGAGTTGTGACGAGTAAGTCGCGAATTTCAGCCATCTCTTTAAAACCGAGTTTCGGCTCGCCTTTGTATGGTCCGTGGACCGAGCCAAGGGCCGGAGCGAGACAATCGATACCCGATTCTTTGACCATGCGCACGCATTCGAAGGGATGGGCATACATGGTCTCGGCCACGACATCGTCTTCCTGACCGCCGACGCGGCCGAGTTCGGCTTCGACCGAAACACCGCGGGCGTGAGCGTAATCGACGACCTTTTTGGTCATCTCGATGTTTTCTTCAAGCGGATGATGCGATGCATCTATCATCACTGAAGTAAAACCGGCA
>DCUC01000054.1:0-1035 GCA_002329705.1 Caryophanales bacterium UBA1424
GGATGTCATTGATAAAGCCTCGCCTTTTTATGGTAAGACTATTGTCTTAACCGGCACGATGGCAAAATACGGCCGCAAGGAAGCGACGGCAATCTTGGAAAACCTCGGGGCGAAAGTCGCCGGCGCGGTTTCGAAGTTAACCGACATCGTCATCTACGGCAGCGAAGCGGGCTCCAAACTCGATAAAGCCCAGGCCCTGGGTGTCAGGATTATGGANNGAAGAAGAATTTTTGCGCCTTCTTCAAAATGAAGAATAATAGTGCTATGATACATTAAGCATTAACGAGACCGACACATGAAAGAAATCAATAAGCAAGTATTAAAAGACGCCGCGAAAAGACTTCTTTTTGATATGTCCGAAGAAGAGTATGACACCCTCCTTAAGGAATTTGATGTCATCACCAAGCAGATGGATTTGATCGGTCAGATCGAAGGCATCGATGATCACGAACCGATGACTTTTCCCTTTGACTGCGAGACCGCGTATTTACGCGAAGATATACCTGCTAAACCGCTCAGCAAAGAGGACGCGCTGAAAAATGCTAAGAATAAAACCGCGGGGCAGATTAAACTGCCGAAGGTGGTCGGATAAATGCAGTTCCTCGACTTAACGATTCGCGAACTCCATAACGAACTCGTCAAAAAGACGGTTACTCCTTTAGACTTGGTCAAAGAAGCTATTTTACGGGCTAAGGCCGATAACAATAATGCATTTGAATACATCATGGAAAAGGAAGCTGTGGAGATGGCCCTTAAACTTAAAGAGCCGGAAGCCGATAATCTCTTCTGGGGCATCCCCTTTGCTATCAAAGATAATTTTTCCACGAAAGATATCGTCACGACGGCGAGCAGCAACATTCTCGCTGGCTACGTTCCGGTTTTCGATGCTACGGTCGTCAAAAAGCTATTGGACGCAAAAGCGATACCGATTGCCAAGACGACCTTGGACGAATTAGCGATGGGCGGTTCCGGCACGACCGGCCATTTAGGCACGACATTTAATCCCTATGATAAACAACACGAACACCTCATCGG
>DCUC01000054.1:1051-2174 GCA_002329705.1 Caryophanales bacterium UBA1424
GACACCGGCGATTCGGTTCGCAAACCGGCAAGCTATGCCGGTCTTGTCGGCTTTAAACCCACCTGGGGGCGAATCTCGCGGCTGGGTTTATTTCCTTTCGCGACTTCCCTTGACCATGTCGGCTATTTTACGCGAAGCGTATATGACGCCGCGCATCTACTAAATCTCCTTGCCGGCCGCGATGTTGAAGATGCGACATCTTCGGATATTCCGGTGGATGATTACGCGAAACTGCTTAACACCGATATCAAAGGCGTGAAGATCGCCATCATCAAAGAAATCGTCGATTCGATTTATGACAAGAGCATCAACGCCGCCTTTCAAAAGACAATTGCCTCGCTTAAAATCCGCGGGGCGAAAGTCGAATATGTTTCGATTGACCGTAAACTACTCGGCGCCTTATTTCCGACTTATGTCGTTATTTCCTGCGCGGAAGCGACGAGCAATAACGCGAATCTCGATGGTATTAAGTTTGGCCCTTATCAAGCAGGTAAGACCTATGAAGAAGTGATGAGCAAAGCTCGGACTAAAGGCTTTTCGGAATTGATTAAAAGGCGCTTTGTCATCGGAAGTTTCTGCTTGATGCGAGAAAATCAGGATGTCTTGTTTTTAAGAGCTCAGAAAGTCCGCCGGATGATCGTCGATAAAGTTAATGACATCTTTAAAGATTATGACGCTATCTTTCTTCCGGCTTCACCGACACCCGCTCCTAAGTTAGGAGAAGCTTCGGATCGATTGTCGGATGAATACTTAATTGCCGATAATCACATGGTCATCGGTAACTTTGGCGGATTTCCGTCGATTACCTTACCGCTTGGCTTTAAAGGCAAACTCCCCTTTGGAGGGAATCTGACCGCAAAACCTTTTAATGAAGCTAAGCTATTACAAATTGCCAATGTCATCGAAGACATTACCGGCTTTTATAATCTGAGTGTCAGGACGGCTAAATTATGAACTTCGAAGCGGTCATCGGATTAGAAATCCATGTCGAGATGAAAACGCGGAGCAAGATGTTTTCAAGCGCTCCGGTCGAGTTCGGCGCCGAACCAAACACTTTAGTGTCCCCCAACGACATCGCCTTTCCCGGCACGATGCCGACTGTTAATAAGCAAGCGGTCATCAA
>DCUC01000054.1:2191-2505 GCA_002329705.1 Caryophanales bacterium UBA1424
ATTAAGACGGATACCGTTCGGCGTATTGCCATCGAAAGACTGCACCTCGAAGAAGACACATGTAAACAACTCCACTTTAGCGAATATACCTTGCTCGACTATAATCGTTCCGGCGTGCCGTTAATTGAAATCGTCTCAAAGCCGGATATTCGCTCGGGCGAAGAGGCGATGAAATATGTCGAAGCCATTCGCTCGATCGTCATCTATGCGGATGTCAGCGATGGCAAGATGGAAGAGGGCTCGCTTCGCTGCGACGTCAATATTTCGCTGCGTCCAAGCGGATCAGAAAAATTAGGGACGAAAGTCGAAATCAA
>DCUC01000054.1:2527-2989 GCA_002329705.1 Caryophanales bacterium UBA1424
CCGATTATTCAGGAGACGAGGCGCTTTGATGAGACTTTAAAAGAAACTGTGACCATGCGTGTCAAAACGGATGCGGTGGACTATAAATATTTTATTGAACCGAACATTACTCCGATTAAACTCAGCCCTGATTTTATAAATGCGGCGATTTCTTCTTGTCCCGAACTAGCCCAAGTTAAAGAGAAGCGCTATCTCGAAGTTCAAGGTTTAAATGAACGCGACGCTAATATTATTTTACAAAGTAAAGACTTATCTAAATACTACGATGACGCCGCCGAGTATACAACCTACTATAAGTCATTGGCGAACTGGGTGACCGGCGAAGTCATCGCTTATTTAAATAAGCGTAATATCCCGATTGAAAACTTCTTTATCTCGCCTTCGCAACTCGCAATGCTTGTGAACATGATCGAGAAAAACGAAATATCCAATAAGCAGGGAAGAGATATCTTTCAGGAGATG
>DCUC01000054.1:3017-4619 GCA_002329705.1 Caryophanales bacterium UBA1424
TAAAGACGGAAAAGATCGGGCTCTTGGTTTCTTGGTCGGCCAGGTCATGAAAAGATCACAAGGAAAAGTTAATCCCGGATTAACATCAAAACTTCTTTTAGAAGAATTAAGGAAAAGGTAGAAAATTATGAAAACAATTTTAGTTACGGGTGGGACAGGCTTTATCGGCTCTCACACGAGTGTCGAACTAATTCAGGCTGGCTATGAAGTAATCATTATTGATAGCCTCGTCAACTCGAAAATATTAGTGTTGGACCGAATTCAAAAGATAACGGGCATTAGACCAATCTTTTATCAGGTTGATCTTAGAGACGAAGCGAAAGTAATCGAAATTTTTAAGAAACACAATATTGATGCCGTAATTCACTTCGCCGGTTTAAAAGCGGTGGGTGAGTCAGTCGAAAAACCAGAGCTATATTATGATAACAACATCGGCTCCTCGAAAGTTTTATTAAAGGTTATGAAGAAGTTTGGCATTAAGAACATCGTCTTCTCATCTTCTGCGACCGTTTATGGTGTTCCGGATCACGTCCCGCTTTATGAAAGCGACCCGATTAAAAAGGCCACGAATCCTTATGGACAGACGAAGATTGAAATCGAGAAGTTGCTACAAGCTGAATATCAAAAAGACAAGAGCATGAATATTGTCATTCTTCGTTACTTTAATCCGATTGGGGCGCACGCAAGTGGCTTAATGGGCGAAGACCCCAATGATATTCCGAATAATTTGATGCCTTACGTCACCCAAGTAGCGATCGGCAAAAGACCACACTTAAATATCTTTGGCGATGACTATAAAACACCTGATGGCACTGGAGTGCGCGATTACATCCATGTTGTTGATCTTGCCAAGGGCCACCTCGCGTCTTTAAAAGTAATTAAAGACAAGCTGGGCTTGAAGATATATAATCTTGGCACCGGAAAAGGAACATCAGTCCTGGAATTAGTCAAGGCATTTGAAAAAGTTAATGGCATTAAGATTCCTTATGTTATCGGTCCGCGGCGAGACGGCGATATTGACGAAAACTACGCGAACTGCGATAAAGCCTTAAAAGAGATTAACTGGAAAGCGAAATTAACGATTGAAGACTGCTGCCGCGATGCTTGGAAGTGGCAGAAGGATAACCCGAATGGTTATGAATAAAGATTAGATAACTTATAATAGAAAAAGAGGAATTAGATATGGCAAGAGATAAAATTAAGATGACATACAAAAACGGCGAGGAGCTGTTTGGCTATTCGTGGACAATCGAAAAGCCCATCGCTAATGTCGTTATACTAACAGGGATGGAAGAACATTCACTTCGCTATGATCATTTCGCTAATTTTCTAAATGATAATGGTTACAATGTGTATTGCATTGACCATTATGGTCAAGGCGAGAACGCGAACGACCCAGAACAATTAGGCGTTTGGCCGGTTTCGGGATTTTCAAAAACAGTAAAAAACGCTGATGAATTAGTAGAAAAACTTCGCGTCTCTGTTTTGCCCACTTACTTATTTGGTCATTCGATGGGCAGTTTTATCGTTCAGGACTATATTCAAAGATATACAGAACACGTTAACAAAGTTATTTTAAGTGGGACGAACGGCCCTAATCGC
>DCUC01000054.1:4656-6193 GCA_002329705.1 Caryophanales bacterium UBA1424
TCAAAGTTCTTAAGAAATCTGATGCTGGGACCCTACACGGCAGCCATTAAAGATCATAAAACAAAGACTGACTGGCTGAGTGCTAACGAAGAAAATGTTCGTCGTTATAATGAAGATCCAAAATGTGGTTTTTTGTATGAGTCAAAAAAGAGTTTTTATCGGGAGTTTCTTAAAGGCCTGAATCGTCTGCATAAGCCGAAGTTCATGAGAAAGATTCGTCAGGATATGTCGATTCTTCTTATCGCGGGCGAAGGAGATCCAGTTGGCAATAAATCTAAGGGGCCAATGAAACTTGCAAAACTATATAAGAGACTTGGCATTAAGGATGTTGAAACCATTATTTATCCGAATATGAGACATGAAGTTTTAAACGAAACCGATAACAAAAGAGTTTATGCAGATGTTTTGGCGTTCTTAAAAGAAGAGCACGCGAAAGCGGAAGCGATGATTAAGTAATTGGAGAAAAGAAATGAATCTTGATGGGAAAGTTTTATTAATAACAGGTGGCACGGGCTCTTTTGGAAACGCTGTTGCGAAAAGGTTTTTAAAGACAAGCATTAAAGAAATTCGCATTCTTTCTCGCGATGAAAAAAAGCAAGACGACATGCGGAAGTTATATAATGACTCCAAACTCAAGTTTTATATTGGCGACGTTAGAGACTACAATTCTATTGTGGGCGCATTTAAAGGTGTTGATTACGTTTTTAGCGCAGCCGCGCTAAAACAGGTTCCTTCTTGCGAATTTTATCCGATTGAGGCAATGAAGACAAATGTCGTCGGAAGTGATAACGTCATTACTGCTTGCGTCGAGAATCATGTTAAGAAAGCGATTTTCTTATCTACTGATAAAGCTGCTTATCCGATTAATGCCATGGGTATCACGAAGGCTTTGATGGAAAAAAACGTAGTTGCGCGTTCAAGACAATTGCTTCCTCAAGATACTGTATTATGTTTAACTCGTTACGGAAACGTAATGGCGAGCCGTGGTAGTGTTATCCCGCTATTTTTGGACCAAATTAAAGCTGGTAAGCCAATTACCATTACTAATCCTGATATGACCCGTTTCATGATGACTCTTGATGATGCTGTTGACCTAGTTCTATATGCTTTTGAACACGGAGAACAGGGTGATTTATTCGTTCAAAAAGCTCCGGCTGCGACAATCGAAACTCTTGCAGACGCCGTGCTTGAGTTAACAGGATCCAAAGTAGGAAAATCATATATTGGCACAAGGCATGGAGAAAAACTATTTGAAGTTTTAGTGACATCCGAAGAAATGGCTAGAGCGGAAAATCTGCCTGGTTTTTTCTGCATTAAAGCTGATAATAGAGACCTTAATTATGATAAGTTTATTTCTGAAGGCAAAACGTTGTTTGATATGGAGTCTCAATATACTTCACATAACACAGAAAGACTTGATATCGAAGGTATGAAAAAGCAGTTACTGAGGTTGGATTTATTTCAATAAAATATGAAAGTATTAGTCACTGGTGCGAATGGTTTTATTGGTAAAAATCTTTGCATTGAATTAATGAAC
>DCUC01000054.1:6247-8720 GCA_002329705.1 Caryophanales bacterium UBA1424
GGAAATACGAATTTTACAAAAGCGCTTGTCGACTTGATAAATAAAAGTGGAAGAACTATTCCGCTATTGTTTTCATCTACCACCCAAGCTGAACTCGATAACGATTATGGCGTATCAAAACGCATGGCTGAGGACTATCTTTTCTCATTTATGGAAGAGACGGAAAATCCTGTCATCATATACCGATTAACAAACGTCTTTGGCAAATGGTGTAAACCTAATTACAACTCGGTCGTGGCCACTTTTTGCCATAATGTTGCGAATGATTTGCCGATTCAAATAAGAGATGAAAACTTTGAAATTAAACTCGTTTATATCGACGATGTAGTCAACCAATTTATAAAGCGTCTCAATGAACCACTAAAAAAGCAGAAAAGAGCGATTGAAGAGGTTTGTCCCATTGAAGCTATTTCGCTTGGCGGATTAGCTAAGAAGATTAATGAGTTTAAGCTTGTTCGAGAAACATTTTTTGCGCCGGAGTTTAAAAGCGATTTTGATCGGAAGCTATATGCAACTTTTTTAAGTTATTACCCCGCCAATAATTTTGCTTATGACTTAAAAATGAACTGCGATCAGAGAGGTTCATTTACGGAAATTTTAAAAACATTGAATGACGGCCAAGTCTCGGTTAACATATCGAAACCAGGCATAATCAAAGGCAATCATTATCATCACACAAAAAATGAGAAGTTCGTTGTCGTCAGCGGTGAATGCGAAATCAAGTTTCGAAAAATTGGAGCCAAAGAAATCTTTGCTTATAAAGTTAATGGTGAAAAAATACAAGCGGTGGATATTCCTCCTGGCTATACTCACTCCATAAAAAACATCGGAACAACGGATTCGGTTACGATAATGTGGGCGAGCGAAATATTTGATAAAGATAATCCCGACACCTACTTCGAGGAGGTCGATATAAATGAGCAATAAATATAAAGTGGTCACAATCCTTGGCACAAGACCCGAAATTATACGCCTTAGCGAAACAATCAAGGCTTGTGATCAATATTTTGAACATATTCTTGTCCACACTGGTCAAAACTATGATTATGAGCTCAATCAGATTTTTTTCGAAGATTTGAACTTAAGAGCACCTGACTACTATTTAGAAAGCGCCGGCAAGGATCTTGGCGAGACAATCGGAAACGTCATTGCAAAGAGTTATAAACTATTAAGCGATTTGAAGCCGGATGCCTTGTTAATTTTAGGCGATACCAATTCTGCTTTAGCGGCTATCTCGGCGAAACGTCTTAAAATACCCGTCTTCCATATGGAGGCAGGCAATCGCTGCTGGGACTGGAATGTTCCGGAAATGGTTAATAGAACCATCGTTGATCACATCGCTGACATCAATCTTCCATATACAGAAAATTCCCGTCGTTATCTGCTCTCGGAAGGAATTGATGGCAAAACTATTTTTGTGACCGGTTCTCCGATGAACGAAGTAATTACGAAAAATATCGATAGAATCAAAAATAGCGATGTCTTGCGGCGCTTGAATCTTGAAAAAGGCAAATATATTATAGTCTCTGCCCATCGCGAAGAAAATATCGATATCGAAGAAAACTTCATTGAACTCATTAATTCTATTAACGAAATCGCCAAGAAATACAGAGTCCCAGTCATTTATTCAACACACCCAAGAACGCGCAAATTTATTGAAAAGCGGAAGATTGAATTTCATTCACTTGTTCAGAATGTTAAGCCACTTGGATTTCTTGATTATGTCAAATTACAAGCCAATGCATTGCTTGTTTTAAGCGATAGCGGAACCTTAACCGAAGAATCAGCAATCTTAGGTTTCCCGGGTGTCCTAATTAGAACATCGACAGAACGGCCAGAAGGTCTTGATGCGGGAACTATTGTTGTTGGCGGCATAAAAAGTCGTGATGTTTTATCGGCAGCCGAACTAGCAATAAACATTTCTAAAGAACGGCCCATTTCGAAATTACCGATCGATTATGAAACAACCGATGTGTCGACAAAAGTTGTTAAAGTTATTCAAGGTTATATTCACATTGTAAACAAAACCACTTGGCAGAAATAGACTTTTATATTGTTGCGAAAACTAATTTCTTGATAGCGATGTTGATTTGTTATAAAGTATCTCAAGTATGAATGAGCAAGAATTTACAAAAAAGCAGAGGCATTACCTCAGATTTAAGAGGTTCCTTGATATTTTTGTTTCTTTCTTCGCAATCATTATTTTGACACCTTTTCTTTTTTTAGTTGGTCTGCTTGTTGTCTGCACTTCTAAAGGACCAGTTTTCTTCCGCCAAAAAAGAGTTGGAAAAGATAAAAAGGTTTTCCGTATTCTTAAATTTCGAACGATGAAAGCCGACGCTCCCGAAATTCCCCCGAGCAATTTAACAAAGGAACAGCAAAGAGCTATGCTGACAAAATTTGGGGCTTTTTTGCGGAAGACAAGCATCGATGAGTTGCCGCAAATATTCAATATTTTTGTCGGGCAGATGAG
>DCUC01000038.1:0-6378 GCA_002329705.1 Caryophanales bacterium UBA1424
TTTAAAATAATTATCCCAGCCCTCCGCCACAGTCGAAGTCGATGAGGATGTTTCAGCGCTTGTGTTCGACGATGTATCCGATGATGTATTACCTGAAGTGCCCGAACTTGTGCCAGATGAAGTATCAGCGCCCGTATCAGACGAGGTGCTATCGCCGCTCGTATCGGATGAGCCGGTGCTCGAATCGTCAGTGCTGGTCGTCCCGAAAGAAAGCGCGCAACTGGTTAGCGTTAGGGCCGATAGAACCGCCAAATATAACATTTTACGTTTCATATAAATCCTCAGAAAAATAGTGCATTATCTCACTATATAAATCAAATAACTCTTATTTTTATTGTCGCTCCTTGCGCGCTCACCTCTGAAAACTCAATCGTAAAGGGGAAAGTCGTCCCGTCATTCATCAGCAAACTCGAGCCGCGAGCAAAAGCCGTTTTGTATTCTTCAAAACTAAATGTCATATCCGAGGTAAATAATGTGTCATTATTCGCTCTCGCATAAGTACTACTCATATATCGTATATTTTTCGCGGCATCGACAACATGGAGCAATTTGAATTTGCTCTTATAATCTTTTAAATACGACCACGATGGTGAATTGGAAGCTCCGACATATGCTTCGCTCGCGCTTAGGTCGTCGACATATGTGTTGGTTTCAGAATCAAAAAGGCGGGCATCGGCATGATACATGCGGATTCCCGGAATTGTGAAACCGCGCTTTCCATTTGCGGGATAACTGTTCAGCGCATCCTTTTCGTTTAATCCATCGGGAGTATAGAGTTCAAGGAGCAAGTATTCATCAAAAGGATTGCCGTTCCAGTCCGCCGTCAAAAGAATCGACTGACCGCTTGAAGACGCCGGCAGCAAATTGATATCGGCGTCGCCGGTGACAATATAGGGGTTAGTCCACCCTAAGGCAAATTTTGAGTAGCCGTTATGATCGATGATGTTATAGTCCATCATGTCGATCATCCCCATCGGGGAAGTCTTGCCGTCGTAGTCATAATAGTCATCGAGACCGAGCAAGTGACCGGTTTCGTGAATGTAGGTGTGGGCGTCGATTCCGCTTGTTCCATAACCCTCATACATGAAGTCGAAACTAGCCCAGGCATGAGTAAAGGGAGTGGGATTTGCGATATTTTTGTTATTTAAGTTACGATAATTCCAGTTGACGAAAGCCCAGAAGACATCGCTTATTTGCGAAGGGGCGGAGTAGATCATCCACACCGCATCGAGATGACCATCCCGGTCGTTATCATAAGCGGTTAAGTCGACCGTTGTTTGTTCTTCCCTCAACCAATCCACCGCATCTTCAAGAAGCAGGGATACGGAATCCTGACCTCGCGCTTCCATGGCATTCATCTCGGCAGCGGAATAGCCGGAAGGAAACCAGGGAGTCACCTCGCCGGTAAGCGTCAAGCGACCATAGCTTGATTTATCATAAAAACTAGCGACCGATTCCCAACTTGTATCTTCCGATTGGCCAAACATCACTTTTTGAATATTGTTTCGCGTCGCGACAGAAGCGTTTTCTTCATAACCCTCGATGATGACCGGAACGACGAGTAAATTGACCTCGCCGACGGTTGGAAGGCTGTCCATCCCTCCGGATCGCGAAACATCGTAGTAAGTCAACTCCTGATTTTCTGCGCGATAATAAGCATCATAAACCGGATCCTCGCTAAAACTCGGTGCGGAAGACGAATCAGCGGTCGGCGCGCATCCGGCGGTGAGAAGAGTGATTAGGAAGAAAAAAGAGAAGGCTTTATTTTTCATAGTTATCTAAAGATAGCACTGATGAAAAAAAGATACAATCAGAATGCGGTACAATTAAAAACCCTTCGGATTTCTCCGAAAGGTTTATTGTTTTTGATGAAGAGATTAAGCGAGGCTGAATTTGATGGTGACGTCTGTATCGTTCATATCGGTAACTTCAAATTTGTAACCGAGTTTCTCGCCATTATTAAGCGTGAAATCCACAAACGTATCGTAGCCGAACGTGTCGCCTTCCTGCCACATCATACTCGAGCTGTAACGGGTGTTAAAAGTCGTGTTTTTCANNGGCGCTGCGCGACTTGGTGTTCGAATTAGCAATATCGATATATGAATTGCTGTCGGTCGCCGTCACGGTTGAAACATAACGGACAAACTGCCAGCCCGAGGTCGAGCCATAAGTGAAGAGGCCGAGGCGCGAGTCGACATGATAAACGCGAATGCCGGGAACATCGGGCATCTTGGGATAGCGGCCGGTGTAATTATAAGTCGAATCGAGCTCATTAAGTCCGGTCGGCCGGTAATATTCAATCATGATGTAGTTGTCGAGCAGCGAGTTGCTGACTTCGCCGTCTGCGCGGTAAGCCGGTAAGACGATCGCTTCGCCGGTATCGGTGAAGGATTTGACTTTGACCGTCGCTTCGCCGGTGACGACAATCGGGTCAGCCCAGCCAAAGATACCTTTGGTATAGGCGTTGTGATCGCCGATGTTATAGTCCATCATGTCGGTACCGCCTAAAGCGCCCCAATCTTTCTCGTCATAGGTGTAGTAGTCATCCGCGCCAAGGGCGTGTCCGGATTCGTGAATGATCGTGTGGGCATCGATTTCGGCGGTTCCGGCGATGATTTCAGCATCGGTCCAATCGTGGTAGACGCCTAGATTATCGTAGTAACCATTTTCATAGATGAAATCGTAACCGAGCCAGACATAAGCGCACGGAAAGGGGCTGTTTTTGTTGGGGGCCGACGATGAGTCGACTGAGCGGAAAGCCCAAAACAAATCGCTGGATAGGTGGTTGACGGGAGCGCTGTAGACCATCTGTATGACATCGATGTAACCATCGCCGTCACCGTCATAATCCTTAAAGAAAGCCGCCGCCGTCGCATACGGATTGCCCTCATCATCTAAAACATTTTGATACATATCGATTGCATAATCGGTATAAAACCAGCCTAGGATGAGGCGGGAGATGCCGGTGCTTTCGGATGAACCATAACTGCTGATGATTTCTTCAGTCGAATACCACTGGCTGGGTTTTGAAGGATTCTTGGGACGATACCACGGCATGACCTGACCAGTAATATTCACTTTGCCGTAACTTGACTTGGCATAATAGCTGCTCAGTGATTCCCACTGCGTCTCTTCGGATTCGCCAAAATACGCTTTGCGAAGATCCTCGCGGGCTCCTTCGGCGCCTCTCAGCATACCGGAAGCCGGGAAATCGGAGAACTCGACAGGGACGACCAAAACGCGCGATTCACCGGATCTCGGCATATCGCTGATATAAGTCCCTTTACGAGCCTGAGTAAGGGTGGCAACCGCTTCTTTATCGTTAAAACGATAAAAATTATCTTCTACCACGGTGGGTCCGCAACTAGCCAAGATAAAAACGGAGAAGATGGCAATCGCTGGTATTTTGTTAGGTTTCATATTCTTAACCTCCTGAATGCTTAAGTAGATAATTATGGTAAAGTCCGATAAAACGTTAACACAGTTAAGTCTAATAAGTGTAGTAATTATAACAAACGAGTCTAGGTTGTCAATTCTTTTGATTAAAAAATCAATAATGTTTATCAAAAGAAAAGGCGGTATTACCGCCTAATCATTTCTCAGTCTAAATCGTCAGGACGATCGTGGACNNGTCTCTTCTTCTTCGTCGGAGTGGAGACCGCGTCCCGCCGGAATGAGTTTGCCGGTGATGACGTTTTCTTTTAAGCCGTGAAGAACATCCGTTTTGGCTTTAATTGCCGCATCGGTAAGAACGCGCGTCGTCTCCTGAAAGGAGGCGGCCGAAAGGAACGATTTGGTTTGCAATGATGCCTTGGTGATGCCGAGGATGACCGGTCTGGCCAAAGCGGGGTGACGGCCGGATAAGAGGGCGTCCTCGTTCTTTTCGGTGAATTCGTCGAGCTCGACGAGGGTGCCGGGCAGCATGTTCGTGTCGCCGCCTTCGATGATGGCGACTTTTCTTAACATCTGGCGAATGATGACTTCGATGTGCTTATCGGAGATGCCGATACCTTGAGCGCGGTAAACTTTCTGAATCTCTTTTAAAATGTAGCGTTCAACCGCGGCGATGTCGCTGACTTCAAGAAGTTTTTTCGGCGAGATAGCACCTTCGGTGATCTTGCCGCCATTGCGGATTTTATCGCCTTTCTTAACGCGGAGGCGAGCTCCGTAATTAGAAGTGTATTCCTTCTCTTCGAGCTCATTTTTGATAGTGACGGTATAGCGTCCGCCAGATTCTTCGATGTGGTTTACGACGCCGGTGATTTCGGAAATCAAAGCTTCGCCTTTGGGGACGCGGGCTTCGACTAGTTCCTGAACACGGGGCAAACCTTGGGTGATATCGCTGCCGGCAACGCCGCCGGTATGGAAGGTTCTCATCGTGAGCTGAGTGCCGGGTTCGCCGATGGACTGGGCGGCCATGATGCCGACCGCTTCGCCGATTGTGACTTCTTTGCCGGTCGCCAAATTGCGGCCATAGCAGTGACGGCACACGCCATCGCGCGTTTGACAGCCAAAGAGCGAACGAATTTCGACTTCTTTGATACCCGCATCGACAATTCGCTTGGCGGATTCTTCATCGATCATCGTATTCTCAGCGACGATAACTTCGCCGGTCAAAGGCGAAACGACATTATGAACCGTATAACGACCGACCAGTCGGTCATAAAGCGGAACGATGACCGTGCTGCGGCTCGAATCGATAATTTCGGAGACGACATGACCGTGATCGCTGTGGCAATCATCTTCGCGGACGATGACGTCTTGGCTGACGTCGACGAGGCGGCGGGTCAGATAGCCGGAGTCGGCGGTCTTAAGCGCCGTATCCGCACCGCCCTTACGGGCGCCGTGGGTGGCGATAAAGAATTCGGAAACGGTCAATCCTTCGCGGAAGCACGATTTAATCGGAAGTTCGATGGTGTCGCCCTTAGGGTTAGACATCAAACCGCGCATGCCGGCGAGCTGAGTGAAGTTGGAGATGTTGCCGCGAGCACCGCTGTCCATCATCATAAAGATCGGATTGCGGGAGTCTTTTTCAAACTGGTTGGCGAGGTCTTTCTGAACGCGGTCGCGAACATCGGTCCACACGTCAACAACATGTTTGTGACGCTCGTTTTCGGTGAGGAGACCATGTTCGAACATCTCGTTGATTTGCTCGACTTTTTCTTCACCGCCGCCGAGGATTTTTTCCTTATTGTCTAGGACGTTGATATCGCTGATGGAGATCGTCACGCCGGCGATGGTCGCATACTTAAAGCCGATATCTTTCATCTTATCGAGGACAGCTGAGGTCTTCGAAGTGCCGTAGCGGCTGAAGATTTCGTTGATGATATTGCCAAGATGCTTCTTGGTAAAGGGCGGGACGAGCGGTTGGCGATGAATGTAATCACTGATATCCGTTCCTCTAGGAACAAAGAATTTTTTGAGATCGTTTTTCAAGTTCTCGGTACTGGCATCATTTAAATAGGGGAAATCGGCCGGGAAGATGAGGTTGAAGATAATCTTGCCGACAGTCGTGATGAGATAGGACTCATTCATTTCCTTGGTGAAGCCGGTTTTGACGAGGGCGCTGGCGCGAATGGCCACGCGGTTGTGGAGGTGAACTTGATGCGTCTCATAGGCGAGAATCGCTTCATCGATATTTCTAAAGACTTTGCCTTCGGCGTTGGCGTAGGCGGCAAAACGCTCATATTCTTCGATATCGCCTTTATCAAGGCGGCGTTTGCTGCGAGCGGCTAACTGCTCTTTTGTTTCTTCTAAGGTCAGATAGTAATTGCCGAGCACCATATCTTGCGAAGGGGTGACGATCGGACGGCCATCTTTGGGACCGAGAATATTATTGCTGGCGAGCATGAGTTCGAGGGCTTCGTGCTGGGCGGATTTGCTGAGCGGAACATGGACGGCCATTTGGTCGCCATCGAAGTCGGCGTTAAAGCCGGTACAAACTAATGGGTGTAAACGAATGGCGCGGCCATCGACGAGTTTCGGCTGGAAGGCCTGAATGCCGAGGCGGTGCAGCGTCGGGGCGCGGTTTAATAAAACCGGGTGATCGCCGATGATCCGTTCCAAGACATCATAGACGACGGGATCATAGCGGTCGATGTACTTGCGAGCCTGGACGAGGCTGCTGACGTGTTTTTCTCTCATCAGCTGCGAGGCGATGAACGGCCGCAAAAGCTGGACGGCCATCTCGCGCGGAAGTCCGCACTGATACATTTTTAAATCGGGTCCGACGGCGATGACTGAACGGCCGGAATAGTCGACGCGCTTGCCGAGCAGGTTCTGACGGAAGCGACCCTGTTTTCCTTTTAAGGAACTGGATAGCGATTTAAGCGGACGATTGCCGGAACCGACAACCGGTTTATTGCGGCGACCGTTATC
>DCUC01000038.1:6412-18094 GCA_002329705.1 Caryophanales bacterium UBA1424
CGGGTGTTGCGGGTGATGACGCGGCGATAGAGATCATTGAGATCGGAAGCCGCGAAACGTCCGCCGTCGAGTTGAAGCATCGGGCGGAGATCCGGAGGGATGACCGGCAAGACATCAAGGACCATCCATTCGGGACGGTTATCAGAGTTGCGAAAGGCCTCGATGACTTCGAGTCGCTTCGATAATTTGATGCGGCTTTGAGCGCTGCAATCTTTGAGCCTGGCGTTGATGATTTTAAATTCTTCATCGAGATTGACTTCTTTTAAAAGGCGCTTAATCGCGGCGGCCCCTTCGCCGAATTCGGCGTTGGTATACTTCGAAATAAAGTCGGCAACCGTGAAGAAATCGAAGGTTTCGGTCGGGTTTTGCATTCTTTCGATCAATTCTTCGCTCTTTAAGTAATCGGCGCTTTCCGGATCCAAAGTCGGCTGGAAATCGCGAATGACGGCAACGAATTCCTGACGGGCGGTCCGCTCATCGAGGAATTGGCGGTAACTTAAAATCTTGCTCGTTCCGGCGTCGAGACAGACGTGGGCGACGAAATAGTTGATTTCCTCAAGTTGTTTGGGAGGAATATCGAGAATCAAGCCGATGCGGCTGGGAATGCCTTTGAGATACCAGATGTGGGTGCAGGGCGAGGCGAGCTCGATATGGCCCATGCGTTCGCGGCGTACTTCTTTAGAGATGACTTCGACACCGCACTTTTCGCATGTGATGCCCTGAAAGCGTTTTTTCTTGTATTTGCCACAGTGGCATTCAAAATCCTTGCTCGGGCCGAAAATCTTTTCACAGAAAAGGCCTTGCGCTTCGGGTTTTTGGCTCCGGTAGTTGATCGTTTCGGGTTTTAATACCTCGCCATGCGACCAGGTGCGAATGGTCTCAGGAGAGGCGAGTCCGACTTGGAGGGCGGCTAATTTAGTTACATCAAACATTGTTTCTGGCCTCCTTAGTTAATTAACTCGCTGTAATCATCGCCTTCGGTGGGCAAGGTGTCGGCGACACCATCGCGGGCCAAGGTACGAATGGTCGAGTTAAATTTTCTTTCTTCGATCTGAATCTCTTTAGCCAGAGCATCCATATCGATTTTGTTGTTGTCGTTATCGAGCAGTTTGACATCCATGCCGAGGGCTTGCAGTTCTTTGGTGAGAACTTTGAAGGCTTCGGGAATGCCGGGACGGGGAATCGGATATCCTTTGATGATCGCTTCGTAGGTCTTGTTGCGACCGACGCGGTCATCGGATTTAATCGTCAGTAATTCCTGCAGGGTGTGAGCGGCGCCATAAGCTTCGAGGGCCCAGACTTCCATCTCGCCGAATCTCTGACCGCCGTTTTGGGCTTTGCCGCCGAGCGGCTGCTGGGTGACGAGGGAACAAGGTCCGGTCGAACGGGCATGCAATTTATCATCGACCATGTGGACGAGTTTAATCATGTACATGACGCCGACGGAAATGCGCTCATCAAAGCGCTCGCCGGTGCGGCCATCATAGAGGATGGTTTTGCCATCGGGAGCGATTTCGGCTTTTTTCATCAAATCGAATATCTCCTCGTTGGTGATGCCGTCAAAAACCGGCGTCGCTAGTTTCAAGCCGAGTTTCTTACAAGCTAAACCGAGGTGGATTTCAAGGATTTGACCGATGTTCATGCGCGAGGGAACGCCGAGCGGATTGAGCATGATGTCAACCGGTGTGCCATCGGGCAAGAAGGGCATGTCTTCGACAGGTAAAATGCGCGAGATGACGCCTTTGTTGCCGTGGCGTCCCGACATCTTATCGCCTTCGGAAATTTTACGTCTTTGGACGATATAGACGCGAATGACTTCGTTGACGCCCGGAGGGAGTTCGTCGCCATTCTTGCGGGTGAAGATTTTGACATCGAGGACGATGCCGGCTCCGCCGTGGGAAACGCGGAGGGAGGTATCTTTACCTTCTTTGGTTTTTTCAGAGAAGATTGCCATTAATAGCTTTTCTTCAGGAGTCGGTTCGGTCACGCCTTTCGGAGTAATTTTGCCGACGAGAATATCGCCTTCTTTAACTTCAGCGCCCGGAACGACGATGCCGCGTTCATCAAGGAAAGCTTTAGCTTCTTCGCTGATATTGGGAACATCGCGGGTGATTTCTTCGGCGCCTAATTTCGTATCGCGACATTCGCATTCATATTTTTCAATATGGATTGAAGTGTAAGAATCGTCTTTGACGAGCCTTTCTGACATGATGACGGCATCTTCATAGTTATAGCCATTCCAGGTCATGAATGCGATCGTGACGTTTTGGCCGAGGGCGAGGTCGCCGTTTTGCATGGCGGGTCCGTCGGCGAGAATATCGCCGGTCTTGACTTCCTGACCGACCTTGACGACGGCGATCTGATTAATGCACGTCCCTTGATTGGAACGGGCAAACTTCTGTAATTGATAAGTCTTAGTTTTCTTTTTGCTGTCTTTGACGACGATTCTGCGGCTGTCGACATAGGAGACGACACCTTCGCCAGTCGAGATGACGGCTAATCCGGAGTCGCGAGCGACGATGTGTTCCATACCGGTGCCGACGAGCGGAGCGGTCGGCTTAATTAAAGGTAGCGCTTGCCGCTGCATGTTCGCGCCCATGAGAGCACGTGTGGTGTCGTCGTTTTCAAGGAAAGGGATGCACGCCGAAGCGATGGAGACGATTTGTTTGGGGCTGACGTCGATGTAGTCGACATCTTCCTTGCGGGCCATGATGTTGCGGCCATCGTGACGAGCGACGACAAAGTCGTCAAGAATCACACCTTCGTCATCGAGGCGAACGTTGGCCTGGGCGATGATATGCGTTCTTTCCATGTCCGCCGACAAGTATTCGGACTCCTCGAGGACGCGGTGAGCTTTTTTATCCACGCGGCGATAAGGAGTTTCAATAAAGCCGTATTTGTTAATCTTGGCGTAAGTCGCCAAGTTGTTGATGAGACCGATGTTTTGACCTTCAGGTGTTTCGATCGGGCAGATGCGACCATAATGGGTGTGGTGAACATCGCGAACATCCATGCTGGCGCGATCGCGGGTGAGACCGCCGGGGCCGAGGGCCGAGAGACGGCGTTTGTTGGCGAGTTCGGCTAGGGGGTTCGTCTGATCCATGAACTGGGACAATTGCGAACTCGCAAAAAATTCGCGAATGCTCGAGGTGAGCGGGCGGATGTTAATCAAAGATTGGACGCTGACGCTTTCCATATCGGAAATCGACATCTTCTGCTGAACGGTCTTGGCCATCTTGGTGAGGCCGATGCGGAATTGGGTCTGAATCAATTCGCCGACGCAGCGAATGCGGCGATTGCCGAGGTGGTCGATATCGTCAGTGTCGCCAAAACCGTCGACGACATTCATAAAATAGGAGAAGGTGGCGACGATGTCGGAAATCGTCACTCTTGAAAGCGTTTGATTTAAATCGGTGCCGATGATGTTGGCCTTGACATCTTTTTTATCGTTGACATAGACGCTGACGACATTGACGATGCCGTTGCTGTCGAGTTCTTTGTTAACTTTTAAGGTCTTTTGGTGGGCGCCCTTTTCAAAAAATTCGATATCGCGGAGATGGTCGACGTCTTCTTTGGTAAGGCGGTAGTCTTTTTTAAAGAGCACTTCTTTCTCATGAGAGACAAGGTCCTGAGCGAGGATGCGGCCGGCTAACCGGTTGTAAATGCCGAGTTTATTGCGGTATTTAAAGCGCCCCGCTCTTCCGAGGTCATAGCGCTTGGCATCAAAGAATTTCTGAATTAGGAAGTTGCGAACACCTTCGTTGGTGATCGGCTCACCCGGTTTCAGCTTGCGGAAAATCTCGATGAGAGCATCGCGTGAAGTCTTGATGTCTTTGTCTTTTTCAATCGTGTTGTGTAAGATTTGCCGATCGCCGAAGAGATTTACTAGATCTTTGGGGTCTTCAAAGCCTAAGGCTTTAAGCAGCACGGTGGCACTCATTTTGCGCTGACGGTCGATGCGGACCCAAATCAGATCTTTTTGGTCGGCCTCGAATTCCAGCCACGTTCCACGGGTCGGAATTAAATCAGCATTATATGTATATTTACCCGTCTTTTCCAAGTTCTTACTTAAGTAAGCGCCAGGCGAACGGACGAGTTGCGAAACGATGACTCGCTCGGCGCCGTTGACGACGAAAGTGCCGCTGTCGGTCATCAGGGGCAGATCGCCCATGAATACTTCAGCTTCTTTGATTTCGCCGGTTTTGACGAGTTCAAGTTGCAATTTGACGCGAAGGGCTGAACTATAAGTCAAATCGCGTTCTTTGCAGTCTAAATATGTATAATCAGGTTTTTCAAGACGGCATTCCTTGTAGCGAATGCGGGCGTCGTTATTATAGTTTTCAATCGGGAAGACTTCCTTTAAAACTTCGTGGAGACCTTCTTCCTTGAACCAGTTGAATGATTCGGTTTGAATCTCAGCGAGATACGGAAGCGGCAACGTTCCCGAAATTTTTGAATAATCGATGCGATCATTCGGAAGCAGTTTGTGCTTTTTGTCAATATTACTCATGTAATGGCTCCTTTTTCTTTTGTTGTTTGCCTTGCAACCGGCTTTCGCTTCGTTGCCCCACGGAGGCAAACCGCCATCAATTTGACGACTTCACCGAACCATTCTTTCGTTTGGGAAATCACAATTGAATCATTTAATCCTTCGTTTGTATGTCACTTCGAAGGCTGTGACTCGGATCGGATAGGGTGCGCCTTTAGAGGCGGGGGCAGGTTTTACCCCCGCTTCCACTATTTAAGCGCTGATGTTTTAAGGCTCTAAAAAGCCGAAAATCCGCCTAATGTCAGCGGATGTGTGCGTCGAGGTGCTATTTGACTTCGACTTCGGCGCCGGCGGCGACAAGAGCTTTCTTGTGTTCTTCGGCTTCGACTGGTGAAATGTGTTCTTTGATGTTGACAGGAGCGCCGTCGACTAACTTCTTGGCATCCATGAGTCCTAAGCCGGTGATGGCCTGGACAGCTTTGATGACGGCGACTTTGGACATGCCGACGGCCTTGAGAACGAGATTGACATCGGTCGGTCCTTTTTTCTCTTCTTCTTCTTCGACGGGAGCGGCAGCGGCAGCGACAGGAGCGGCAGCGGTCACGCCGAATTCATCTTCGACAGCTTTGACGAGTTCGTTGAGTTCAAGAACGGTCATTTCTTTTAATGAGGCAATAATTTCCTCTTTGGTTAATTTAGCCATTTGATTTTTCCTCCTAAAGTGGCATTAATTGGCTTTGTCCGCGATGCCTTGAACGGCACACGCAAATTGGCGGACTGGTGCTTGGAGCACCGATAAGAACATAGAGATTAAACCATCGCGACCCGGCAATGCGGCAAGAGCTACCATTTGTTTGGCGCTCACGACTTTGCCTTCGACGATACCACCCTTGATGACCAGCTTTTCGTTGCGCTTGGCAAATTTAGCTAGGACTTTGGGGCCGGCGATCACGTCTTTGGAAAACGCAAATGCGTTGGGACCGACGAGGTGCGGCAATAAATCTTTGTGACCAAGGCTTTCGGCCGCCCGTTCGAGCAGCGTGTTTTTATAGACGCCGATTTCGGTGCCTTCAGCGCGCAGAGCGCGACGGAGAGCGGTGATTTCCTGGACGTTCATGCCACGGTATTCGAAGACGACGAGCGTTTGCGAATTAGACAATTTGTCTTTTAGTTCGCTGACGACTGCTTCTTTGGCTTTTAAGACTTCGTTATTCATCTTGTTCTTCACCTCCTTTGTTAGTTTTTCGACTATGAGGCTCCAATATACTATGAGTGATGAACCCGTATCTGGGTGTATTTTTATCTACCTCGGCAACCTGATTAAGCCCCTTGGCCGTTGCTGTCTATGGTATATTGTGCTTCTTCAGAATTTGACTAGCGACCAGCGAAAGTAATTTTAATCGATGGTCCCATGGTCGTGTGAATGACGGCGTTCTTAATGTACGTGCCCTTCACGCTTGATGGACGGACCTTGACAATCAAATCGCAAAGCGATTGAAGATTCTCAGCGATCTTGGTGGTATCGAAACTCACGCGAGCGATAGAAACGTGGACATTTCCGTCTTTATCGACACGGTATTCGACTTTACCGCGTTTGATTTCGTGAATGGCTTTGGCGATGTCGACGGCAACGGTGCCGGTCTTGGGGTTCGGCATCAAACCTTTTGGTCCGAGGACGCGACCCATCTTGCCAAGTTCGCCCATCATATCCGGTGTGGCGACGATGACATCAAAATCAAACCAGTTATCTTTTTGGATTTTTTCGAGCATGTCTTTGCCCCCGGCGAAATCCGCGCCGGCTGCTTTCGCATCTTCGACTTTGTTGGTGACGGCCAAGATTCTTTTGGTCTTGCCGTTACCGTGAGGCAGATTAATCGTGCCTCTGATTTGCTGATCCGCGACTTTGGGATTAACGTTAAGCCGGAAAGAAGCATCAATGGTAGCGTCAAACTTCACGGTGGAAGTCTTTTTGACAAGTTCGGCAGCTTCTTCGATGGTGTAGAGTTTGTTGACATCGACAAGTTCTGCGACGACCTTGTATTTTTTACCTACTTTCATTTTATTCCTCCTAGGTGGTACGGACGGGTTCTAAACCCTCCCACTAATCCTCGTCGATCGTGATGCCCATGTTATGAGCTGAGCCCTCGATAACTTTGAGAGCAGCTTCGATATCATTGCAATTGAGATCGGGCATTTTGTATTCGGCGATTTCCCGCAATTTGGCTTTACTAATGTGTCCGACCTTAGTAGTTTTCTGGTTTGCGGAACCTTTGGCGATGCCGGCAGCCTTTTTTAACAGTTCGGCGACTGGCGTCGTTTTGATGACAAAATCGTGTGATTTGTCTTCATAGGCCGTGATGATAACCGGAACGGTCTCACCGCGGCGGTCAGCAGTCTTCGCATTGAAGTCCGTACAGAACTTCGGCATGATGACACCGGCTGAGGCGAGTTTGGGTCCGGGTTTGGCTTCGCCGCCCGGAAGTTCCATCTTCACGACTTTAGCGATTCTTTTACTCACGTGACATTCCTCCTTTGTAGTGAATTTGTTGTCCGTGTTGTGGTCGAGGGATGAATCGTGCATCCTTCCACACAAGACTTGCGAGCGCTCACAATGTCTACACACAAAAACGCACGCTGAAGTATTTTAACAAATACCATGCCCACATACAAGAAAATTTTGGCAATATCAATAAAAAGAAGACGAAGTGCGAAACCTCATCTTCTTAAAAAATGTTAACATTTTTAAAAATGTTTTTTTATAAAAACTTATACCTTTCGATAAAGAAGCAGCAACGAGTTGATTATCATCAAAACAGTTAATCCGGTGTCGGCGAGCATCGCGATTGTCATCTGCATTTCACCCAGCACTCCGACGATGATCAAAACCATGATGGAAAACTTGACCAGCAGCGAAAAGACGATATTAAAAATAGCGACCGACCTCGTCATTTTTGAGATGCGGATGGCATCGACGACCTTCATCGGATTGTCATTGACGATGATGACTTCGGCGTTTTGGACGGCGATATCGCTACCGATGCCGGACATGGCAAAGCCGACATCGCTTCGTATGATCGAAGGGGCATCGTTGACGCCGTCGCCGACAAAGCCGACTCCTTTTTTATTTTTAGCGAGATAAGATTCGAGAATGGTGAGCTTATCTTCAGGAGTCAGAGAACCATAATGTTCGTCGATATTGAGTTCTCCCGCTATCAAGGCGGCATTGTCTTTTTTGTCACCGGAGAGAAGTATCGTTTTGATACCCATTTTCTTAAGGTTAGCCACCATCGATTTTGAATCGACTTTCGCCGTGTCGTTGAGGACCACAAAACCGGCATAGTTGCCATCGACCGCGAGGTAGATGATCGTGCCGATTTCATCGACGCCCGGAACTTCGATTCCGGCTTCTTTTAGAAAGGCGGGTTTGCCCGCTAAAAGCCGGTGGTTTTGATAAGTGGTTTCTACGCCAAAACCAGGCAATTCGCGGTAATTTTGCTGCAACTTGTGGGTTTTTTGGCGCTTATGAGTATGCAAGATGGCTTTGGCAATCGGATGATTTGACTGACTTTCCACCGCCACTAAATAATCCCAGAATTCGGCTTCGGAAAGACCGACCGGAACCGCCTTTTTAACTTCAAAATAGCCATAGGTTAATGTTCCGGTTTTATCGGTCAGTATGAATCCTAATTTACTCAGTTCGTCAAGGTAGTTGGAACCTTTGATTATAATGCCCTTTTTGCTGGCCAGGCCGATGCCGGAAAAGAAGGCAAGGGGGACAGAGATGACGATGGCACACGGGCATGAAACGACCAAAACGGAAAGGGCATTATAAATCCAATCCGTATAACTTTGGCTTGGAAAAGCAAGAGGCACGAGAGCGACCAGGACCGCCAGAATCATGACGACCGGGGTATAAAAGCGCGCGAATTTAGTAATAAATTTCTCAGCATTGGATTTTCGTTCACCGCTGCTGGTGACGAGGTCGAGTATCTTGGCGATGGCGCTGTCTTCATATTGCCGTTCGACTCGAAGGGTCAGCGATCCAGTTTTGAGAATGCTTCCGCTCAACACTTTTTCGCCTTCGCCGATATTGACCGGGATAAACTCGCCGGTGAGGCTTGAAGTGTCAAGCGTTCCTTCACCAGCGATAACCAGTCCGTCGACGGGAATAATTTCTCCGACTTTAATGACAATTTTATCGTTAACTTTTAGCTCATTGGGATGGACAACCTTTATATCATCTTCTAAAAGGAGATTAGCGGTATCGCCGCGAAGATCGACGGCGTTTGTAATCGCCTGCCGCGATTTCAAGATGGCGATTTCTTCGAAAATCTGTCCGATTTGATAAAAACCGATAATCATAATGCCTTCGATGTATTCGCCGTGAGACCCTAAGATGGGAAGACCCATTAAAAAAGCACCGACTGCCGAAATCGTCAGCAGGAGATTCTCATCAAGCGGATTGCGAAGCCGGATGATCTTGGCAATTGATTTCCAGGTGATGTCATAGATGATGACGCCTAAGGAGAGCGAATAGATGACAACTTGAAGCCAATGCAGTTCGTGAGGGACGAGAAATGTGGCGACGAGCAATAATAGTGTTGATATCGCAAGGCGAATGATAATCGATATGATCTTCTTGCTCATCACTTTCTTCTTTTCACCACCGGCTTTTTCCGGATAGGAAATCGTGAGATTATCATCATTGACTTCTTTGATTTTATCCGTCAACTCGCGGAGATTGTATGCTTCTTCTTTATAAGTCACATAAAGGCGGGCGCTAGCAAAATCAAGGCTCGCATGAGCGATTGTTTCATCCTTGTTTAAATGGCGTTCGATTTTGGCGGCGCAGTTTCCGCAGTCGAGACCCTCGACGGTATATATAATTTTTTTCATAACGATACCTCATAAACGTGCTAAAAGCACGCAACATAAAGTTATTACAAATGGTTGCTACAGACAAGCGATATGATAACAAAAAGCCCCCGAAGGGACTTTCTTAGATTCTTTCGATTTCGCTGAATTCGACATCGACGGGTGTCGGCCGTCCGAAGAAGACGGTTTCGACGCGGCAGGCTCCGGTCTCTTTATCAATCGACAGGATACGACCTTCGGTGCCCTCAAGAGGACCGTGAATAACTTTGACGAGATCGCCAACATTGTAGCGGTCATACATCGATTCATCGATGATGCCCATCCTCTTTAAGACGGGTTCAATTTCTTCGCGGGTGACGGGCGTTGGTTTTTGTCCGCCTCCGGAAGAGCCGGCGATACCGGTGACTCCGGGGGTATTACGAACCATAAACCATGATTCGTCAGTCATTACCATCTCGACGAAAATGTAGCCGGGATATAAATTTTTCATTTTTGTTTTGCCGGTTGGCAGTCCGTCTTTTAAGACGTTGACTTCCTGCTCGGCGACGAGCACTTTAAAGATATAGTCGCTGAGATTCATGCGGGTTATTCTCGTCTTGATGTTCTCGGCAACTTTGTTTTCGTGACCGGAATATGCCGTCACGATGTACCACTGCTTCTTGCCTAATTCTGGTCCCATAATTATTTGCTCCATTCTGCGAAAGCTTCTTTTAAGGTTTGGAGAAGCGAACCGGCCGCCCAGTCTTCAAGGCTCAGAAAAATAGCGGCAAAGGCAGCGATTGCCACGACGACAATAATTGTCGGAAGCAGCTCCTCTCGCTTTGGCCAGCGTACGCGCTTTCCTTCTTTTATAACTTCGGCAGTATACTTTTTAACTCCCATGAACAAGCCTCCTATTTACTTTCTTTGTGCAAGGTGTACGCATTGCAGTGCGGACAGTATTTTTTTAACTCGACACGACCCGTCGCGGCATCTTTCCGCTTCGTCGTCGTGTAGTTGCGGTTTAAGCAAATCGGACAGATTAAAATAATTTTTTGACGCATCATTTTGATTATCCTACCTTACATCTTGCCTACAAAATATAGCATTCAGCAAAAGGTCTGTCAATGATTGAATGCGGACGCGCTTACATGAGGCATTTTTTTAGCTGATCAGCGAGTTCACCGTCGTTAAAGCCGCTGAGTCGCCGACGTATCGAAGCAGGCTTCAAATTCGTCAGTGAGGCGATTTCCGAGATCGAATAACCGGCAACTTTTAAAATGATGATGCGCTTGATGGTTTCCTCACGGCTATTCTTTGGTTCGCCATTAATTAAATCGTAGGCTGAGGTGACTTTGACATAACTTCTGGCATCGATTTTCTGTGAGGAATCAGCGAGGACATCATGAAAGGTGAGAGTGGTATCAGGACCGACTTCAGAGTCTAAACTAAAGCAGTTATTACGCGGAATATTGGGGTTTGATACCAAGCGAAAGAATCCGGCCAAATCGCGATTAAGAACTTTTAGAAAGTAAGTTTGAAAAGTGATTTTTTCGAAGACAAATCGCAAAATAGCTTTATGAAAAGACTCGAGATAAACGGCGTAAAGATCATTCATTTCAACTCCAAACGGTTTGCACTGATTAGCGTATTTTTTTAAGAGTGGCAAAACATCATGATGCTTGCGCTTAAGCAAGATATCGTAAGCTTCTTTTGAATTTTGGCGATAGCATAAAATCAGTTGCTCATCGCTGACTTGTGAATGACTCATTAATCCTCCTCGGGAGATATTTATCGCTTTGCGATAATACTAGCGATTAGAATGCCGGCGGCGACCGAAACATTGAGCGAATTGACGTGACCAAACATGGGAATTTTGACGATGTAATCGCTGCGCTTAAGCAAGAGTTCGCTGACCCCTTCGCCTTCGCTTCCCAGAATGAGGGCGAGCGGTCTCTGGGCATCGATTTGATGATAGTCCATCTGGGCGCTACCATCGCTTGAGACAATCCAGAAACCTTCATCTTTGAGTTTTGAAAGCACATTGCTGAGATTGCTGGCTTCGTGAACCTTAACGTGGTCAATCGCCCCTGTTGAAACTTTGGCGACCGTCGCGTTTAGCGGCACTTGTCCGCGTTTCTTGATGATGACACCGTCGACTCCAAAAGCATCGCATGTCCGCAAGATGGCTCCGAGATTGTGGGGATCTTTTAGCGAATCCAAGATGACAATCAATGGGAATCTCTTGCTCTTGGCGGCGGTCAAAATCTCATCGAGCGAGTGATAGCGGAAATCAAGGACCGAGGCGATGATGCCTTGATGGACGCCGTGATTGGCGA